>JAJYLN010000010.1 GCA_021787665.1 bacterium
AGAAACTACGGGAATGGTAAGGATGATGGTAACATCAAAGCAAGGAACAGCCGTGAGAAACTCCGTTTCTCACGATAGGGATGATCTTTTCCCTTGACACGGGCACTTTAAATGGGTGACCCCGTTACTCCCCGTGGGGATGCTTGAGTTCCTGATATACAGATAACCAGTTAGGCTCTATCCGCTGTGGGAAAACACTATCCCTTGGTGCAGGAAACAGGAGCCTCTCCAGTTGGGCATCATCCATATCTTGGGGAATCGGCCAGCTGATACCTGCAACTTTAGCCCGATTGATACACTCGAAAACCGTACTCCGGGCTATACTCAAGCTCTGAGCTATCTTACTATCACTCAGTGCATTGTCGTACTTTAAACGCAATACCTCTTTTATCTTACGCATGGTCAACCTCTCCATCGATACCTGAACCTCCTCTTTTCGATTTTAAGAGGTCCAAAATACCACTTCTTGGGTTCAACCAGCGTTCGCTGATGCCCCTATTGGAGGGGTGCCGAATGCGTCGGAATCAGGTGCCGAATGAAATCGGAATCACCTGCCGAATGTGGTTGGAATATACACCGGAAGGGGTTAAGTAGCTTCGGAATGCTGATAAAATATGATTCGTAGGCACAGATGCCCTGTTTTTAAAATGGCAGAAGTCGCGAAAGGACCTTGTGACTTTTATTTCCCTACAAATCTTATTGAAGGATGCAATTCCTTTGATCATGGTCAACACATGCAATCGGTAAAGCTGACTTGATTTGTATTCTCTTACTCTTCCCTGAATGTTGTAGTTTCTGAAGGGAAAGCGCAAATCAATTTCTTCGTCAGGTATATGAGGAGATATCTTCGCTAATACAGGATCAACATCGAATCGTTGTTTCGTATCACCGCTCATTGGTTTACTCCTTTCGGAATAAATCGTAGCAGATGTAAAGGCTTGAAGCAGTGAATTTTACCTTTTTATTAGACAGATCAAAAATTAGGTGGTTTAGCTATATATTATAATTGGTTATACGGTTTTTCGTAACAGTCTCTATTATAATCTGTTTCAGTGTATGTACTGCCAGAAATAGGTACGATCACCTGCTTAGTCTCTTCAGCAAATGACAAACCTTGTAAGGAGAGAACGTTCAGATATATTACACTCAATACAAGCTGACACATTATAGATCTTCGGTTCATACTCGTCTCAGCGTCACTTAAGTTTATCGATATTACGATATCTAAGCTGAAGATTAGCATGCTCCATTATGGCATTATCATATACAAAATTGGCGGGCATAGATTGCCCTTCTAAAGCTTTAGAGAATATAGTCGATACCCAATCCTGTAAAAATTCAGCGATATCTTTACTCCCCATGCCTAAATATCCATGGGCTTGGCCATAATTTTTTCCCTACTGTGTTCTCCATCTCTTTGTCAACGTATTTCACATTTCAAGGGTGACCCCATTTTTCTCCCGCTTCCAGTCCCTTTTTCTCCTCTACTTACGGCCCTATTGTGAAACATATTAATTGAGACGAAGGAAGCCGCCCTAAGACTGTGTAGGTAGAATAAGTGGAGCCTGTAATCCATTCACCACCAGATGCTTCTGCTACAGCACAATACTTCCCAACCGGGACTTGACGGTCATTCTTATCTTTCTGATCCCATACTACAGAACTTGAAATAGACTGGCCTGTCGACATTGTGAAAGTTGGAGGTATAAGAGATGCGAAGCAATCTGGTGGCCAAACTCCAGTAGATGTTGTAAATACAAGGCCGTCGTTATCACATATATCTATATACTGCCAGCAATTACCAGCTATTGCTGATTGAGTGGTTGTTGAGGTGTTCGACCATGAAACAGTAAAACTTATCGGTTCCCCTTGTGTAAATGTTGTAGTCGAAACCCCTGCCTGATCGGCTATCGATAAGGTAGTGACAAACGGGGTTTTGTTTTGTTGTGTTACTTCTCCAATGCATTTATTCGTTGTTTGTGTGCCTTGAGATTTTGCAGGCTCTTTGCATCCCCCTATCGTTGCCAGTAAAAAAAATGCTAAAAGGGAAACAATTGTAATGTTGATCTGTTTCATAACGTATTCCCCTTTTACTTTTTTTTAATCTCGTTTATTATAGCCCGGAACGGCATGCCCTTCCATCGGCTTAAATCATCCCGCTCCCAGCTTGTAAGCGAATCCTTTAATGATTGATCATCTGTCAGAGCCTTTATGCTTTCGGCAAATTGATACAGTTGCTCAACCTGCTCCTGCGTCATTTGTTCATCGAGCTCATTACCGTCATTGTTCTGATATGCAGTTATTACGGTTATCGCCTCACCAAGCAATGATTGGGCCCGTTGCCTTATGTCGCTGTTGGTAGATATTATCCATGCGACCTCCGGGGTGTACTTGTCATACGCCTCTATCAATCCCTTGCCCTCTTTGCCCTGCCCCATGTCTTTGTCTCTGAATGCCCGTATCGTATCGAGCTCGCTTGTCTGGGTAGGGTCAGCGGTAACAGCCGCCGCGCATGGCGGTGAAAACCTACCTCCAAATACTATTCCATTGTCATCTCCGACTGCGAAATACAGGGGTGTAAATGCAGGGGACGATTTAATTGCACCCGTGGTTGTAACCATAGTATATCCCATACCTCCCCACATTTGGAAGGCGTATATCTTTCCATCATCGGAGCCTACTGAAAGCCCAACATCGTTTAAAGCAATAGAGCCTTCTATCGGGCCCACTGCCGGAGATGTGGATGCGATGAAAGACCCCGTTACCTCATTATAATAATAGATTTTCCCATCCATGGAGCTTACATAAACAATCCCATTGTGGACTGCCGGTGTACTGACTATGGCTCCACCGGTCGTATGGCTCCATAGTACACTGCCGTTTGAGCCATTCAGTCCGTAGATCGTTCCATCATCGCTGCCCACCATAACTATGTCGTTATCACTATCTACAGATGGGGAAGAACTCGTTGTGCTGGATAGGGTTCTTCGCCATAGATAAGCTCCACCTGTGCTAAGAGCATAAACATACTTGCTCACCGTAAAGTAAACCCGGCTGTTCGCAACATCCACTGCGGGTGAGCTATTTATGGGTGTGGGAGTATAAGTAATAATCGGGAAATCGATACAGATCTGGAACCACAATATTGGTATACATATCTGCTGGAAAGTAACACCCCAGTTTGCAAGGTGAGGACTCCATCTCCATTTAAGGCTACCAGTATGGGTATCCAATGCATACAAATAGGTATCCGATGAGCCTATGTAGATAGTTCCATTGTCGTACGTACCTACCAATGCTGGTGATGAATTTATAGCACCGCCCGTCTGATACGACCATGCAATCAAAGGAATGATGATCCATGATAGTGCATATACTTTTCCATCTTGAGAGCCGACATAAACGACCGGAACACCTGTATCAGCTATCGACACGGCGGGCGAGGAAGTAACCGCCCCGTTTGTCTTCCATTTCGTAATCAGGTTGCCTGTTGTGGCATCGAACCAATAGACATTGCCATCGTCTGAGCCAATAAAGATGTTGGTGCCCAAAATTGCTGGTGAAGATTCTACCGCACCGCCTGTCTGGTATGCCCAGAAAGGCTTGGGTATCTCACCGCTTATGAAATTATTATATCCTGTTCTTGCAGGATTATCGTGAAATTGGGTCCACTCATATTGTAACAAATCCGTTGTCGCAAAATAGACATTCTGACCACCTGTTAAAGAATCTCCCCAGACACTGTAATCCTTTGTAAGATCTGACATGAGTTGATTATAATCACCCATATAACATTTACTACTATGAGGAGGATTGGTTGGAGCAGGCGTAAAACTCTGACATGTAACCCTTATATTGGGCTCAAAACTTACTCCACCATTGTAAGATATTGCTTCGTAGACATCTATCAAAAGATTGTTGGTCGGATCGTTTCTTCGATCATACCACATCACTGTTACTTTACCCGTTGGATTTACTGTTACCCACGGCATAAAGCTATCTGTATTGGTTGTATTATCATTTACCCTTATGGGACTTTCCCATGTCGCTTCACCATCGGTTGATCTTGAGAGCATAACATCAGAATAACCATTGCTATTCTGACTATTCCAAACTACATAAATATTTCCTTGTGTAACCCCACTGCTTGTATCAACCGCTATTGATGGAAAATCATTGACACGGATGTTTCCATTGAGGGCTGGTTGTGGACTACAGTAAGTATAGGCTGCTGTATTTAAGCCAATCATGTTGACATTGCCAACCCTTACAGGCGAACTAAAGGTTTGACCACCATCTGTCGATTTTGCTATCCAGATATTATGATTGTTAGGATAATTTGAACTAATTGGCCAATCTGCCCAGGCTACATATATAACTCCACCAGGACCTACAGCTGGCATTGGCCCAGAACCAACAATTTGACTTAATACTAGAGGAGATGAAAAGCTATTGCCTCCATCAACAGAGCGGACAAATTCTATAGAAGGGAACTGACCCAAATAAAAATCACTATAACTAATATAAATATTATTTTTATAGGGACTATCCTTTATGGTATCTATTGCCATCATTTCTTTATCAAAAGAATATGATGATGAACTTGGCGCTATAACTATGCTTGGATTCCCAAATGTAACACCATTATCAGTTGATTTAGACAAAGTAACAAACGCCGCTGACCCATTTGAAGCTAACGAGGCGTAATAAACATTGTGTGCTGCATCTACTGCCAAACTTGGATCTCCCAAAAGCCATCGTATATTCCCTATTGGTGTTGCCCCTGCATCTACAAATGTCTTACCCCCATCAAGTGAATAAGCATATCCATCCATCGAATTTGAGTAAAGATAATCATATGTATCATTGAAACCAATGATAATGTTGGTTTCTGACTTTACAATACTCGTTTCACTCACTGGGTAGTCGACTGTTCCATCTGTTGTTACGTTAATATTTGACCCAATCAAGCTATTCGCATAACAGGCATTAGTATTGGTTTTATTGCTGTTAACAAATGATACTATCGGAGAAGAATTACCCTGCTCTGTTGACGGATTATCAATTACAAGCTTGCCATCGGACGAAATATGATAAGGGAAAGCATATGATAGGTATCCATAAGGGTTAGGTATGGATGAGGATGTAAAATGGTTGCTCGCAACAGGAGTTGATGGATTCGGACTACCGGCGTATAGCGCGTTAGAGAACAACAAAAGACCTGCGACTAACCCCAAAACTGCACACAACACGGTGTGTGTGTGTGTCGAACACACAGCCTTCGACTGCTTCATAGAGCCTCCTTTATTGTCTATATCGTCCGACCCACTGAAGGGTTCCAACAATCTAAACCAATCTGTCAGGAGATAGTCAAAAACGGTGCTGATTCGCTTTTCGTTACTTATTACACACAAAAGTTAGTATTGTCAAGATAAATTTTAGAGACAAATTTTAGAGACCCCCCTTGTTTCGATAAGATTGTTGTCTGATTCACCAGGCGAGGGATAATAAAAATGGCGGCAGGAATCTGCCGCCATCAGGATAGTAAAGCGTTCAGGGTTTTTACGCCAGCGCAGGGACGATGGAGTGCTTGAGCTTGGTCAGGGCTTTCTGCTCGAGCTGTCTTACCCGCTCCTTCGATATGTTGTACCGCTCGCCGATCTCCTGCAGCGAGAGTGGCGTGTCGGACATGACCCTGAACCTTATGATGTACTGCTCTCTCTCAGGCAGAGTCTTCACGACCTTGCTGACTGTCTGCTTCAGTACCATGTCTTCCTCCTGCTTGCTGATGCGCTCCTCGATGTTCTCATCCTCGTCTATCAGCTGATCGAGGTGGGACTCCCTGCTCTCGTCATCCAGGGTAACGTCGAGGGAGACGTCCCTGAGCCTGAGCCTGTTCTCGAATTCCTTCGCCTTCTTCTCTATCTTTCTCTCGTCGATCAGCATGTCCGGGTTGTTCTCCGGCTGGGTCTTGTTGAGGGAATAGAAGAGTTTCCTCTGAAGCTGGGTCGTGCCAATTTTTACCAGACTCCAGGCCTTCATGATGTAGTTCTGGATGTAGGCCCTTATCCACCACACGGCATAGGAGATCAATCTGAACCCCTTGTAAGGGTTGAACTTCTTCACAGCCATCATAAGCCCCAGGTTGCCCTCCTGGATCAGATCCATGAGTTTCACATTGTAATGTCTGTATTCCAGTGCTATCTTGACGACGAACCGCATGTTTGCCGTCACGAGCCTATGGGCCGCGTGTATGTCCTTCTTTTCGTAGTACCGCATGGCCAGTCGCTTTTCCTCTTCGGGAGATAAAAGAGGGTACTTATCTATCTGAGCCAGATACTTCGTCAAGTTGTCATTTAATACCATTTGCATGGTTACCTCCTCCTTTCTTGAACATTGTAGTATATACACGGATCAGTAAAAGTCAAGTGCTTTCCGCCGGGGGAACCTGCAGCAGGGCGCTCCCAAAACAATTGAACTATTCCTGAATATATGATTAAGCTTCCTTAATAAAAAGGAGAGTGTATGTACCCTATTCTATTTCACTATGGGCCGATTACCATCCACACCTATGGCGTCGCCATGGCCACGGCGTTTATCGTGGCCATCTACCTCGCAACGAGGAAGGGCAGGAAGCTCGGCATGGACCCGAACATCGTACTCGATATGAGCTTCTGGATCATGATAGGCTCGATCATCGGCGCACGGATTGTGTTCATCATTACCATGTGGGGCTATTATATGCAGCACCCGCTCGAGATGTTCGAGATATGGAAGGGAGGGCTCGTGTTCTACGGTGGGCTGTTCGGCGCTATACTCGCCATGTACCTGTACCTGAGATGGGTGAAGAAGGAGTTTTTCAAATATGGAGATCTGATATCTCCCTATCTGGGGCTCGGCTACGCAATTCATCGGGCGTTCGGCTGCTACATGAACGGCTGCTGCTTCGGCAAGCCAACGACGCTTCCCTGGCCCCTCGGCTCGGTGTTTGCACCGGACAGCGATGCAGGACTTGCCTACCCGGGACAGAGGCTGCTGTCGACCGAGCTGTTCGAGGCCGTCAACGGCCTGATCCTGTTCTTCTTCCTCCTGTGGTACGAAAAGCACCTAAAGAAGCACAACGGCGAGCTCGTGGGCCTCTTCCTGGTACTCTATTCGTTCAACAGGTTCATCATCGAGTTCTTCAGGGGCGACATCATCAGGGGGTTCGTTGGCCCGCTGTCGACTTCCCAGTTCATAGCGATACCCACGTTCATTGCCGGCGGGATAATATTTGTGTGGGCGAGGACCAGAAGGGATGACGAAAAGCCTGCCAAGTAACCGGGAACTAACTAAGGCACGTGCAGAACTTCCAACAGCTCTTTACCGAGGAGGCATGCACATATCAGAATACCGTGTCCGCGGTGAGCGGGTTTTTTAAGCAGATCCGGTAATATGCTGGACACGATATTCAGGCCCTCGAGCATTGCGCTCATAGGAGCTTCCAAGGTCCCTGGCAAGGTTGGCTACAGTCTGCTGAAGAACCTTGCCGCAGGAGGCTACAGCGGCAAGGTATACCCGGTCAATCCGACCGCCTCGGAGATACTCGGCAGAAAAGTCTATCCGGACATAAAAAGCATCCCGGACACTATAGACCTCGCGGTGTTCATGATACCGCCTAAAGCTATCCTGTCATCGATCGAGGATTGTGCTGACAAACATACGAAATTTGCGGTTGTCATCTCCGCCGGGTTCAAAGAGGTCGGGGCCGAAGGAGCGCTGCTCGAGAAACAGCTCAAAGAGCAGGCCGATGCCCATGGTATACGGATCATCGGCCCCAACTGCCTGGGCATCATCGATACGAAGGTCCGGCTGAATGCTTCGTTCGCAGCGGACATGCCATTGCCAGGCGACATCTCCATCATGTCTCAGTCCGGCGCCCTGCTTACGGCCATACTCGACTGGGCGCTCGCGAACGGCATGGGCTTCTCGAAGTTCATAAGCCTCGGGAACAAGGCAGACCTCAACGAGTCGGACTTCATAGAATACCTTGCTGACGACCCGGACACGAAAGTCATCCTCGGTTATATCGAGGGCGTCTCGGACGGCAGGGCGTTCATCGAGAAGGCGTACAGGGCATCCAAGAAAAAGCCTGTGATCCTGATCAAAGCCGGCGGGACCACGGTCGGTGCGCGGGCTTCCTCCTCCCATACGGGTACACTCGCAGGATCAGACGCGGCATTCGACGCCGCGTTCAAACAATCCGGCGTCATACGGGCGCACACGATCGAGGAGCTCTTCGATATCGGGAAGCTGCTCGAGAGCCAGCCCCTGCCCGGGCAGGGCGGGCTGGCCATCATAACCAATGCCGGAGGGCCGGGGATCATCACAGCGGATGCGACAGAGCGGGCCGGCATACGGCTCGCGCACCCGGACGACAACAGCATTCTCGCCCTGAAAAAGGTCCTGCCGCCCTCGGCGGCGTTCGGGAACCCGTTCGACATCATTGGCGATGCGCTGGCGGACAAGTACAAGGCAGCCCTCGACATACTGGTGAAGGACAGGGACGTCGCCGGCGTGTTCGTACTGCTTACGCCGCAGGACATGACCGAGATTGACAAAACGGCGCAGGTGGTCGTCGACGTCGCACATGGTCCCGCGCGGCAGCTTGGTAGGATGACGCTCGCCGGTTTCATGGGCGGGAAAGACGTCGCGTCCGGCATCAGGATACTCAACAGCGGCGGGGTGCCGAACTATGTGTTTCCTGAAGCCGCAGTACGGGCTTTTCGGACCGCCGTTGACTACCGAGACTGGCTCTCGAAGCCGGAGAAATCGTACCGGCGCTACGCTATCGACATCGCCAAGGTAAGGCAGGGCCTGGAGACCGTGCGGGCCTCCGGCAGATCGAGCCTCGTGGACGTCGAGGCTCGGCGCATCGTGGAGTACTACGGGTTCAGGACCCCGAAGAGCATGCTCGCCCGTACCAGGGAGGAGGCGGGCATCTTTGCAGCGTCGATAGGCTATCCCGTCGTCATGAAGATAGCGTCTCCGGACATCCTGCACAAAACGGATGTCGGAGGCGTTGCTGTTGGTATTAAGGACGCGCGGGAGCTCGAGGCTACCTTTTCGAATATTACGAATAATGCGGGAAAGTTCATGCCCTCGGCGAGGATATGGGGTGTCGTGATACAGGAAATGATCGGCGGAGGCATCGAGACGATCGTGGGCATGCACATCGATCCGAATTTCGGGCCGCTCGTCATGTTCGGGCTCGGTGGCATCTATGTCGAGGTGCTCCGGGACGTCTCGTTCCGGGTGGCCCCGGTGTCGGAGGACGAGGCCCTTGAGATGATACAGGAGATCCGATCGTACCCCCTGCTGCTCGGGGTACGCGGGGCGAAGAGGATGGATATATCCGCGGTAGCAGACGGCATCATGCGCATATCGCAGCTCGTTATCGACAACCCGGACATAGCGGAGCTGGACATAAACCCCCTCCTCGTTCAGGAAGAGGGTCTGGGTGCCGTGGCGGTCGATGCCCGTATCGCGATCAAACATTGAGGAGGTAGGCGTATGATTCCCTTTTTTATCGGTTCAACGAATGGCTATTCCGGGAAAACACTCCTGTCAACGGTGCTCGGCAGGATGCTCCTGGAGCAGGGGTATAAGATCGGTTACATGAGGATTATCGGGAAGTCTGTAGGCGGGAGGGGCACGACGCTCTATGATGTCGACGCTGCATTCATCAAAGAGGTACTCGGGATCACGGATCCGGTGGAAAAGATGTCGCCCGTTGTTCTGACACACGACCTCAGGGTATCGGTGCTCAAGGGGAAGGACTTCGACGGGATGGCACTGTTCCGGAACGCATACGACCAGCTCTCTGCCGGGAAGGACGTGATGATCGTCAGCGGCGCCGCGAACCTCTACGAGGGCCTGACGATGCGGATCAGCAGCCTTATCACGATCAAGGCGCTCAACGCGAAGGCGGTGCTTATCGATCCCTACCGGGACGAGGTCTGCGTGGACTGCATACTCTCTGCAAAGGAGCTCCTCGGGGACAGGCTCGCCGGGATTATCATCAACAGGGTCACGACGGACGACCGGGACTTCGTGGTAAACGAAATCATTCCCTATCTCACGAAGAGAGGCGTTCGGGTGTTCGGTGTCGTGCCGAGAGAAATGGCACTCGAATCGGTCTCGGTACGGCAGATCATGGACGCTGTCGGCGGGGAAATGCTCTCCGGGCAGCACAAGCTCGACGATCTCGTGGAAAACCTTGTCGTTGGCGCCATGGATGTCGAGAACGCGCTGAAGAACTTCATCAAGAGCAAGAACAAGGCCGTAATCACCGGCGCAAACAGGGGGGACATCATCATCGCTGCGCTCGAGACATCGACGAGGTGCCTTGTGCTCACCGGGGACATTTTGCCCAACGAGATCGTGCTCGGGAGGGCACAGTCGATGGGCATGCCGGTCATTCACGTGAAATACGATACCCTTACGACCCTGTCGAAGATAGAGTCTATCATCGGTAAGGTGAGGATCGCCAGGAACGATCAGATCAAAAAGGGCTACGAGTTGATCACGAAGTACGTCGACGTCAAGGGACTGTTCACCTCTGTCGGCATCAGGGGGAAATAATCCGCCGGGTTTGATACGGATTGTTGGGTATACTGGTTGAGGCGGGGAGGGGTAAAGCCTGCCTTTATACTAAAAGAAAAGAGGAAATGAGAAGGTCCTTATTCGGCCTGTCCGTTAGGAGGAGGCATCTTGTTCTTCAGAACGTCGGGGACCCGCCTGTTTGTTTAGGTAAACTATGCCCCCGTCTTGGACAGCTTTGGTGGTAACAGCGCACAGAGCGTAAACTTCGATCTGGATTCATGTTCCGTATATGATGGCCTCAGATCACGAAGATGCACCATGGTCCTTTCTATAAAGAAATTACACAGGCCATGCATCCGGTGCCATGGTCGGAAGTCAGATTATCTCGCCGGGTACTGTTCCAACATCTGCCGGATCCGGAGACTCCCGGGTATCGCTCTTCTGCCCCTCCTCAGTACGGCGAGCGCCCGTGCAGGCATGTCATGGCTTTTGAAGATCAGAGCCATTTGAACGTACCCATCCTCGTATGCAGGGTCGAAGATGACCGCCATCCTGTAAGATTCGACGGCGTTGTACCAGTCGTTGTCACGGGCATAATAAGCGCCGAGCATTGCGTAGAGCCCGGAGTCGGAGGGCAGGTAGTAAAGGCCGGTCTTCAGGGTCGCTATCGCATCTTCTCTGCTGCCCTCTGATGCATAGATCTCCGCCAGCAGCGTATACGCCTTCCGATACCTGCTGTCCATGCGGATGACACGCTCCAGCGTTTGTATGGCCGCCCGGTTGTCACCGGTGCTGTTCTGGAGCGATGCAATGTAGTACAGCATACACGCGTTCTTTACAGGCAGGGACTCGAGTTGGGCCAGCGCGTCCTTATTGTCAGCCGTTAGAGAGATGAAAAGGGGGACGTACCTGTCCAGGCGTGCCCGGTCGGTCACCATCAGGCTCTTGAGGATCCCGGCTGCCCTATTATGCAGGTCCTCTTCATCAGTGCCCGACCGGGCCCTCTCCTCTATCAGCCCGTTCGCGAGCTCCCATGCGCCGTCCGGCACGCTGTCCGCAAACCGCGTAAGCCTGCTCATAGCGATACCGTTTCGCAGGAGTTTACGGACCGCATCGTGCACGTACCCCGGGTATATCCTGCACGCCTTTGTGTAGTAAGCGATTGCATCGTCGGTCCTACCCTGCTCGATATCCAGGTCTGCCACACGCATACAGAGGGAAGCGTTCGAAGGGTCAAGCGACAGAGCCTCTCCCGTATAGAGGACCGCGCGTTTCACATCGCCTCTGTACAGGTAGAGCCCCCCGATGTCTTCCGGATAATAGGGATTCCACGGACAGAGTGCTCTGGCGCGTTGAAACTGTTGTATGGCGTTGTTAAGAGCTAACGGGGTACCGGAATCCACGAACGCGAGGAACCATGCCCTCCCGGACTCATAGTGTACGAGGTCCGTATCTATGAACCTCTGCGCCGTGGAAAAGTCAGCAACCGCCCGCACGACCGGACAAGAGGACCGACTGTCGGCCAAACAGACCTTCCCCTTCTCGAGGCAGTATTCACCGTACAAGGCCTTTGAGCACACGGCCGCGATGGTCAGGAACAGTATAAACGCCCCGGCGGCAATGGCAACGCGCTGTCTTGTCGAAAGTTTCGTAAAGTAGTCGAGCGGTAACGCATGGCCATGGCTCTGTGCTACGGAAGCGGTGGCTGCCATCAGCAGGACCGCGGATACGGCATTCGAGGGGACGAAAATCCCGAAGTCCACCATATTGTGGAATATCAGATAGAGCGAGGACGTCAGCCCGGCCCACAGCACCGCCTTTCTAAGGCTCGACGATGCCCGTCTCAGGTCCTTCACTATGAGCGTGATCCATGCAACGATGAGCCACAGGAACAGGGCCAGCCCTACGATGCCTGTATCGTCAGCGATCTCAAGGAAGATGTTGTGCGCATGGTTGACGAGGTTCAGGATGTCGGAAGGCCTGAACCTGTGGAACGCATCTTCGTAGGTGCCGATGCCCCAGCCGAACACCGGGTGGAGCAGAAACATCCTGAGGGAACCCAGCCATATGCCGACCCTCTGCGAGGCACTAAGCAGGAACAGACTGCTGAAGATCCTGTGCGAAAAAGTGTAGAGGTTCAAGACGAAGATGCCCAAAGCAATCGCGGCCCCGAACAGTGACAGAGCTGTCTTCCTGCTGTACACGCCGAGCCATGCGCCGGCAAGGAGCGTCACCGAGATCGCCGCTATAAAGGACAGATAGCCGCCCCTGGATACCGAGAGCATGAATCCGGCAAGCAGGACGAACAGGGCACAGAGCCAGAGTACCCTATCCCTGCGACCCTGGTGGTTGTACGCGGCCATCGCCATCGGGAAGGGCATGAGCATGCCCGCGAGCATGGCCAGGTGATTGTGGTTGACGAGCCATCCCGAGAACACGGCCCCCTGCCGTCTGATCAAGGCACTCCGTATCAGAAACACGAGCATCAGCGCCGCGTTCGTATAGACGACCGACTTTATAAGGGAGAGGCCGTTTTCCCTCTCCCCGTAGCCCGCATACAGGTAGACGAAGAACAACAACACCAGCGATCCCGCGAACAGCGCTTCGAGCGAGTATCTTTGGTTTGCCGGGCCGAGGAAGATCGTTCGCATGGATAGATAAAAAAGCAGGGCTGCTGCCGGCGCGTACACGGCCGGAACGAGCCGCGGAAACGTGAATACGCCGTCGTATACCCATACCGTGACGACCAGCGCGGCGAGCGCAGACACGGCAATCACGATCGCGAGCTTATCGATGAGGAATGGGGAACCGTAGTGCAGGGACGTACCCAGAACCAGCGCTGCGCTTAATAAAATCAATATCTTCCTTACCATAATTTTTCTTTACAAGGTCCTTTGTTTATAGCATATATTATCCAATATGGAAAAAGAGAAACTGAGGGAGTTCAACCGGATCCTGCTGGGTATGAAGCGAAACATACTTGAAGCGTCCGGAAAGCTTTCCGACCATTTCCAGAGTGAGGGAAACAAGAACCTGATGCTCTCCGATCCCAATGACAGGGCCTCGCAGGAGACGAACTCGAGCGTGATGCTGAGGCTCGGGGACAGGAACAGGAAGTTGCTGCTTAAGATAGAGGGGGCCCTGAAGAAGGTCAAGGACGGAACGTACGGACTGTGCGAGGTTTGTGGAGAGGAGATCTCCGAGGAGAGGCTGCGGCTCAGGCCGGTGACGACCCAGTGCATCAAGTGCAAGACCGAGCTCGAGAGCGAGGAGGACCTCGTACAGAAGAAGCTGAAACGATGGAGGCGATGAGCCGATCTCGCCACGGCTGTACTATAATGTTGAAAAGAAGGAGGTAGTATGGGAACAGGCGCAATAATCGTGATCGTCCTGATCGTCGCATTGGTTTTCTGGTTTGTGGCGATCTACAACAGCTTCGTGAGGATGAACGCGGGCATAGATAACGCCTATAAGCAGATAGATGTCCAATTGAAGAGACGGTATGATCTGATACCGAACCTCGTTGAGGCTGTGAGAGGGTATATGAAGTTCGAGAAGGAGACCCTCGAAGCCGTTATCAGTGCCCGCTCGAAGGCAATGTCTGCGCAGCCAGGCGCAGAGAAGTTCGCCGCTGAGGGCGCCCTCTCGGGTGTGCTCGGGAAGCTGATGGCAGTCGCAGAGAATTACCCGGACCTTAAGTCCAACCAGCAGGTTGCTACTTTGATGGAAGAGCTGCGCACGACGGAGAACCAGCTCTCCTTTGCCCGGCAGTACTATAACGACAGCGTGATGACCCTGAACACGAAGGTAGGACAGTTCCCTTCGAACATCATTGCCGGGATGTTCAATTTCAGGGCCAAGACGTACTTCCAGATAGAGGAAGCAGCGCGGGCAACGCCGAAGGTGGACCTGAATCTATAGATGGATTTCTTTGAGGAACAAAGGAAAAACAGAAGGACCACGGTCCTCCTCATTGCCTTTTTTATCACCATAGATCTGCTCATGGGTTACTTTATCGACCACGAGTATCTGGGGTTCAATATAAGGACGGGGCCGTTCCCCTTCGCCACGGCCGCTGCCCTCGTGATAGCAGTAAGCTGGTCGCTCATATCCTACTACAAAGGGAGTGGCATCGTGCTCGCGTCCGTTAACGCCGTGCCCGTTGACCCGGAGCACGAGGACGAGAAGACGAGGGTCCTCATGGACGTCGTGAGGGAGATGAGCATAGCATCGGGCAACCGTATGCCCATCGTCTATGTGATACCGAGCGAGCAGCCAAACGCATTCGCGACGGGCAGGGATCCGGAGCACGCGAGCATAGCAGTGACGCAAGGCCTGCTCGATACGATGGACAGGGCGGAGTTGCAGGCCGTGATCGCGCACGAGATGGGGCATATCAAAAGTCACGACATGCAGACGATGACCGTCATCGCCGTGTTGCTGGGATTCATCGTGCTGATAAGCGATTGGCTCTGGCGCACCGCGCTGTACGCGCCGAGGAAGCGTGGAAGCAAGGACAACGACTTTCAGGGGACGATTATCCTTATGGTCGTGGCCTTCGCACTCGTGGTGGTCGCACCCATGGCCGGACAGATCATAGCGATGACCGTGTCCCGGGAACGCGAGTATGCTGCGGACGCCGCGTCCGTGGAGTTTACGAGAAACCCGCTGGCGCTTGCATCGGCCCTCGAAAAGATCAAAAAGAACTTCGTCCCTATGAGGAATGCGACGCGGGGAACCGCTCATATGTTCATCATGGACCCGCTGGTCAAGACAATGGGAAACAAGGAGGGTTTCTTTGCGGACCTGTTCGCAACACACCCCCCTATTGACAAGCGCATAGCGCGGCTTAAATTTTCAGGGCACGTCGTGAGCGTAGAGGGGTACGGCCGGCGGTGAGTAACCCGAAGACGGGTAGGCGCCGTGACCGGAGACCCCGCGGCGGTTGACTTGTTGCGAATTCTATGGAACTGTTTTACTATTAACACACTAAAGGAGGCTACATGTCTGATACAGAAACGAACAATGAGACTAAGAACCAGGAGCAAGGCCCTCAGCCGAAGGATCGGACGACCTTTATCGTCCTGTCGAGCGTGCTGCTTGTCGTCGTGGTGGTTGCGGGCGTGCTGCTGTGGAAGACCAATATACTGAAAACGGGGCCAAAGCCTCTCGCACTCATCAGCGGGACCGGGCCTGCCATCATCATAGGCAATAAGACCATTTCCAAGGCAGAGCTGAACAGACAGATCAATCTTCAGGTCGCCCTGCTCAAGCAGTTCTTCGCCACACAGGGGAAACCCTTCGATCCCTACAGCAAGGCGAACGCCCGGATAATTGACCAATTGAAGCAGAACGTGATCCAGGGGCTTGTGACCTTGACCCTGCTCGTAGACTATGCAAAGCAGAAGGGCATTACCGTAAGTGATGCGGAGGTAAACGCCACGCTCTCTGGACTCGAACAGAGGTTCGGCAAAGACAAATTCTCTGCCGTACTGAAAGAGTCAGGGATGACCATGGACGAGATCAAGCAGCAGATCAAGGCCCAGCTCATAGCGAAGGACATATTTACCGGTCTGGAGAAGGCGGTGAAGGTTACCGACGCGGATGAGAAGGCGTTCTACAACCAGCACAAGGACCAGTTCAATGTGCCCGAGGAGGTCAACGCGCGGCACATACTGGTCAAGACAAGGGCAGAGGCGGAAAAGATCGAGGGGCAGCTCAAGGCGGGCAAGTCCTTTACCGAGCTTGCGATGAAGGACTCCATTGACAAGGCAAGCGCTACGAAGGGTGGAGAGCTCGGATTCTTCAGCGCGAAACAGATGGTGCCGGCGTTCTCGAAAGCGGCGTTCGCCCTCAAAAGGCCGGGACAGATCAGCCCTATTGTCCAGACGCAGTACGGCTTCCACATCATCCAGCTCATTGCGAGAAAGCCAGGCAAGGTCATGACCTTCGCCCAGATCAAGCCGCAGCTCCAGCAGATCCTCCTCCAGCAGAATACCAAGGGCAGCTTCGAGAAGCTGATCAACGACCTGAAGGCGAAAACGAAGATTGACATTAAAGTCCAATGATGTGTACAGAGAATATCTTTCCAAAGAACCTCTCAACGATCGCGGCGTAGAGTTTGAAAAAGAGCTCAACGAGGAGCAGCTTCGGGTAGTCTTCTCGGAAGGCGGCCCGTGCCTCGTCATAGCGGGCGCTGGCAGCGGCAAGACCAGGACCCTCGTTTACAGGGTAGCAAAGCTCGTGCAGGACGGCGTTCCGCCGTCCGGCATCCTGCTGGTCACTTTCACGAACAAGGCGGCGCGGGAAATGCTCTCCCGGGTTGAGAGACTTCTGTCCATCGACGAGACGGGCGCGTGGGGCGGGACGTTCCATCATATCGCGAACCTCATCCTGCGCAGGCACATAGGACTCCTTGGATTCAGGAACAACTACACGATCCTTGACGAGGAGGACCGTGGGGATCTCGTCTCTATGGCGATCACGGAGTTCAGCCTGAACGAGAACAGGCGGTTCCCCAAGCCGGCCACGGTCTCCGCTATACTCAGCCTCGCTGCCAACCTCTCGGTAGGTATCGACCGAATTGTTGCTGACAGGTTCCCGTTCATGGCAGACCTGATCGACGACCTTATGCTGATACACGAGCATATCACGGAAAGGAAGCTCAAGCTCAATGCGCTCGACTTCGACGACCTGCTCCTGTTTCTGAAGCGGCTCCTCGTCGAGCATGACGATGTGCGGACGCACTACGTGCAGCTCTTCAGACATATCCTTGTGGACGAGTATCAGGACACGAGTAAGCTGCAGGCGGACGTCGTAGATATTCTGGTAGGCGGGCAGAGGAACATCATGGTCGTTGGCGATGATGCACAGAGCATCTACGCGTTCCGTGGCGCCAACTACGAGAATATACTCGGATTCACCGACCGGTACCCGGACGCGGCCGTGTACAAGCTCCAGACCAACTACAGGAGCACCCAATCGATACTCGATCTCGCGAACGTGAGCATCATGAGGAACAAGAAGCAGTACCTGAAGCAACTGACGGCAACGCGGGGGACCGGAGACCTGCCCGTCATCGTACGGTGTGCCAGCACCGAGGAGCAGGCGGGCTTTATCGCAAAGCACATACTCTCCGCGGACGCTGGCCTGGACGAGATCGCCGTGCTCTACAGGTCCCACTATCATTCGATGGAGATACAGATGGAGCTGACGCGGCGCGGCATCCCGTACGAGGTGAGATCCGGCGTGAGATTCTTCGAGCAGGCGCACATCAAAGACATCCTCAGCTTCCTGAGGTTCGTAAACAACCCCAAGGACGAGCTCGCCTTCAAGAGGGCCCTGAAGCTGTACCCGGGCATAGGCATGAAGACGGCCGCATCTCTGTGGAGCGCCTTTACCATGCAGGAGTATCGCATTCCCTCTCTCGGTGCGGACGGGATCGTTCAGGAGCTGTCTTCCAGGGCGAAAAAAACCTTCCGCGACTTCTATGGCCTCCTATTCCTGCTGGCTGAGACGGGCGCGGACGTCGGGTCAAAGCTGCCCTCCGATATGCTGATGATGATCCTGAAGTCGGAGTACGAGGAGTATATGAAGTTCACGTACACGAACTTCGAGTCCAGACTCGAGGACATAAAGCAGTTGATAAACTATTCGACGAGGTTCAAGACCTTGACGGAGTTTCTGAGTGAGATGGCGCTCGTGGCGGTCACGGTATCTCCCGGTACCGGGGAGAGCGAAAAGGAGCGCGTTGTCCTCTCGAGCATCCATCAGGCAAAGGGCCTGGAGTGGAAGATCGTTTTTGTCCCCTGGCTTGTTGACGGGAAGTTTCCCGTCATCAGGAGCGGCAGGAACGATCCGAGCGACGCTACGCCTGATATAGACAGCGACGCGATAGAAGAAGAAAGGAGGCTGTTTTATGTGGCTGCTACCAGGGCGAAGGACCGGCTCTACCTGTCCTATCAGGGATGGCTGCCGGATAAGGGAAGCTACCGGAATGCCCTGATAAAACCTTCGAGGTTCTTACGGGAGTTGCCTTCCTATGCCTACGAAACACAGGAATAAAGACATGTTCAGGATCATAAAGTACATCATCCTCCTCCTGCTCGTGATTGCGCTCATCTATTTCCTCAGGGTGAGCTTTCGGAACAACTCGATGGAGATAAAGCTGAAGAACCCCGGGAAGATCGAGGATCTGAAGCAGCGAACGATCAAGTTAAAAAACGAGTTTGACCTGTTCAAAAAGGAAGGGGAACAAGAGACGGAAACAGCACGTGAAAGGCGTCAGGCCCCGTTTGCCGGCGCCAAGGAAAGAAGCAGGCACGGGATGGACAAAGAGGAGCTCGACAAGTTCATACGGGAGCATTCGAACTGAGCGTATCGTGCGCGGGTTCGATTCCCTCCGATTCGTTTGACTGTTGTTTCCGCGATGTGTTACCCACAGAATTACTTTGTTAGGGTTTAATCTCCAAAAGGTGGCGACGGTATTCGCCCTGAGTATTGAGGCGGGACTGTCTGTGGTGGTAGGCATCTTCATTGGGTATTATGCGGACAGGTACTTCCACACGACACCGTGGCTCATGCTTGCCTGTACCGGTCTCGGCTTTGTGGCAAGTATCATGAGGCTGCTGGAGATAAGCAAGCGTATAGGATCGGATAAAAAATGAATCGCAAGGTATACAGGGTATGGACCGTTGCTGCGGCTCTGATCTTCTTTGCGGGGATTCTGCTGTTTGCGGCACACGGGGCCGATATCGTGTCATTCGTGGCAGGTGCCGGCATAGCGGCCGCGAACGTGCTGCTGCTCGGCAAGGGCGTGGCGGCGCTGTTCGGTTACACCGGGAAAAAAGCAGTCTACCTGTTTCTCCTGGTACTAAAATATGCATTTTTGTTGACAACACTTTATATAGCAATGGTAATAGTCAAGGTGAACCCTGTACCGTTTGTGTCTGGCATAACGGTACTGCCGCTGAGCAGCATGGCGATGGCGGTTTTTATGATGGTAAGGAGAGATGACGATGCATGAGCAATTGACATGGTTTAGCTTTATACCCGGATTACGGGACGTACCCAGCTACATGATAACATACCCTTTGACGGGCATGGTGCTGATTGTTTGCGCTCTGCTTGTCTCCAGGACGCTAAGGCGCAGGAACTACCCGGAAGTGCCTGATGAAGGGTTGACACTATCCTCGCTGTTCGATAGCATCTACGAGGCATTGTACAACTTTACTGCCTCGGTCATTCCGGATGAGCCGGAGAGATACCTGCCCTTGATCGGTACCCTGTTTATACTGATATTTTTCTCAAACCTATGGGGCGTAATACCGGGGATGGCCCCTCCTACGGACAAGCTCGACACCAATGTTGCCATGGCGTTAACGGTATTTATGGCCTATAACTACTACGGGTTCAGGTCGCACGGGATAAAGTATTTGAAGCATTTTATGGGGCCCATATGGTGGCTTGCACCTATCATGGTGGTCGTGGAGCTTATCAGCAATGCGGTCAGACCCGTATCTCTTTCCCTCAGGCTTTTCGGGAACATGCTCGGCGACCATACGGTACTTGGCATCTTCTCACACCTGCTCCCGATAATTGTTCCCATATTTTTTATGGCGCTCGGCATATTCGTGTCTTTTATTCAGGCTCTGATATTTTCGATACTAAGTGCAATTTACATCGCACTTGCAGTGGCACACGAAGAAGAAGAACATTAACTATAAAAGGAGGATTGAGGATGGTGAGAAAGTTTTTGAGTATGGCTGCATCAACGATACTGCTGGTGCTGACAGCAATCCCTGCTTTCGCTGAGGCTACACCTGCCCAGGCACAGGGAACGGACGTTAAAGGGTGGCTCGCTATTGCGGCTGGCATAGGTATAGGCATAGCCGCGTTCGGCGGAGCACTCGGTCAGGGCAGGGCGATCGCTGCTGCACTCGATGGGATAGCGAGAAACCCCGGGGCATCAGGTAAGATTGTGACGCCAATGATTATCGGTCTTGCCCTTGTAGAGTCCCTCGTTATCTACGCCTTTGTCATAGCATTCTTGCTTCAAGGGAAGATATAGTTGCAGGGGCGGGCGAAGGATTGCTGGGTGCCCGCCCTTTCCTTTTACCTTTTTAACCAATAATGAGTCATCCTTTAATGATAAGGTTGGGTGAAAATGCGCACTATCTGTAGGCCTGTGGGTTAAAACACCCATACTGCCACCTTGGCACACGCCGTGGCCCTGATGTGTCACCGCGGTAACCTGGCATGATTCCTGATTAATTAATTATCTAAGGACATAAAACATGACAAATAGCGTTAAGTATTTGGCTATACTGATGATGCTGGCACTGTACCCTGCCACGGGGTACGCTAAACAGAGCGCGTGTGTGGTCTGCCACAGCTCAATCTCTCAGGAAAAGGACAAGACCGTTATGGACTGCTGGCTGCGCTCCATCCACAGACAGAACGGCGTGACGTGCGATGCGTGTCATGCGGGTAACCCGGACGTCCATGTGGGCAGTATAAAAGGCATCTCGGCCAAACAGTTCGAAGCCTTAAAGTCGCTTTCCATGTCCAGGGCCAAAGGGTTCATCGGTATTCCCTCGCCTATGCAGATGTTCGATATGTGCGGCCAGTGTCACAGTGATTCGGTAAACCGGTACAAGGGCAGTATCATGGGCATCGCATTCCTCAATAAGAAGGGCGGCCCTTCCTGCACGGACTGTCATTCAGCACACTATGTCATCATCCCGGATGTCCCCAAGACGTGCGAGAAGTGTCACAAGGATACGACCGGGTTCGACCAGATAGACCCCATGAACGTCAACGATGCAACGGTAACAGAGCTCTCGAGGCTCAGAATAAAGATCGCCGAGGAGAAAATAAAGGGCAAAGAGCCACCCCTCTTTCCCGAAGAGCTGGGCTCGTTCCAGATTGGGTTCGTGGCGTTCGGTGCTATTATTGTATTGTTCATCATCGCGTATATCCTGTACCTATTGATTGAGAGAAGGAGGTAACGATGGGCTTTGAAGTCATCAACAGCAAAAGACCGTCCTATGCTATGGCAGCGGCCGTAGCCATAACGCTCCTGTCCGTCCTATCCCTCTGCATCAGCGTGCTGTTCGCCTATCTCTTCATAACGGGAAAGGGAAACAATCTGATAATGGGCACGATGGTCTCGGCGGAGTTTCTGATAGCGGCAGCCGTCGTCACGCTCTATATTCGGTATTTCCTCGAGTTCAGGGAGGTCTCCGAAGACAGAGAGGAGGAATTGCTATGGTAAACGAACCCGGAAAAACGGCGGACAGAGGGAACGAAACGGGCATAACGAGGAGACGGTTCATCCTGGGGACGATCGTCGTCGCCGTGATCGGCGCTTTCGGATCGCTGTTATCCATGCTGAAGCTGCTCTCGCCTTCAAAGAAGGGCAGCGGGTATATGTCCACTATCGCCCCGGGCGACGTCCTCGTCTATGCAGCGGGCAGCAATATCGGTACAGAGATAAAGGCAAGCTCGCTCAACGTCGGGGATGCCGAGCTCGTGTATCCAAAAGGCAAGTCATCGAATCCTGCAAACCTCGTACAATTGATAAAGCTGAACGAAGTGGACTTCAAGAAGCCGACCGACAGGAAGCTCACCGATAAAGGCTTCCTTGCCTACAGCGCCATATGCACGCACCTCGGCTGTACGGTCTCCTGGGTAAAGAATCCTGCCTCACCGGACTTATCCTACACCGAGTGCTTCTGCCATAACAGTATCTTTAACCCCGCACGGGGGGAGATCGTCGAAGGCGGGCCAGCACCCATACCGCTCGCACAGATAGGGGTAAGGGTGAACGAAAACGATACGATCGTCTTCACCGGCACTTTTACGGGCCCGATCGGCCCACAGGTCTGAGGGAAAGGGGAGCATACGATGTTTTCATGGCTTGACGAGAGACTCGAACTGAAAAAATTCAAGGAAAAGTTTTTGTCCAAGACCTTCCCGACGCACCCGACATTCCTGATCGGAGAGATAGCCCTGTTCTCCTTCATCATACTCATCGTGACGGGAATATTCCTCGGCCTGCTCTACGAGCCGTCGACAAAGGCGGTCTCGCTGTTCGGTGCCATGGTTCCGGCGGCCTATGCGAGCGTGGTCAGAATAGATCTGATGTCCATGGGCATGCTCGTGCGACGCATCCACCACTGGAGCGCTATGATCATGATAGCTGCCGTGCTCGTCCACCTCATGAGGGTCTACTTTACGTCAGCGTACAGGAACCCCAGGGAGATAAACTGGTTCATCGGACTCGCCCTGTTCGGGATCTCGCTGTTCGCCGCGTTCACCGGCTACCTGCTCCCGTACAGCAATTTCTCGGTGACCGCGACATCCATAGGATACTATATCGCAAAATCCGTGCCTTGGATCGGTAACTGGGTATCCAGACTCCTCTTTGCCGGGGACTTCCCCTCGAATGCAACGGTACCGCGATTCTTCTTCCTCCATGTTATGTTCATTCCGGTACTGCTCCTCGGCCTCATCGGGCTGCACATGGTCGTCCTGGTAAAACAGAAGCACACGGAACCGTCCTCCAATGAGGGAAGGCCGGAGGCGAAGCATGGAAAGCGCCTCATCGGCATACCTATCTGGCCGGAGCAGGCGCTCATCAGCACCGTATTCTTCTTCTTCCTGATCTTTATGGTCGTCCTGATAGCGACCTACATACCTTTAAACCCCATCGAAACCTATGGACCGCCTTCCCCCGGAACACCCGTGATGAGACCGGACTGGTATTTTCTCGTCGTATACGGGTTCCTGAAGCTCATACCCGGCAATCTCTCGTTTTCCATTTTGGGGGGCAAGATTACGCCGGAGACCATCGGTGGAGTCATCTTCCCGACGTTTTTGATTCTCGTGTTTTTGCTCGTGCCACTGATAGACAGGGCGAAAGGGCCGCAGCACTACATCGTCAACCCCCTCCGGAGGCCCTTCATGACCTCGTTCGGTGTCACCGGCGGTGTCTTTCTGACCATGCTGGTAGTGTCGGGGTATATCGACGTCCTCCATATCAAGCCGAAGACGATGATCGTCTACGTCGTCCTTGCGACAGCCATTGCCGCGGTCGTCTCGTACACGCTGCTCAGGCTCTACAATAAAAAAGGGGAGGGATAACATGATGAGGTCCAGGTTTGCCGCAGTATTGTTCATGGTGGCTGCAACGTCTGTTTTTGGGGCACCGTCTGCCTTTGCCGTAAATTCGTGTGTCAGATGTCACTCCGCTCTTACCGGACAGAGCTTTGTAGGGACGAAATCGCATAGCTGGAAGGGCTCCGTACATCAAGAGCACGGCGTGACCTGTGATAAATGTCACGGAGGAGACCCGAAAGCAGTCATGGAGAAGCTTGCGCACATCGGCGTCTTCAGCTCGAGCAACCCGGACAGCAAGGTTTACTACAAGAATATCCCTTCGACGTGCGGCAAATGTCATGGTGCGGAGTTCTATAAGTTTACACAAAGCTACCACTACAAAAAACTCGAGTCGACCGGACAGGGCCCCAATTGTGTGACATGCCACGGATCCATGGTGACGACGATCCTGAATCCGAACGATATGGCAAGCGTATGCGACCGGTGTCACAATAACAGGATGGGTGTCCTCCCCTACATACCCAAGAAAGCAAAGGCCGTACTTCTCCTCCTCCAGCAGGGGAACCTGCTCATGAAGGCCGACGGGAAACTCTACACCTCAAAGGCTGATGAGAAAGTACTCAGCGCGGCACGAGCAGACCTATCCTCGGCACGAATGGAATGGCATACCTTCGACCTCGACGTCATCGTCAAGGATTTAGAGGGAGCATACAACAACTTCCAGAAGCTGCCGGCACAGAGGCATGTACCAAAACAACAGTAACATCATTAGCGGCCGGAAAGACGATCCGCAGGGAAGAGTGCCTTAATAGGACTTGTTTATCTCTTCCTTCCTGAGGATTTGCACGATGTCCATATGCTTTTCCCCTGCTGCCCATGACAGGGCACTGTCTCCGTACTTATCAATGACATTGATAGAGGCACCGTGCCGTATCAGGAGCTTAACCGTGTCTATGTGGCCGCTGTACGCCGCAAGCATCAGCGCTGTCTGGCCATCGTTGTTCTTAACGTTCGGATCCATACCCGCCTGAAGGAACAGCGCAACGACCTTCGTGTTGCCCTCCTTTGCGCTGGTGAGGAATTGCTTCTGGGTGTACGGTACGTTCAGGGTGGTCAGCTCCCGGCGCGCACTGCCCTGACTTTTGGTGCAGCCTATCAGGGGAATCAGCACGAAGATAAGCGAAAGCATGATCGCAAGGCGAAACACCGCTGTTGGTTGCCACGTATACCCGGTCATGTCCGCGGGTCCCATGAAAGATACAGTATCTTTTTGTTTCATTTTATGCCCCCCCTTTTATACGTCCTTTGTATCCATAATATTTTATAAATGTCAATAGTATAGAGTGGCTTGCACGGTCGATGTATCTCTCTTCCTTTACGGTAATAATATCTTGACTACAGGCAAGGAGGTGCAATAGAGTTATCTTAACATGACAGGAGGACTCTATGGAACAGGTCAGGTACAGTTCTTACAGGTGGCTGGTTCTTGTTGTATTCATGTTTCAGGTCGTACTCACGCAGTTTCTCTGGTTGAACTTCGCTCCGATACAGCCCACGATTGAAAGGTTGCTGAACATATCGGATTTCCAGTTCGTCCTGCTCTTGTCTGTCTTCAATATATTCAACCTGCTCCTTTCCTTGCCTGTGGGCGCCATTCTTGACTCCAAAGGCTTCAGGTTTACCGTGGGACTCGGATCGATCATCATGGCACTCGCCGTACTGATCAGACTCAAGTCCAACAGCTATTCATGGATCCTTGCGGGGCAACTTGGTGTCGCCGTGGCCCAGCCCTTTATCGTGAATAGCGGGGCAAAGCTCGCTTCCACGTGGTTCAATAAGAATGAAGAGGCCCTCGCAAACGGATTCGCATCGATGGCGATGTTCATCGGTATGATAGCAGCACTCATCATTACGCCCATCATCATCCAGTACACAAGCCTGTTCCACATCATGGCACTATATGCCGGCGTGACCCTCGTGGGGTCCACGATGTTCCTCGTATGTGCCCGGGACAACCCTTCGCTGCTCACGACCCTGAAAAGCGAGGGGCAGGGATACCACCCTGTACAGGCATACAAGCAGCTTTTAAAAAGGAAAGATATGCTCTTGCTCGCATCGATTATGTTTATAGGCGTCGGCTTCTTTAACGGCATCACGAACTGGCTGGACAAGCTCCTGGGGCCGCAGGGGTTTTCTGAACAGCAAAGCGGCGTGATCGTCGGCCTCCTGATAGCCGGGGGCATTGCCGGTGCCATCGTCATGCCGCTCCTGTCCGATCTCATAAAAAGGAGAAAGCCGTTTCTTATCATAGGGACGATCTCGGCCGGGATCTTCCTGTATCCGCTCATACGGACAAAGGACTACGCCACGGCAATCATACTGGCCGTTATCCTCGGGTTCATGGTAATATCACTGCTCCCGATCCTGTTTCAGATGGTCATAGAGGTCGTCGGCGAAAGATTGACCGGCAGTGCAACCGGTATGATGTGGGTGTTCGGCGCGACGGGTGCCATCATCACGATCTACGGCATGGAGGTTATCGGAGAGTCGACAGCAGACTACCGCAACGGCATATGGCTGCTCATGGGTATGTTCGTCGTTGCATTTCTTTTTTCTCTGGCCTTACCGGAGACCTACGGCAGAACGACAGGCAGGCCGTCAGGGAACTAACAGGTATGCACGCATGAAAGCGCATCCGAAGACCTTTGCTGTCGTCAACCCGAACTCCGCAAACAGAAGGACCAAAAAGCTCTGGCCCGAAATACACAAGGCATTGTCGGAGGCCATCGGCACGTTCGAGACCGCTTTCACGACCGGTCCGTACACCGCGCCGGACATCACCAGGCAGGCCCTGAACAACGGGTTCGACTGCATCGTCTCCATAGGGGGAGATGGGACCCTGAACGAGGTCGTGAACGGCTTTTTTGAGAACGACAAACCCTTAAATACCGAGGCAATGCTGGGAGTCATATCGATGGGTACCGGTGCAGACTTTATAAAGACGGTCGGTGTGCCGAAGCCCTATCAGGAAGCGGTAACGACGATAGCGCGGGCAAAGACCAGGACGCTCGATGTCGGGAAGATACAGTTCTCGTCGCACGCCGGCAGAGAGACGATTCGGTACTTCATAAACATTGCGGATGCGGGGATCGGGGGAGAGACAGTCGACAAGGTGAACCGGACGACAAAAGTGTTCGGCGGTTTTGTGTCTTTTCTCTGGGGGACTGTCGCCACGCTGCTCACCTATAAAAACAAGCATATCACCATAACCCTGGACAGCAGCGAGCCTTATGTAGCCGAAATCAACATGCTCGCCATAGCGAACTGCCAGTTCTTCGGCGGCGGCATGCACATTGCACCCCGGGCAGACCCGTGCGATGGTACCTTCGACATCGTGACAATCGGCAAGGCGGGGTTTATCGACTTTCTCAGAAACTCATCGAAGATTTACAAGGGCACCCATATCGATGACCCCCTGGTCGGGTACACGCATGCACGCCACGTGGAGCTTGTATCGAAAGACAGGGTACTCCTCGATGTCGACGGGGAGCAGCCGGGTATGCTGCCCGCGATCTTCGATCTTCTGCCTGCAAGCATAAAGGTGATTGTACCGTAGGCGCCCTGCGCCCCTCAACAACACTTTCGTTTTTTCTATTTCTGTGCATAAGAAAGAACAGAGGGACTATGCCAGAGACACGGAACATGACATTTGCGGATAGAGAAGAATACGGAAAACTCAGGGACGCGGTAAGGAGGTTCAACCTCAAGGAGCTCTCCCCGGTTGCGTCCGACTGCGACGAGAGAGAAGCTTTCCCTGTCGATGTGCTGAGGAAGGCCGCTTCGCTCGGCTACGTCGGCCCCCATCTCCCGGAACAGTACGGAGGCTCGGGCGATTACTACGCGAAGGCCGTCGTCTACGAGGAGAACTGCAGGGTGTCATTCGGCTACAACCTGTCGTTGAATGCGTCCGACCTGCTCTTTGCAAACAACGTGGCCAGGCACGGCAGCGAGGAACAAAAGCAGCGCTATCTCCCGCCGGTGATACGGGGTGAGAAGATAGGGTGCTGGGCACTGACAGAGCCGGATGCGGGCTCCGACGCCCTGTCCATCACGACGACATGGCAGAAGGACGGCAGCAATTACCTCATCCAGGGGAGGAAGACCTTTATAACGAATGCGCCCATAGCCGATTTCTTTATCGTAATCGCCCGGAAGCCAGGCTCCTCCAAGGTGGACGGAGGTTGCGCCTTCATTCTGGAGAGGGGTATGAAGGGACTGGAGACCGGCAAGCCCTTCAAGAAGCTGGGGGGCAGGTGCTCTCCCACCGGAGAAATCGTGCTCGATGGCGTGAGGATCCCGAAGGACCAGCTCCTCGGCACAGAGGGTAGCGGATTCAGGGACATGTTTTTATCGCTCGATGTTGAGAGGTCGTACACGCCGCTCTCGAGCATCGGGCTCGCACAGGCCTGTCTCGACGAGGCGGTCGAATACGCCAAGCAGAGAAAGCAGTTCGGGAAGTCCATAGCCGAGTTCCAGCTCATCAAGGAAAAGCTCGCTGTCATGTCCGCCGAGCTCGAGGTCGCCCGCCGATACGTATACTACCTCATTGAGCTCGTGGCCCAGGGCAAGAGGGTGTCGAAGGAGGCCTCCATTGCGAAGCTCTTTGCATCGAACATGGTGAACAAGGCAGCGAGAGAAACCATCCAGATTATGGGCGGGTACGGCTACATGCGCGAGTACAAGGTGGAGAGATACTTCAGGGACGCAAAGCTGCTCGAGATAGGGGCTGGCACCTCAGAGATCCAGAAGCTGATCATAGCGAAGGAATTGCTGAAGTAACGCGAGATGATCCTGGCAAGAGATGTCATCTCGGCATTGGATCGCATCTGTACCAACCGGTGCTTTACAGACCCGGAGTCTCTGGCCCTGTATGGCTACGACGCGACGAGGATAAGCCATACGCCGGACGCGGTCGTGTTCCCGCAAAATACTGCAGAGATAGCCGACATCGTAAAGCTTGCGGGAACCCGTGCGATTCCCCTTATTGCGAGGGGGGCCGGCACCGGGCTCTCCGGTGGCTCGGTGCCGATCAGCGGAGGCATCGTCGTGTCCATGGAGAAGATGGACAGGATCGTGTCTATCAGCAGGACGGACCTCATAGCAGAAGTGGAACCGGGCGTCATTACCGGTGAGCTCAAAAGGCGGGTGTCCGAGGTAGGCCTCTTCTATCCGCCGGACCCGGCAAGTAGCGAATTCTCCAGTATCGGCGGTAACATCTCCGAGAATGCCGGTGGCCTGAGGGCAATCAAATACGGGTCAACCTCCAACTACGTACTCGGACTCGAGGTCGTACTGCCCACCGGCGCGGTCCTGTGGATCGGCAGGCACACGCACAAGGGCGTCGTCGGGTTTAGCCTGAAGGACCTCTTCATCGGCGCGGAAGGCACCCTCGGCATCATTACGAGAGCCGTGCTCCGGCTCATCCCCAGGCCACGGACATCGTCGGTGTTGTTCGCGACCTTCCGTGACGCTGTCGCGTCGGCGTCTGCCGTCGAGGATATACTCGGCACCGGTATCCTGCCTTCAGCGCTCGAGTTCATGGACCATGCTTCCATGAGCGCCGTTGCAGCTTATATGGGTACCGGGGTTTTCGGCGATGGGGCAGGAGCGGCCCTGCTCATTGAGGTCGACGGTATAGAAGAAGAGACAGCGAGGGCCATCGATACGATGCGGGCGGCGTGCGGGAAGGAAGCCGTATCTACAGAGGTTGCGCACGGTCAGGACGCTGAAAGGCTCTGGACGGCGAGGAGGGCCCTGTCCCCGGCACTGACGAAGATAAAACCCTTCAGACTCAACGAGGACGTCGTCGTGCCACTCTCCAAGCTACCGGATCTCGTTGCCGGCGTACACCGGATCGCGATGTCCCTAAACCTGAGCTACGCGAACTTCGGACATGCCGGTGACGGCAATATCCATGTCAACGTGCTCTACGACGAGAAAGATGCCGACGAGCACAAGAGGGCGCTGATGGCGGTGGACCTCCTGTTCGACCTCGTGATAGGCCTCGGCGGTACCCTGTCCGGTGAGCACGGCGTGGGGATCACAAAGCTCATGTACATTACGAAGGAGCTTTCGCCTGCGGCACACGGGCTCATGAAGGAGATCAAGAGACTCGTTGACCCGAACAACATTATGAACCCCGGCAAGGCGATTTAGCCACTCGGGTCATCTACCTGACTATCAAAAAGTCCTGCGGGCCCGCCCCCTGCCCGAGCTCCTTGATATCCGTCCTCGTGACACGGGCGCCCGGCGGGCCATGGGAGCACCATCCGATGAAACTTTCCACGGCCTCCGCTCCTCCCCAGGCATCGATCTCTACGCCCCCTTCGGGCAGGTTCTTTACCCAGCCCTTCACGCCGAGCTGGTCCGCTGTCTCCTTTGCGCTTGCCCGGAACCAGACACCCTGGACCTTCCCCTGCACCGAAAGGCGGACGTGTCTCATCCCGTCCATGACATCAGACAGCGCCGTGCTGCGTCTGTTCCCGGGACTCGTTCTTGACGGGCAGATAGAACGCAAGGACGATGACGACGATGGAGCCGTCTATGAGAAAGTTGGAGAAGTAGAGCAGGGACCTCTGGTACGCTATGAAACTCACCAGGGATATCAGTGATGAAGTAACCTTGCCGACGATGAGCACAGGCGTCAGGTTCAGATTCTTCCTCACGTCCTTCTGGATCAGGTATGCGATCGCCGTGACACACGCCATATACGCGACAGCGAGGTCGATAAAAAACTTCTCCGTACTCGGCGGGGTGGCCTGGAAATGGCCCACTTTTGCTGCTATCAGGTTGAACAGGTTTATCATCTGGTTCGGCACGATATAGAACAATGCACCGACGACGAGGAACGTCCAGAACAGCAGAATCATGAGTACCCTGTAGTTACCCTGTCTGTTTGTGAGGGCTTCCATAAAACCTCCTTGGTTATTGTTGTGACGATCAGAGGAGGGCCCTGACCTCCTCCATGAGCTGCGGTATGACCGCGCCTGCCGGGCCTTTCAGGAAGTAGTCATCGATGTCCGCGTAGAAGGTCTCCCTGGGGTTCACATCGATGACGAGAGCGCCTGATTTTTTGCCGTACCGCGGAATCTCGGACGCCGGATAGACCGTACCCGAGGTACCCACGATGAGCACTACCTTCGCCCCTTCAATCCTGCGGTAGGACTCCGGGATCATCTGGACCTGCTCGCCAAACATCACGATATCGAGTCTGGCCTTGCCTCCGCATTTGCATGAGGGCATCGCCTCGATGAGGTTCTCGAACGAGTGCGAGGTCAGTCCGGTCACGGCCCTGCCCAGAAATTCAAGGAAGTCGTGTCTTGAAAACTTCATCCTCTCGCCGCACTGCGTGCATTTGAACCTATAAACGTTCCCATGCAACTCTATCACGCTTTCGCTGCCGGCGAGCTGGTGCAGGTTGTCCACGTTCTGTGTAATCACAGCGTCGAGCAGGCCCAGCCTCTCCATCTCCGCTATCGCGAAGTGCGCCGGGTTCGGGGAGGCTTTGCTCAGAGTGGCTATGGTATCGTTGATGAAGCTGATGAGCTTCTCGGGGCTTCGTGTTACGACCTCGATGATGCCCTGCACCGTGCCAAACTCAGCCGGGCTGAACCTGTCCCACAGCCCTCCGGGGTCCCTGAACGTGGCAATCCCGCTTTCCTGCGATATGCCCGCACCCGTGAAGGCAACGACGTGTTTCCTCCTGACGATTTCTCTCGCCGCATGTTTCAGCGCGTCTCTAATCAGACTTTTCTTTCCTTTATCGCCCGTTCTTTTTCTTTTGCCCTCAGTTCTTTCTTCAAGACCTTTCCTATAATGTTCTTCGGCAGATCGTCAATGAATTCGATGTACTTGGGGACCTTGAACTCGGCAAGCCTTGACTTCGTGTACGCCCGTATCTCGTCCTCCGTGGCCTTTTCCCCGGGCTTCAGAACGACGAAGGCCTTTGCCTCCTCGCCCATGACCTTGTCCGGGACGCCGATGACCGCTGCATCCATGACCTTCGGGTGTTCGTAGAGGACGTTCTCTATCTCCTTCGGGTATATGTTCTCTCCCCCGCGTATGACCATATCCTTTTTCCGGTCCACGATAAAGTAATAGCCGTCCGCGTCGAAATAGCCTATGTCGCCGGTGTGGAGCCAGCCGTCGATCACGGTCTGCGAGGTCTCTTCCGGCCTGTTGTGGTAGCGTTTCATGATCGCGCCGCCCTTGATGACCAACTCGCCTGTCTCGTTGACGCCGAGCTGTTTCCCGTTATCGTCCACGATTTTTACTTCCTGTCCGGGCAGGGACTTTCCTATGGAGCCGATCTTCCGAACGCCGTCCAGCGGGTTGAGCGTACTTACCACGGTCCCCTCAGTGAGACCGTAGCCCTCGACGATCTTTATACCGTACGTCTCCTCGAACTTCCTGAAAGTCTCCTCCGCGAGGGGTGCTGCGCCGCAGACACCGAACTTCAGACTGCTCAGGTCGTGCTTCTTCACGTCGTCCGCGATGAGAATCAGGATGTTGTAGACCGCGGGCACGCCGCTGAAGAACGTGACCTTGTATCTCTCGACGACCTCCCCGAACTCAGAGGCGGAGAAGGTAAGTCGCAGCGCGACCGTGACGCCGGAGTACAGCGCGCTGACCATGGACATCATGGCGTTGACATGGAACAGCGGAAGGAAGATCAGGGCGACCTCGTCTCCCCTCTCCTCGTCCGAGTGCAGCACGGACCTCACTCCCATGACTGCGTACAGGGCATTCGAGTGGGTCAGCAGCGCCCCCTTCGGCTTGCCGGTGGTGCCCGACGTGTAGAAGAGGTACGCGTCGTCGCCCGGGGCTATGGCCACGGGACCGAGCACGTCCGAAGACTTCATGAGCTCCGCAAAGGGTATCGTTTCTTTGGGAGGGTCGTCGCCTAGGAAGACGATCTTCTTCAGGGTCTTCAGGGAGGGCCTCATGGTCTCAATGTTCGAGTAATAGGCCGACTCGACGATGAGGTATGTGCCCCCGGAATCGTTCAGCAGGAATTTCACCTCGTCCGGGCTCCACCAGCAGTTAATGGGCCCGGCGATGGCCCCGAGCTTGTTCACGGCGAGCGCCGCGTACAGGAACTCCGGCGAGTTGTTCATATAGATGTGGACGGTGTCCCCCTTCTTCACCCCTATGGACTTCAGCCCGTTGGCGAAGCGGTTGATCCGCTCGTTAAACTGCTTGAACGTCACCGCTTCGTCGTAAAAGTGGATGTAGATCTTGTCCTTGCTCTCCTCCGCCCTTTTCTCGACCATGTCCCTCAGATCTTTGTACGCCAGCTCCATACGCCCTCCTTTTTGATTATAATGTCAATTTTTAAGGCTGCGCGGCGCAAATGTCAAATGGTTTTTATAGGCGGTCTTTCTTCTTTAAATCAGTCACGATGCTGGTGTCGGGAAGGGTGACGCTTATCGGTAACGATAACATCAAATGTTTCTAGAGGGATTGAAGGATTGTATGAAACCTGCAAGGGCGATCCCTGAATCGCTCCGCCGTTGAACAATGACTGTTCTTCGGGTTTCATGCATGGACTATGAGCATATCTGGCTCTGTTTTTCCATTAATAACAGCTCAAGGTCGTGTACTACGGACAAAGAGTATGCTACACTTCTGACGATCCGCCTCGGGAAGGGGGGCGAAAGAAACAGAAGGAGTGAAACGACGATGGCGAAAGACAAGACCATAACACTTACCGACGAGTTCATCATGCACACCTACAAGAGGGTGCCCCTCGTCATAATCAAGGGCAAGGGCATATACCTGTGGGACAGCAGGGGAAGAAAGTACATCGATTTCCTCGGGGCGCGGGGTGCGGCGAACATGGGATACTCGGACCCGGAAGTTGTAAGGGCCATAACAACCCAGGCAAGGGAACTCATACTCGTTACAAACGATTTTTATACCCGGCCGCAGGCAGAGCTTGCGCGGCTGCTGGTAAAGTACTCCTTTGCCAAAAAGGTCTTCTTCTGCAATAGCGGTGCTGAGGCGAACGAGGCCGCCATCAAGCTCGCGAGGCTCTCCTCGTACCGGAAGCACGGCCCCGGGAGGTACGTCGTCGTGAGTGCGATCAATTCCTTCCACGGGAGGACCTATGGGGCACTGTCCGCTACCGCGCAGAAGAAGTATCAGGCGGGGTTCGAGCCGATGGTGCCGGGCTTCCGGTACGTGCCGTTCAACGATACGGACAGCATGAGAGCTGCACTGGGAGACGACGTCTGCGCGGTTATACTCGAGCCGGTTCAGGGCGAGGGCGGCGTATACCCTGCCACCGCGGAGTACATGGAGTCCGTTCGGGATCTGACGCGCAGAAAGGATATCCTCTTCATCGTGGACGAGGTGCAGGTGGGGCTCGGCAGGACCGGCAGGCTGTTCGCGTACGAGAGCTACGGCATTGAGCCGGACATCGTTACTGTGGCAAAGTCGATCGCAGGCGGCGTACCGATGGGTGCCGTGCTTGCGACCGGACCCGTGGCCGGCGTGTTCGACCATGGGACGCACGGGACCACCTTCGGGGGAGCGCCGATCGCCGCGGCAGCAGGGCTGGCGGCAATGGGCGCCATCATCAGACGCAGGCTGCCCGCCAACGCAAAACGTCTCGGGGACATCGCGCTCAGGAGACTTTCGAAGCTCAAGGAGACGTACGGCACGATCATAAAAGATGTCAGAGGCATAGGGCTGATCATCGGTATAGAGTTCCACGACGCCGCGTTCGCGGCCGCTGTATATGACCGGTGTCTGGAGGACGGCCTTCTCACCAACCTCACCAACGGTACCATCATCCGCTTTCTTCCGCCCCTCATCATAACGGTGCAGGAATTGGCCCGCGGCCTGGACATATTCGAAGGCGCGTTAGCTCACAGGCACTTCGAGTAGCCGCAGCTCGGGCACGTGTAGCACCCCTCGGTCGGCATCATGACGCTGCCGCACTCCGGGCACGACGGATAGAGCGTGTCCCCCTCCAGGACATAGGGGGTCTCCTTGATGTTGTGTTTGGGACTGACGTTGGCAGAGCCGGCCGCTTCGAGGGAGAACGTGGGCTTGTCCGCGGAACGGTCGCTCTGCTTCTCCTCGAGGTGCCTCTCGATCGCTTTCGCGATGGCGTCGGCGCAGGAAAGTATGACGCCCCCTCCCCGCTCCCTGGCGGGCGCAGGGCACCGCACGCCTTTTAACTGCTTTACAATCGTCTCCCGGTCGACCCCGGACCTCAACGCGAGCGATATAAGTCTTGAGATGGCCTCGGTCTGGGACGAACTGCACCCCCCGGCCTTGCCCATGGCGGCAAACACCTCGAAGGGTCCGTCCGCGTCTTCGTTGATCGTCACATAGAGGTTGCCGCAGCCCGTGATCATCCTTCTCGTGGTACCGGATATGACCTCCGGCCTTGGCTTTGGTCCGGGCGAGGTCCTTGCCTGCTCTGCCACTGCCTTCTGCTTACGGCTGTCGCCCATGATCGTAAGTACCTGGCTTTCCCTGCTGCCGTCCCGGTACACGGTGACGCCCTTGCACCCGAGCTTGTAGGCGAGCCCGTACACTTCCTCCACGTCATGCTCGGTCGCGTCCCGGTGAAAATTGACCGTCTTGCTGACCGCATTGTCCACGTACTTCTGAAACGCAGCCTGCATCTTGATGTGCCAGACGGGCGTAATGTCGTGGGCCACGCCGAAGATCTGCTGCCAGCCCGCCGGTACCTCTGCAAGGCCGCGCACGCTACCCTTTTCGAGCACCTTCTTAACGAGGGCGTCCGAATAGAAATGCTTCCGCTTCGCTATATCGAAGAACAGCGGGTGTACCTCGGGCAGCTCGGTATTATCGAGAACGTTCCTCATGTAGGCGAGTGCGAAGATGGGTTCTATGCCGCTCGATACGCCGGCGATGATGCTCAGTGTGCCCGTGGGCGCAATCGTGGTGATCGTCGCGTTGCGTAAAGGCCTGGCTCCAGCGGTATCGTAGATGCTGCCCTTGAAGTTCGGGAAGGAGCCCCTCTTTTCGGCAAGCACGTGCGACTCCTCTTTTCCCGCATCGAGGACGGTCTTCATGACCCTCCCGGCGATTTCGATGGCCCCATCGGAGTCGTAGGGTATCCCGAGCATGATAAGCATATCGGCAAACCCCATGACCCCGAGCCCTATCTTTCTGTTCGCTTTCGTTATCTGTCCTATCCTCGGGAGCGGGAACCTGTTGGCATCAATCACGTTGTCGAGGAAGTGGACGGCGTCCCGTGCCATCTGCTCGAGCCTGTGCCAGTCGACCTCATGGGTCTGGACTTCCGACCCGCCGTCCCGCTGTCTCTGCGTCTCATGCACCATCCGGGCAAGGTTTATTGAGCCCAGGTTGCACGACTCGTAGGGTAGCAGCGGCTGCTCGCCGCAGGGGTTCGTGCTCTCTATCTCGCCGATGTGCGGGGTAGGGTTGGCCCTGTTGATCCTGTCGAGGAATATGATGCCCGGCTCTCCGGTAAGCCATGCGTGATGCACGATGCTGTCGAAGACCTTCCTCGCGTTCAGTTTGCCGGCCGCCTGTCTCGTCCTTGGGTTCAGGAGGTCGTAGTCTCCGTTGTCCTCCACGGCCTTCATGAAGGCATCCGTCAGTGCAACGGATATGTTGAAGTTGTTGAGCCTGTCGGTCTTTTCCTTCGCATGGATGAACTCAAGGATGTCCGGATGATCGACGCGGAGGATGCCCATGTTCGCACCCCTCCTCGTGCCGCCCTGTTTTATCGTCTCCGTGGCTGCATCGAATACGGTCATAAAAGATATCGGTCCGCTCGATATGCCCTTTGTGGACAGAACGACGTCGTTTTTCGGCCTTACCTTCGAGAAGGAGAAGCCGGTGCCCCCGCCGCTCTTGTGGATGAGGGCGGTGTTCTTGATGGTCTCGAAGATACTTTCCATCGAGTCTTCCACGGGCAGGACAAAACACGCCGATAGCTGTCCGAGCTCCCTTCCCGCGTTCATGAGCGTGGGAGAGTTGGGCAGGAACTCGAGGTTAGCCATCATCCCGTAAAACCGCTGCGCAAGTTCCTCTATGTCCACAGCAGGGTCGTATGCGGCATCTACGCCGGCTATCGTGGAGGCCACCCTCATAAACATCTGCTCGCTCGTTTCCACGGGAACGCCGGCCTCGTCCCTTTTCAGGTATCTCTTCTCGAGCACTTTTATTGCGTTGTCGGTCAGCCTGGGCTCGAATGGGGGCACCGCTCCCCTTAGCGCTACGGTAGTATGCTTCGCCATAAACCCTCCCATATATAGTATCAGGCGATACAGGAGTAACTATATATAGTTATTTCTGCCCGTTGTCAATAATAATTTAGTGCCAAAACAGGCGCTCAAAAATAACCAATTTTTATAGTATGTTACCAATAAATGCTTGCAGGTCGAAGCCTTTTATACTATTCGTCTTCTATGAAGAAGATATACACTGTTGTGCTGATCGCCACCATGGTTCTGGGGTGTCAGAGGAAAGCGCCGGTAGTGATCTCTTCTTCCGTTTCCCTGACGCCCCCACCCGGCGTGTATAACCATCCGATAGTCATCTCGATGGCGAGCGCTTCGGGCAGGGCCATTTTCTATGCGGTAAACGGTCAGCCGGTCAGGCGATTCTCAGCGCCTTTCACCGAAGGTCAGCAGGGCACGTACGATATACGGTACGGCGCGAGTGACGGGCTCTCCCTGCCAACACGCTGGTCGTACGCCGTGTTCACGATCGACACGGTACCGCCTGTCGTCTCGCTGAGTCCGGTCCCGGGTACGTACGCCGCGCCCGTAACCGTTACGATCGTGTCCGACAAGCCCGCGACCATCTATGTCAGTACCGGGGCGTCTCCGTTCAGCGTCTACACATCTCCGATCGCGGTTCCTTTGTCGGCATACTTTACGGTCGAGGCGTACGCCGTGGATATAGCGGGCAACCGCAGCGCCATTACCGGCGGCACATACCTGGTCGATATGCCGTTCGTCAGCGTCACATCGCCGGCAGACGGCAGCGCTTTGCCATCGGGTATTCCTATCCCGTTCTCCGCAACCGCGTATGACCTCAACGGCGCACTGACCGGGAGCGAGGTAACGTGGTATACCTCGGATAATGCCTTTCTTGGGTACGGCACGGCAGTCTCGGAGAGTTTCTCCGACGGCACCTATGCCGTGTACGCTGTCGCCAGGAACGGTACCGGTGCCTACAACACGGCTTCTGTACGGATAACCGCGTCCTCGACCCTGTTCTCATCGCTGACAAACCCCAATATTCTGCTCGATGTGTGCTCCGACGGCCCGTACCTCTACGCTACCGGGAGCGGGGGGCTCGCCATTTTCGACACGGCCAGCGGTAGCCCGGTCTCATTTCTGACGGTGGATCAGGGCCTGCCCACGAACGACCTGTCCCACTGCGCCTTCGAAAGCGGCAGCCTCTTCATAAGCTCCGACCGGGGTCTGATTGTCTCGTCATCATCAGGCATAGCGGTGTCTGACACCACGAACAGCGCCATCCTGTCGGACCAGATCGGCACTCTGTACCCAGCACCGGACGGCAACCTATGGATCGGCTCGCCGGCCGGCGATATGTACCTCGACGGCAGCGGGTTCCACGCATGGCCGGTACCGCTGCTCTTCACGTACAGCTTCCTGACGGACATGACCGATAGCACCATGTGGTTCGGCGGTTTTACCGGCCTCGTGCACTCGACGTCCACGGGCTGGGTGACCTACACGACATCGGACAGCGGCATGCCATCCGATGCCGCGCTGTCGTTGACCCAGGACGCGGCAGGGGACATCGCGGTTGCCGGGTTCCCGGCCCTGGGTGTTTCGGGCGGTGTGGGTGTCTTTACCCCGACGACGAACACGTGGATGACCATAACGACCGCGGACGGGCTCCTGACTGACACCGTATCGTCGGTCCTGTACGATCAGGACAACAGGCTCATTATCGGTACGGGCAGCGGCGTATCCGTGTTTACCAATGGCACGGTCGCACAGAGCTTTACAACGCAGGCCCCGGTATTGTTCGGCACGACGATGTCCGGCACCTCATGGCTCGCGACCTCAGGGCAGGGGGCCCTGAAGTATGATGGCTCGTCCGTCACGGCCCTTGCCATACCCGGCAGCTTCCCGATCAGCAATGATGTCCGCTCGGTGTGCATCAATCCCGACGGTACCGTATTCATCGGCACAGACCGGGGCATCAATGGGATAGGGGGAGCAGGCATAGCATTTACCGTAGGGTCCCCTTCTATCATAGATACGCTCGAGTACACAGACGGCTGCCTGTGGGCTGGCATGGCTTCCGGGCTCTTCAGCGAATGCTCTACCCAGCATCCGATATACCTGTCGGACACGCAGGTCAATGCCCTCCTGATCCCGTGGGTGGGCACGAGCTCAGGCCTGTATTATTGGACCGGCAGCGGGTTTTCCGAGTTTACCTATGCAAACACTTCCGGCGGACTTCTGAGCGATACCATAAACGGCCTTGCGTACGACGCCAGCGATGGCGTCCTGTACATAGGCACACAGGAAGGCTTGTCTGCCTTCAACGGGGCGCAGTTTTATCCGGCACCAGCCCCCTATAGCCAGGTCGGAACGATGGCGTCCGCAGGGGGAAACGGGGTTTGGATGCTGACGGACCAGGGGCTGTGCCTGTACAGGAACACGGTATCGGTATGCTACTCGCTGCCGCAGTCTCCTACCGGCATAGCTGTTGACGGCAAGGGGTCCGTCTGGGTGTCCACCGGCAACGGGTTCTACAGGTACGACGGGTATACGTGGCTGTACTATCCTCCGACACTCCCACTGCCGGACAGCTTCATCAACACCATAGCGGTCGCACCGAACGGTACAAAGTATATCGGTACCCGTGCGGGCCTCGGTATCTACCGGGGCGACTGATCCGCGGCTTTCTGGTCTGAAAATCCCCGGCCCATTCTTTCGGGTGGACACCCCGTCCCTCTGTGTCAAAGCGGGGAAAAGGAGGTATTCATGTTTGTGCGGATGAACGGCGACTTAAGGATAGAGGTATGTGCTGTAGACCTTGCGTATCATGGACGTCTTTGCCATGAGGGTATCGAGGATTTCCTTACCGCAGCCCCCGTTCTTGAGGCCCATCCTCAGGGCGATGGGGTAGAGGTCCTTCTCGTTCCTGGCTACCTTTTCCACGGAGAAATCCCTGTCTATCCTCATCCGGTTTTCGATCTTCCTCAGAAACATGTAGCCGTCCTTCAGTCTGTCCATGTCCTTCTTGCTGATGTATCCCTTCTCCATGAGCACCTCGATCGCCAAAAAGGTGTTCTTCTCGTAGAGGGAAGGGTCCTGGGCACCGTAGAGCAGCTCGAGGTACTGCACGATGAACTCGATGTCCATCAGGCCGCCGACGCCCTTCTTGAAGTTGAAGTTGGCCGTATCATCCTGCACGCTCTTCTCGAGACGCATGCGCATATCGTGGATGTCCTTCCGGAGGAGATCGTCCTTCTCCACGGAGGCGAGGACATCGTTTATGGCCGAAGAAAACCTGCGTAACAGCCCGTCCGGGCCGAAGACCCCCCTCGCCTTTAACAACGCCTGCTTCTCCCAGAGCATCGAGCTCTCCTTATGGTACCGGACAAAGGAGTCGATGTGTGCGACGAGCGGACCGAGATTGCCGGAGGGCCTGAGACGCGTGTCTATGTTGTAAGCGTGTCCGCTCTCCGTGGACACGCTGATGGCGGTTATGAACCGCTGCACCACTTTGGAAAAGTACTCCTGCGCGGACATCTGCTTCGTCGTTTGCCGGTCGCTGCCGTAGATGAAGATGAGGTCCAGGTCGGAGTTGTAGTTGAGCTCCCTGCTCCCGAGCTTTCCCATGCCGATGACGGCGATGCCGTTCTCTTTTATGTCCGGCAGGGTGCCGTACGCGGGCTCGAGTTCCTCGATAACGGACTCCAGGGTTATGTTGATGATAACGTCCGCGAGCATGCTGAGCTGCTCCGATACCTCCACGATGTTCAGGTCGCCGTTTATATCGTTGATGCCGATCCGCAGCGTCTCTTTGATCCGAAACTCCCTGATCAGGCGCAGCCTGTCCTCGTAGTCGGTAAGCTGGCGGTAGGCGTTGCGGAGCTCGTCCTCCATGTCCTGATAGGTCCGCTCGAGCGAGACATAGCGTGCGAGTACGAGCGAGTCCAGATACTCCGGGTAGTTTATCAGCAGGTGCGACAGGTAGTCGGACATGCTGAAGAACTTGATGAGGGTCGACAGGGTCTTGGGGTTCTCCTTGAGCAGGGAGAAGAAGATTCCCCGGGCCCCGATCTTCTTCATGAACTCAACGAGGTGCTCCAGGGCTGCATCCGGGTCCGTGGTCTCGGAAGCGCTCTTGAGGAAAACCGGGGCGAGCCAGTTGAACATGCGCTTCGTCCTCTCACTGTAGCGGGTGTTCGGCACGCCGTCTCTCAGGAACTTCATGTATTCGATGGCCCGGTCGATGTCTCTGAACCCCATGGACGAAAGCTTCTCCCGTATCGGAGATTCAGGGGTGTCAGTGAGGAACAACTGGACGATGTCTCTAGGCCTCTGCGTCTCGATGAGCCTCTCCTGCTCGTAGAACATCTCCTCGAAAAAGCCGTGCACGGCATCTTTCGCCCGGGAGAGCCGTGCAGAGGCCGTGCTCTGGGCGTCCGGCTGGAGACGTTCCTTCGGCGTCATGATGCCTCTCAGGACCCTCCTCTCGTCCTTGCGGTCCGCCGGCATCCGGTGGCTCTGGATCATCTGGTATTGCTGGATCCTGTGCTCCAGTGTCCTGAGCAGGATGTACGATTGCATGAGCTCCGCAGCGCGGTTGTCCTCCAGCATACCATAACGGTTGAGTGTCTCGATGGTCTTCAAGGAAGGTCTTACCCTCAGGCCTTTCTCCTTGCCCCCCCGGATCAACTGCATGACCTGGATGGAGAACTCCAGCTCCCGTATGCCGCCCTCCCCGAGCTTGACGTCCCACGTCTGCTCCAGTCCTTTGATGAGGGAGAGCTGGATGCGCTGCTTGATATCCTTGAGCGCATCTATCGTGGAAAAGTCCAGGTACCTCCTGAAGACGAACGGCTCGACTCCCCTGAGGAAGGCAGACGATACCGTGTCATCGCCGGCACAGTGCGAGGCCTTTATCAGGGCCAGCCTCTCCCATGTCTCTCCCCAGGACTCGTAATATGTCAGCATCCGCGAGAGCGAGGGCACGAGCATGCCGTGCCTGCCGTCAGGCCTGAGGTCCAGGTCTATCCTGTAAAGAAGGCCACCGGACATCTGGGATGAGAGAAAAGAGGTGAGCTGCTCCGCAAATCTCGTTATCTTCTGTACGCCGACGCGCTCGTAGAGGTGGTCCGACGCGGTGTAGATGATGTCAAGGTCAGAAGAATAGTTGAGCTCGTCCGCGCCGAGCTTGCCCATCCCGATGACCGCAAAGCCTTGCGCGATATCCGTGCCTGTCGCGGAGGCCGTATACCCCACGGAGTACCGCAGTACCTCCCGTGCGAGAGAGGATATGCCGCTGACCGTCGTGGCGAAGTCCGCCAGTCCGGCGACGTCCCTGAGCGCGATCTGCGCGATCAGGCCATTCTTGAGCTGCCTCAGCAGCAGCGGGGTGTCCTGCTGGTGAGGTATCGACGAACACGCCTTCAGGTATTCCTCCTCGGCCAGCGGCTGGTCGCCGGGGTGTCCATCGTTCTGCGCCAGGTAGCCCGCGAGAAGCGGGCTTGCGCCTGCCAGTCGTATGACATCGGGCGCTGCCTTCAGCGCGGGGGGAAAGCCGTCCTCCAGATGGGTCTGGGCGAACTCGGCCGCGCCGAGCTCGTCGGGTGCAGACAGGACTGCGGTCACGAATGCCTCCAGGGGCATCCGCCGGCTCATGCTGATGGCGGTTTCTATGAATTTCGATGCCCATCCGTCGGACACGTCCGCGTCATCGATGCCCCTCTCCATCATGGCGCTCCGTACGGTGTTCCGATCCCTTTCCTTTATGGCCTTGATCAGGACGGCCGTCTGATCTCTTTCCATGCGCCTAACCGATGTTCCGGTCTTTACCGGTCATAGGTGTGATGTCTCCCTCTGGACCCGGGAAGCTGCATACGGGCGCGGCCTCTCGCGACGGACAGGCGCACGAAAAGGAGCGGACCAGGGATTCCTGGGGGCCCGCTCCCTTACAAACTTCTCGTCGCATCCCCGGACCAATCAGAACGGCACGTCGTCGTCCTGCCCGGCGCGCGCCGTATCATCGCCGGTTACCGGCTCTGCCGGCGGCTCCGCATATTCTTCCTGGGCGGGCGCGCCTTGCGCTGCCTGACCGAGCATCTGAAGTGTAAACGCCACGATCTCCGTGGTGCTGTGCTTTTGGTTGTTGTTGTCCTCCCACTGTCTCGTCCTGAGCTTGCCCTCGATATACACCTGCTTGCCCTTATGCAGATACTTGCCAGCGATGTCGGCGATCTTTCCGAAGGCCGTAATACGGTGCCATTCTGTTTGCTTGATCTTCTCTCCTGCCTTGTTGATGTAGTTCTCGCTCGTTGCGAGCGTAAACGATGCGACGTTTTGTCCGCTCGGGAGCTGTCTGATCTCCGGGTCCCTGCCGAGGTTCCCGATCAAAATCACCTTGTTCACATACCCCATACAACCTCCTTTCTGGCTATCTCGTCCATCTCGTAAGATACATGAAGATCAGAAAACTTCCAAATAATACCCGATACCATACGAAGGGAACGAAGCTGTGCTTCTTCAGATACTGCAGCAGTACGCCGATGACGACGTAGCTGACGAGGGCGGAGCCGGCGATGCCCCACAGGAAGGGAGCGACTTCCGAGGCAGGGAAATGATGCACCAGCCGGGGTAGCTTGAGCACAGAGGCCCCGAGCAGTATCGGCAGGGCAAGGAGGAAGGAGAAGTGCGCTGACGTCTCGCGGTCGAGCCCGAGGAACAGGGCCGCGGTCATGGTTATGCCGGACCTCGAGACGCCAGGGACCAGTGCTAGGGCCTGCGCCGTCCCCACGGCGACACTGTCCTTCAGACCCACCTGCCCGTAGTTCCGCGTGTTCGAGCGGGCCCTTCTGTCGGCGAAATAGAGGACGATGCCGAAGACAATCAGCGCGACCCCCACGTTCAGCGGGTTCCTCAATACCTCTTTGACCTGCCGCTCGAAAAGATAGCCCAGCAATGAGCCGGGTATCGTAGCTATAACGACATACCACACGAGCCTTCTCTGAAAATTGTCAGAGATGCGCCTCTCCAGTAAACCCAGGATGAACTCCTTTATCAGCGTATGCCACTCCTTCCAGTAAAAGCCGATCAGGGCAATCACGGAGCCGAGCTGGAGGGCCACCTGGAACGTCAGACTGTTCAGGAATGTGTTGTTCCAGTGCAGCAGCCAGGGAACGACTATCAGATGTGACCAACTGCTGACCGGCAGAAATGCGGTAAGCCCCTGGACCGCACCGAGGATAAAGGCATGAATGGACTGTGTCATGGGCAGAACGTACGGATAAAACGCGTGCCTGTCAATGTGTTTTTACAGCGCGGACGCTACCACACGAACCTGAACTGCACGCCCGCATCGAAGACCTGGCCGCCGAACGAGTAGCCCTGCTGGTACTGGTCCACGGGCTGCGTCTTTTGGACGTCCCTCGTCTGGAAGATCGTGTCTTGCGCGTACGCGCTCAGCGTAATCGGGTTCTTCCAGAACCCTGCCTTCCCGAAGGTATAGCTCCCGCCCACGGACACAAGGTCCTTGTTGCTGTCCATGAAGTTCGTCACGCCGGTCTGGTCCCGCACCGGGCTCCTCAGGAACGCGTACCCGGCCGACACGTTTGCGTTGTTGTTGATCGAGTACCGGAAGCCGACCCTCGGCACGACGGTGTCGAACAGCCTCGTCTGGGGCCTGCCGTCTCCCTCTTCATCGACGTAAGCGGACCAGTTGATGTAGGTCGCATCTGCGCTCAGCAGGAGGGCCTTGACTATCGGGTACGAGAACCCGATCGCATATTGCTGGGGATAGAAAAACTTCATCCAGTCGAACGACTCCGTTATCAACTGGTTGCCGGAGGCGTAGAGAGCCACCTTGCCGTAGTCGTTGAACTTGATCTCTCCCCGGTAGGTGAATCCGATCTTCAGGTCGCTGAAGTCCAGCATGAGTCCGGCCACCGGCGCAGCCTGGATGATGATCACGCTCGACTCGTTGTGGGTGAAGCCGCCCTGACCGAAGTCGACGTTCGTGTCCGTGTTCGCGCCTGCAAGCACGTTCGCTCCTGCGCCGAGCGACACGTACTTGCTGAACTTGTACGCGACATCGGCAAGGAAGCCGAACTTCCTGTTTTCGTTGTCGTAGAAGACGAAGAACCTGTCGATGGACGAGTTACGCATCCTGTAGCCTATCAGCTCGTCCGTGGGGGAGTAGAGCGCGAAGCCAAAGTAGACCCGCCGCTCAGGGAGGATGCCGCCGAGCGCGGATGGGCCTATCGTCATGCCGAGCTGCGCAAAAGACAGAAGCGGGATGGGCTGGTACGCGGAGGAGGAACCCGGGTCCTTCACCCACAGTCTCGAATCGGCGATGCCCACGCCGAAATAGGCGGCGGTGCCCTTTCGGTCGTGCGCAAACACAGGCCTCTGCTGATAGGCGAGCCCGGCCGGGTTGTAGTAGCACGCCGAGAAGTCGTCCGCAAGGCCCGTGTAAGCGCCGGCCTGGGCCAGGGCATTTGCGCCGAGCCCGAAGTTGGACGCCATGTCGCCCAGGGCCGTGCCTGCTGTCCAGAAAAAGACAAACGCAATGATAAGTGTCCGCTGTATCTTCATAGCTTGAATGTCAACGCTATCCCCATGCTCCACACCGAGCCGCCGCTCGAATAGCTCTCGTACGCGGGCTGTTTTGCGTTGTTCCTGCCGGTGAGCTGCTGAAGCTGGACGAACAGGTCCAGCACCGACCGTATATTCGGGCTGAACCATCCGAACCCGTACCCGGCCCCCAGCGAGATGATGTGCCGGTCGCTGTCGATGAAGTTTGTCTGTCCGGTCTGTGCCGGGAGTGGCGAGGGCGCATACCGGTACCCTCCCCTCAGCGCCCAGTCTTTGGTGAGCTGGTACTGTACGCCAATGGATGGCTCGAGAGTATCGGTTGCGCTGAGAGGATCGCCCTCGGTGTCCGTCACGTCACTATCTGACCATAGGCTGTAGGTGAGGTCCGCATTGATGCGGAGTCTGGCAGACGGCTTTACGGAGACGCCTGCGACAATCTGCGAGGGCGTCGTGACGACCTTCTCGTCGTTGGTCTCCGAAGTGATCTGCTTCCCGTTCAGCGAGAACGTGGTGACCCCCTTCAGTCCTGAGGCGTTACGCGCCCGGTACGCGAGGCCGATGTCCACCATGCGCGAGGGCTTCCCGATGATGCCGATCTCAGGTGTCGCCATGATGACGAGCCCCCGGTCCACCTTTCCGATCGTCTGGATGGGGTTCTGGCTCGTATCGACGTAGTAATCGGTCCTCATCGTGCCGGGCATGTACAGGAGCGAAGACACGCCGATCTGGAGGTAGTCCGTGATTCTGTACCCGATCCCCAGCAGGAGCATGAGCTGGGAAGCGGTGTCCTTGTACAGAGGGAACGACGGCGTATCAGGGGGTATCGCGTGTACGGTGTATGCCCTGTCCGGCGGCGTATAAAGCAGGATGCCGATGGAGAAGTCCGAGAGCTGATGGTAGCCGGTCAGGTGCCCGAGGTTGCTCGCTATGCCGAGCGTCAAGCCAACCACTTTGTCGTTATCGATATACTGTTTTTTGCCGTCGATGCCCTGCATCCAGAGTGCCGGATAGTAGTAGGACAGGCCGAGCGATATCCTGTTGCCCCTCTCAAGGGCGAGCCCGGCCGGGTTGTAATACGTCGCCGAGGGATCGTCCGGGTGGGCAGTGAACGCGCTGCCCATCGCTATCGCCTTGTTGCCGATCCCGTAGATGCTGGCAAGGTTGGCGTACGTCACGGTGCTCAAGGAAAGGATGAGCGCTATGGAGACAAAGCACAGGAACCCTCTCCCCAGCCCCTTCAAGCTCATTTTGCAGGCCCCGAGCTTTCCGAATGTACCTTCGCGGTCATGTCCACGTCCCCTCCACCATGTCCCTGATGGGTACAGGTACACCATAGATTGACGCGGTTGTCAATACCCTGGCACGGAGATGCAACTACTTGGTGACAGGTGAAGGGAGAACGTGTATTCTCTCGCCATATATGAAAAGATCTCGGGTGATACTCGGTGACATAGGCGGCGCCGCCGTACGTGCGGGTGAGTCCCTGGGCAGGGAGATCGTACGGAACTACCGCAAGATAGATCCGGACGTGGTGCGACATCTCGCACAGCTTCCCCTGCTGAGCTGCTCGCTGTTCGTCTCGAAGCACGAGCGGATCGATCCCGGCACGCCGGACGGTCACCCGCCGCTCATATTCGTTCATGGGCTCGGCGGCAACAGGGGAAACTTCCTGCTCATGGCCTGGTACCTGTGGCTGCTCGGCAGAAGGCGCAGCTACCGGGTGCACTTCGATGCCGGACAGTCCATCGGAGACATGACCGACGTGCTGGCCCGCTTTATTCGCGATGTGCGGAAGGCCACCGGCGAGGATCGGGTGGACATCGTGGCCCACAGCCTCGGCGGTATTGTCGTCAGGCTCGCTCTGGATAAGTACAGGCTCGCGCGCCGCGTGGGCACGTTCGTCACGCTGGGTACCCCGCACCACGGCACGTATTCCGCGCGCTACGCCAATACGACCATTACCAGAGAGATCCGGCCCGGCAGTGGGCTGATCAGGAGGCTGGAGCGAAAGCCCTGGCCTGCCGGCGTGCGCGGGGTGACGTTCTGGAGCCGCAGCGACCTCATGGTTTTGCCTCCCCAGTCCGCGGCCATGGAGGGGACTGAACGGATCGAGGTAACGCCGTTCACGCACTACAGCTACCTCATCGACCCGAAGAGCTGGGCTGCCGTGGGAAGCGCTCTTGGGGCGGGTGCCGGCACAACGGCAAGACGTAAAGGGCATCGGCGGGCTGGGGAACGGCCATGAGTAAGGATTTCGAGATCGCCCTGATCGTGCCCTATGTGTCCGGAAAGGTAGAGTCAGTTGAGGGCTTTTTAACAGGATTGAGGAGGGAGTATGCGCCGTCTGTGCTGAAATCGATCAGCCTGTACTGCTGGTCAGCGAGCGATTCCCTGGGCATCATCTTGTCGTTCGATTTCTATTCCTTTCTTCCCAGCTCCTTCGACGCGATCAGGCGATGGGCAGAAAAGGCGGAAGCGAAGATCTTCGAGCTCATGGCGTCCGTGGAAGAGCAAAGGAAAGAGTTCAAGGCCAAGTTCATGTTGACCTCGGATCTGAAGTTCACCGGCGCTTTCGATATCTCCCGTGCACTCGAGAGTATCCTGAAGAGGATTGGTACGACGACCGGCAGGAAGTCTCCGCGGTATGTTGCGACCATCGAGGTCAGGTTTAAGACCAAAGAGGAGTTCGTAAAGGAATATACCAAGGACATCTCCAAGGGCGGGATATTCGTTGCCACGGAGAAGCCCCTGCCGGTGAAAACGCGGGCTGAGCTCGTCCTGATCCTCCCGGACTCCCCTGAAGAGGTAAAGGTCACGGGCGAGATAGTGCACGCCGTGGGCCCGGAGCAGGCAAGGCTTGCCGGCCACGGAAACACGTCCGGCATGGGCATCCAGTTCATAGAGTTCCAGAAGGACGGAGCAAAGATCCTGGAGAGCTATTTCAAGTCCATCGTGGGCAATCCACAAGGTCACTGAACCGCCTCTCCCTGCAATAATATACCCGTCCGTAAAAAGTGCTTGACAAGCGTTTGCGCAGTGCAGTATACGATAGTATATCGTTTGTATGGAGGATAGTATGGTTTATATCAATGTAGCCCGCGCAGAGACTAAAAGGCCTGGACAAAGGGGACAAAGCATGACGGAGTATATTCTGATCGTGCTGCTCGTCGCTATAGCGCTCATCGCTGTGTTTGGTGTATTCCGTAATAAGCTCATCAAAGGGGTCAAGACCGCGGGTCAGCAGATAGAGAACGTAACGAACCAAAGCAACGAGACCGCGCCGGACAAAGAAAGCGCCGGTCAATAGGCAGGCACATGAATCACCCAGATCTTGAGCGCGGCCAGGCAATGACCGAATTCATAATTGCCTTTCCGCTCGTGCTGATAGCGGTGCTCTCGATCGTACAGATTTCACTGCTTGCGCAGGCAAAGCTGTTCGTGGAGTACGCTGCCTTCACTGCTGCACGCGTTGCCGTTGTCCAGCCAGACAACCCGGACGACATCGCAGAGGCGGCAAAACTGTCCATGACCCCGGTGTCCCCGCGTATCGATGCCCTGGCGGGACTGTCCGTTCTTTCAAGTGCCGTGAACACCATTGCCGGTCTGTTCGGAGACGCCGGGGCGCTGGTAGTACGGTACGCCTATGCGCGGGAGTTTACGAACGCAAAGATCGTGGTGAACCCCCGACAATCGGATGATGATATCACGGTCCATGTGGATTATCTTGCCCTGCTCTCCATCCCCTTTGTGAACAGGCTCATAGGCACAAGGGGGTCTGGCGTTCTGCGCGTGTTGTCATCGTATACGGATGGCGACAACGATTGGATAAACGCCATTGCATCCATTGTCGGCAACGATTATTTTTACCCGCTGTCCTCGGAAGCGACGCTCACGGTGGAAACGCTCGGCGGACGGGCCCCGGAAGACCCATCGAAGTGTATCTACACCTATGTGGATAACCAGGGGGTGAGGCATACCTATACCAACGGCGAGGTGTATCAATCGGGAACCTATAAGAACGGCAGGCCGCAGTATCACACGGACAAAGACAAGACCGGCATAAGCAGGATCGTACACCAGGAGTGCCCATGAGCATACGGGCTTTCCGGTATGGGGGCGGCGGGGACACGGGGCAGGCCGCAGTGTTCGTGGTGATCACTCTCGTGACCCTGCTTGTGTTTGTTGCCACCGTGGCCAATGTGGGAAGGGAACTCTCCTATAAGATGGAGATGCAGAATACAGCAGACAGCGCATCGATGGCTGGCGCTGTATGGGAGGCGCGAGGATTGAACCTTATAGCCGGCCTGAATCAGGGCATTGTATTGTGCATTGAATTGATTATCATCATTGTGGCAGCCATCGCGATATTGGGGGTGTGTGCGGGCACGCTATGGTGGGCCGGCATAGGCGAGGCGTGCGCGAGCGCGTTACCGGTTGTTATAAATTTTGCGAACAAGGTAATACGGCGTCTTTGGAACACCGCCGTGGAGATGTCCAAGTTAGAAAAAAAGATAGCCGAAATAGTTCCTTTCATAGTGCCTGTTGCCGTTGGTCTGGCCGGCGGTGCAAACCCGCATAGTCCGGTGGCCATTCCCTATCCCTATCAGCCGTCCGACAAGGTACCACCTCCGCTTAAACCGCAGGAAATTTCACTGAACGTAGACAAAGGTGGCTTCCAGGACCTTATTAAGGCCATTATGGAGGACATCAGCAAAACGCTCGATAAGGTCTTTCCCCTGTTGTCCAAGGCCCTTGGCTTGCTTGGGAGTGCGATACAGCCGGGCAGTCTATCATCATCCGGGTCCATAACGACGACGTTTAAGGACAGCCACAGCTACGATAAGTATCCTGAGGCCGTTGACGCAAACAAGAAAGCACATGAGCCTGCTGCCCCGGCAAACGACGTTAGCAGTACAAAGAAAACCCAGGCGCGCTGGTTTTATATGACCACAACCTACCACATGCCGGACCCCTGTGATTATTGCTCAACCGCCTTGAAAGATCGGCATCCCTGTAGCGATATCGCATGGTCAAAGAAAGAAGAGCCACCGGAGGTGATGAAATCGGCCTTTGTAAGCTGTTCTCCGAAAGATTGTACCGGAGGCGCCGGGAGTGGCGCTGGCGGTACGGTATCCGTCCCTCTCAAAGAAGAGACGTTTTGCAGGCTTGATTTATCAGTGGACACGACGACCAAGACTAGTCCACCGTCACAACTGCCCTTTCCGATGAAGCTTCACCCGAGATCGGATGAATTCCTTTACCTTGCAGTCGCCACTACCGATCTGGGGAGAAAAAGGTCCCCGATATTTATAAACAATAAGAGCCTGCTTCCTGAAGACAAAAACCCATGGGGCTTTCTTGCGCTTTCTCAGGCAAGGCCACAAAGTCCGAGTACCAGACCGGGTGACATTCTGCTCGAAATGGACTGGGACGCACATCTTACACGGTTTACAGCATTAAAGGCCATAGCTGAGCAGCTTGGCATAAAATCAACGAACAAAGTGATCGAGTGGATAGATGATAAACTTATACTCCATTGATGCGTTACGATATTCACGAGCCATAAGGTTCAATATAGCAGAAGGCAGGGGAGCTTTATGAATCTATGCAACAGAGAAGGTCAGGCCTTCACGGAATTTATCATCATCTTTCCTGTCCTCGTACTCATGCTGAGCAGCGTCATATTCTTTGCGAGGCTGCTCATTTTAAAAGAACGTACTGTTATGGCGACACGGTATGTTGCATGGTATGCCGGCAGGCATGAAGAGCATGAGCCGTCCAAAGATACGATCAGAGCCCTGTTCTTTAATCATGATTCCGCGCTTGGCATAAGTCACCCGGATCCCTCTCTGGGATTTGCAGGCGTTACGCTGGGAGATCTCGGGGGCGTGTTAGGCGCGGTTACGGGTATAAAAGGCACCGCTCTTGATGTGTCCGGTTATACCTATCCTTTTTCCTCTGAAATCGCCCATACGGGTGCACAGCATTTCGTGTTCATGGGTACATGGAAAGGGAGCAGTGTTACGGGGAAGCTATTGAAATATGGACTGTGGTCTATTGCAATTGCAAAAGGCTTTAAAAACAGCGGTGGTAGCAGCGGAGATAGTGAAGGGAGTGACAGCGGCAGTAGCTCAACTATTGATCTCACCAATCCATCGATCTTAGGCAAGTAACATGCGCAGAAGTCACAAAAAGCGTTTACTGTTCATACTTTCAGCGTCTCTGCTGGTACTATTATTTTTTGTGTCCATCGGCAGGGGGACGGTCTATGATCTGTTTTCCTATAGAGACATCCTCGGCAGCGTGGCCCAGGAAGCACTGCATTTTAAGGTGAATGATCAAGATATGGATATGTTTATCGGAAAGCAAGATGACGGCGGTGCCCTCCTTACGATGGCACGTAACGACCGGTCACTTCCGTTTTATCGTGATAAAAACGGGGGGCTGGCAGTGCATCTCCACGGGCAAATTGGCAAGGCGAGTGTATCGGCACCGGGCACGCTCATGTCCATGATTGAGCCTTTGCTTGGCTTTAATAATGGGAGCAACCGCACCACAAAGTACGTAGCCGTAAGGCTTCAGAAAGGGTTTGATATCAACAAGTTTATGGATGAAACCGTTCATGACTCAAAGGACCTCCCGGTTTACCCATCTGCTATTAAAATTAATACCATGCAGACAATGAAATTTTCCCTTGGGCACTATAAGGCGGAAGCTACCATGGATGCAGTAAAGCTTTATTATAACGCGAGGCTTCAATCGGAAGGGTACAAAAAAGTGCATGAAGAAAAGGGACTGACAGCATATCAGACACGCACACAACTATGTATCGTGGATGTTGAAGAAAAGGAGCCGGGGCATGTTTCGATTATTACCTATACAGTTACAAATAAATAAAGGACAGGCCATGGTCGAATATCTTATAGTGACTGCCGTATTTGCAATAAGCGCCGCTCTTGCCGTCAGATTGCTTGGCAGCGCGATGAGCAGGTATTTTGGATTTCTCATCGCCTTTATAGCACTGCCGATGCCCTAGGAGACCCTATGAAGCTGGATAGAAACAAAAAGTTGATCATTGGTATCGCAAGCGGAGTCGTAGCAATCGTGCTGATACAGCTTTATCTGGCTGCATTCAGGCATGCTGTTTACAGCGAACTGGAGACCGTTGATGTGCTTATTGCAAAAGCGGACATAAAGCCCGGCACGGTCATCACCCCGGACCATCTTACCTCGGTGCCGCAGCCGAAGCGGTATCTTTCCCACAATACAATCCTGCAGAAGAACGAGGACGCGGTCGTGGGACACAGGGCCGTGATGCAGATAGAGAAAGGAGAACCTCTTCAATGGACCATGCTCGGAGCCGCAAGAGGCTCAGGTTTTACCTCCTTGATAAAGGAAGGTGAAAGGGCAATATCCATTGCAGTCGATAACCAGACGAGCGTGTCCGGCCTCATAAGGCCCGGGGATCACGTGGACATACTCGGTACGTTTTCACTTCCGGGTCCGGGCGGGGCGATGAGGCTCGCGACGATCACGCTGCTCCAGAACGTTACCGTGCTTGCGACCGGCGGTATATGGGGCAGGGGGCTGCAGGAGTCGGAGCCTTACAGCTACCATGGCCTGACGCTCGCCGTATCGCTGGTAGAGGCGGAACTGCTCACCTTTGCCTCCGAGCGGGCCAGGCTGAACTTCGTCCTGAGAAACGTGGACAACATACGAACGGAAGAAGACCTCCCCGTCATAGGTTGGGAAGACATCATGAGGATCGGCAACCTGAAACAGATCCAGCACGAGCGCAACATCAGGATCATAAAAGGCAAGGGCGGAGAATAGGAAAGATGAGGCAGCGCCGGGGGCATAGGACCGGAAAGTCTTATAAGGCCCATAAGACCTGTTTTCTTCTGAGGGCTTGTTTTCTTTTACTGCTTGCCTTTTCCATGCCGCACGTCGTACAGGCGGGCCAGGACATCATCTCGCTTGTTCAGGGTCAGAGCAGGGTTATAGAGCAGCCGAACCTGTCGAAGGTCGCTATCGGTGATGCGACGATCGCGAGCGTAAAGGTGATCAACGGCAGCCAGCTCATGGTCACGGGCATCTCGAGGGGCATAACGAACCTCTCCGTCTGGCAGATTTCCGGCAAAAAAAGAGACTATGCCATACGGGTGACCGTGGAGGACCTGAAACTCGTCGCTCTGGATATCCGGGAGCTCCTGCACGACGTCGAAGGGGTGAGCGTGAACGTCATCGGCAACAGGGTCGTGCTCGAGGGGCAGGTGATACGGGCCGACGACTACGACAAGCTGGACAAGGTGATAGCTCTGTACCCCCAGGCGATCAACTTCGTGAGAAAGAACGAAGTTCGTCTGGACAAGATGGTACAGATCGACGTCAAAATGATGGAGGTCGATAAGGGGTTTGCAAAGAACATTGGCATCGGCTGGCCGCAGACCCTGCCGCTGTCGGCACAGTTCAAGGGCTCTTATCCGGCGATGGAAGGCCAGTCAAAGATCGGCGCATTATCGGCCGGCGGCTCGATTCTCACCGGCTTCGACTTCATCTTCAACATGATGGTCACCGATAACTTGGGCAGGGTCCTGAGCAACCCGGTGCTCGTCTGCCGCTCCGGAGACAAGGCGAGCTTCATAGGAGGCGGCGAGATACCGATACCCACGACTTCTTCGCTCGGACAGACGAACGTCAACTGGAAGGAGTTCGGCATTATCATCAACATCGAGCCTGCCACCGATGAGTTCAACAACATAAGCTTGAAGATACACGCAGAGACGAGCGATATCGACATGAGCAACGCTGTCTCTACAAACGGGATAAACTTGCCCGCGTTCGTGACGCGGAAGACCGAGACCGTCGTCAACATGGCGCAGGGCGAGACACTGGTACTGTCTGAGCTCCTGAACGAAAAAGGTACCAAGAGCGTCGTCAAGTTTCCCCTGATCGGCAGCATCCCCATTATCGGTGAACTCTTCAAATCGAGGAAGTATCAGCAATCGCAATCGCAGTTCCTCGTGTTCATAACGCCGGTAATCATACGGCCGGGCAGCATCGACGGTACGAAGATCAAAGAGATGAAGAGGCGGTACAGCGGCACGGGCGAGTCGATAGGCTATGATCCGATGGATTGACCATGCTTGAAATAGAAATTGTCAAACAGGGTGAACAGGTGCGTAGGGCCACCGTCGAGGTCCAGTGCATCGTCGGCAGGTCGCCGGACGCAGACGTCAGGATCGACGACGGCTTGTGCTCGAGGAGACACCTCAGGCTCTACAGACAGGGCGGAGCGTGGCTGGCGCTTGATCTGAACAGTTCGAATGGCACGACGTACAATGAACGGCCTCTTTCCGGGCCTACGGTCCTCACTGCAGGCGACAGATTGAGGATAGGCACCCACGAGATCCTCGTACGAGGTGACACGATCGGCGGTCAGGGCCATGAGACACCGCAGGATCAGGGGGGGCATGCAGCCGGCCACGACAGCTTCGGGGGGCCGGGAAGTCAGCACGCCCTGTCCCCGGCACTGGATGCAGAGGAACAGGACGGAATAAAGCGGGAGATACACAAACAACTGCTCGATGAGCTCGACCTTAAAAGCATCGACCTTTCGAAATTAGATACCGAGGAGGTGCGACACAAGGCCGGTGATGCTGTGCGAGGAATTATAGCAGGACTGAAGGCCCACGGTACGCTCGATGCGCAGGCAGACGAGACCGGCCTGCTCAAGGAAGTGATCGACGAGGCACTCGGGCTCGGCCCCTTGGAGCCGCTGCTCGAAGATGCGACGGTAAGCGAGGTCATGGTGAACGCGAAGGATCAGATATACATAGAGAGGGACGGCAGGATCGAGAGGACGCCGCTGCGGTTCTCGTCCGACAGGGCAATGCTGAACGTTGTCGAGAGGATCGTTTCCCCGATCGGGAGGAGGATAGACGAGGGCTCACCGACCGTGGATGCCCGCCTGAGGGACGGATCGCGTGTCCATGTCATCATCCCGCCCCTCGCGATAAAGGGCCCTACAATCACGATACGAAAGTTTTCAAGGAGGCCGTACACCATCGACGACCTGATCCGGTTCGGGACCATGACTGAGAAGATGTCCCAGTTTTTGAGGATAGCGATAGAGACAAGGAAAAACATCGTCGTTTCCGGCGGGACCGGTTCCGGCAAGACGACGCTGCTCAATGTGCTCTCGGGCTTTATCCCGGGAGACGAGCGCATCCTTACCATCGAGGACGCTGCAGAACTGAAGCTGGTCCAGCCGCATGTCGTTTCGCTCGAGGCAAGGCCCGCGAACATCGAGGGCAGGGGCGCGATAACGATACGGGAGCTCGTGCGTAACGCCCTGCGGATGAGGCCGGACAGGATCATCGTCGGTGAGTGCAGGGGAGGCGAGGCGCTCGATATGCTTCAGGCGATGAACACCGGACACGACGGATCGCTCACCACCCTCCACGCTAACGGCCCCAGGGACGCCCTGTCGAGGCTCGAGACGATGGTACTGATGTCCGGCATGGAGCTTCCGGTGAGGGCAATACGAGAGCAGATCTGGTCGGCCCTGGACCTCATCGTACAACAGACGAGGTTCAGGGACGGCTCGCGGCGCATAGCGGCCATAACGGAGGTGCAGGGCATGGAGGGCGATACCATCGTGCTGCAGGACGTCTTTTCGTTCGAAATGTCCGGGACCGATTCAGCCGGCAAGGTGCTCGGCGTGTTCAGGCCAACCGGCTTCGTTCCCCGGTTCGTTGAGGAGCTCAGGGCGCACCACATGGAAGTACCGCAGGACATCTTCACATGATGGCCCTGATGCTCGGTGCGACCGTGTTCGCGGCTATCGGGGCGTTCGTCATCGTCTTCGAAGGCATGGCCTTCCTCGGACAGGGCGTTGACGCGTATAGAGGGAAGGTCGCTGACCAGGTCAGGCAGCTCGATGGGCTCTATGTTAAGGCGGAGCCACACAAGTTGTTCTTCCTGAACATCGTCTCCTCGTTCGTGATGTTCGTCGTCGTGTTCGTATCGACCGGGAGCGCCGTCGTGAGCCTCGCCGTCTGTCCGATCGGCATGTTTGTCTCAAAGCTGTGGATAGGCCTGGCGAGAAAAAGGCGGCTGCGCCTGTTCGATGAGCAGTTCGTCGATGCGGTGGGCGTCATCAGCAGTGCCCTGAAGTCCGGACTTTCCCTCCAGCAGGCGATCGCACGGGTAGCTGCGCAGTATCCACCGCCCCTGTCGCAGGAGCTCTCCATGGTGGGTAAGGAAGCTGCGCTCGGGGTGCCGCTGGAACAGGCGCTCATAAACCTGGGCAGGAGGGTCGGGAGTCAGGACCTGGACCTGTTCGTGACGGCGACGAACGTGGTCAGGGACGTCGGGGGCAACCTGTCCGAGATGTTCGACACCATCGCGGACACGCTCAGGGAGCGGAATACCATCCAGGGAAAGATCAGGGCATTGACATCGCAGGGCCGCATGCAGGGGATCGTGATCGGGCTTATGCCCGTGGCGCTCGGCGTTATTCTGTACCGGCTCGATCCGAACCTGGTCGCTCCCCTGTTCAATGACCCCATCGGCTGGACGATACTGTTCGTGATCGTGCTGTTCGAGGCCATCGGTGCCTTCGTTATAGCGAAGATCGTCAGGATCGACGTATGAGCTCTGTTTATACCATGCTCTCGAGCCTGTTCGCAGGCGTGTGCGGATACATGGTGGCAGCGGCGCTGCTCGACGGGCGCGCGGTGGAGGGGCAGGCGAGGGCAAGGCCGGCCCGGGAGGCACTCATGAGATCGCCACTGTACCGGCTCTTCGTGGCGGCAGCCGCTCTTCTTATAAACGTACACCCCAAAAAGGACAGCCTCGCAGGCTATTTCAACAGGGCACGCAAGAGACTCCTGCTTGCAGGTGGCCCGCTCTGCCTGTCGCCGGAGGAATTCCTTGCGTTGAAGGAACTCGCGTGTCTGTGCATGTTCGTTGTCTCGCTGGTACTCGGGCTTTCGGCTACCGTTATCCTGATACTTTCTACGGCAGGATTCCTGTATCCTGACCTCTGGCTCAGGGAGCTTTACCGGAAGAGAAGGCTCGCGATTCTCAGGGAGCTACCTTACGTTCTCGATCTCCTGACCCTGTCTATCGAGGCCGGGCTCGATCTCACCGGTAGCATGAGCAGGGTTGCCGGGAAGTCGAAGGAAGGCATCCTGCGCAGCGAGCTCCTGCAGTTCTTACAGGAGCTGAAGATGGGCAAAGCACGCAGACAGGCCCTGACGGACATGGCGAGTCGCGTCGGTGTACCGGAAATCACCTCGATCGTAAACGCTATCATACAGTGTGACGAGCTCGGGTCCGGTCTCGCGAGGACCCTGCGGGTGCAGTCGCAGGAGTACAGGACAAAGCGGTTTCAGAGGGCGGAAAAACTCGCTATGGAGGCGCCGGTGAAGATGACCTTTCCCCTGCTCTTCATCTTCGTGTCCGTGTTTCTTCTCCTTTTTGGTCCCTTCGCGGTCCAGGCGCTCAGAGGCAGGCTTTTCTGAGAGGGTGTCGGTCGTCGTTCGGGGCCTTGCCTTGTGGACATTTCCGAAATACTAGTGTATAGAAGGTGTCGAAGGAGGAAATCTATATGAAGCTGACCCCGCTCGATATCCAGCAGCAGCGGTTCAGGAAAAAGCTGTTGAAGGGCTACGATAGAAGGGAAGTCGACATGTTCATGGAACTCATCCGCAACGAGATGGAGGAGCTCATCACCGACAATATGGACATGAAACAGCAGCTCAAAGAGAAGAACGAGAGCCTTGACGGGTACAAGGACAGGGAGCAAACTATAAAGGAGACCATGATCACCACCCAGCAACTGAAAGACGATATCCATTCCAATGCGCTCAAAGAGGCTCAGCTCATCATCGCGGACGCAAAGATAAAAGCCGAAGAAATTGTCAACAGCTCACAGAACAGGTACATGGAGATCGCCAATGATATCAAGGAGCTGAAGAAGCAAAAGATTCAGCTCGAGGCGAACCTGAAGGCCGTGCTCGAGACGCACCTGAAGATACTCGATACCGAATCCGTACAGAGACAAAAGGACATCGACGACACGCTGGCGGTCATCGCGGGCAAGTCGAAGAGCTCCAATGGCAAATAGCAGGCAGAGCATGTATGTCCAGGTCAGGCCTTCATCAAACACGAGCGAGGTACGACAGGAAGAGGACAGCCTGAAGGCCTATCTCAAGTCCCCCCCCATTGACGGGAGGGCAAATGAAGAATTAATATATCTATTGAGCCGCTATTTCCACGTTCGGAGGTCCGCTATTACGATAAAGAGCGGCAGATATGCAAAGAAGAAGCTTATACAGATTAGCAGGAAGGTAGAATGAGCGATGCCGACATACGAATATGAGTGCACCACATGCGGGTACCGGTTCGAGATGCTCCAGAAGATATCCGAAAACCCCATCTCCGCGTGTCCTAAGTGCAGCGGAAAGGTCAAGAGATTGATATCCGACAGCAGTTCCTTTATTCTCAAGGGCAGCGGCTGGTACGAGACGGACTATGTCAAACACGATAAACCGCAGACCAAGAGCGGGGGCAAGTCGGCCGGTCAGCCCGCTGACAAGGCGCCGCCCGGCAATAAATAAGCCCTTCAACAGGGCCCCTTTCTTCGGGGGGCGACCTCTGCCCTCCGTACCCATCGTGCTCGTGGCGGTAGTGCTGGTACTGCTTTTCCCCACCACAGGCCTGTGCTGGGGACCGATCTCCCATATCGATATTGCAACCGAGGTGCTGAACTACGCGCAACTGCTCGCGCCCCAGGTCATGGATCTTGTCCGCAACTTTCCCTACGACTATCTGTATGGCAACATCGGCGCCGATATCGTCATCGGGAAGAACTTTACCGAGTACGAGTACCACTGCCACAACTGGCTCGTGGCCGATCAGGTGTTCAGGTCAGCGCGGAACGAACACCAGCGGGCCTTTGCGTACGGGTACCTGAGCCACCTCGCGTCCGATGTCATAGCGCACAACTACTTTGTCCCCCGCATGATCATCACGATGTACAGGAAAAGGGTATTTTCCCACACGTACTGGGAGATGAGGTTCGATAAGCTGGTGAACGAGCGGACTGCCGCCGTTCTGGGAAAGACCCTGAAGCTGCGGCACAGGGACGACAACGAGATATTGAAACACACCCTGGAGAAGACGCTGTTCTCTTTCTCGACAAACAAGAACATCTTCAACGGCATGATGCTCATGAACAGAAGGAGGCTGCTGAGAAATATCTACAACGGCTTTACGTCCGAGAGGAAGTGGCTGCTCTCCCGCGAAGAGTTCGAAAGCTACAGGAGCCGGGCCGTGGATGCGGTGTTCGATGTCCTCAACGAGGGGGACAAGTCCTCCTATACCAGATTCGACCCGACCGGCCGTGAGGCCCTGCGGATAGCATCGGGTGTGCGCAAAGAGCTGAACAAACTGCACGCGAGAAAGCGCATAGCGCAGAGGGACATCTCCGAGATAGCTCAGACGATAGTGCCGCCTATCGGTGCCGGGATCTACACCCGCGTACGCGGCTCGCAGCCATAATCACGAAGAAAGGGTTTCTTCTCCCATTCTTTCCTTGCTGCTCAGAACTTCACGCTGACCCATCCCATGATCCTTCTGTCGATCTGCTCTCCTCCGAAGGCTTCCTGGTCGCCGTAGGGGTTGTTCTGTGTCCACATGATGCCCGGGAACTCGTAGTGGACGTCGTTGAAGAGATTGAAGAAGGAAATGCCGGCCTGAAAGATGTCTTTCACGAAGGCGTATTTGAGCTGTCCGTTGACCGTGGTGTACGGGGCGAGGGTCATCTGCTTCGACTGTTGGAGGAGGATGTTCGTCGTGTTCGGATCTACGATGGTCCTTTTGGTCTTTGAGACGAAGTCGGCCCACATCATCAGGGTCAGACGGTCGAAGAGCCTCAGGGTGAAGCCGGCGTTTACCTTATGCTTGGGGAACAGCGCGGAGAGGTCATAGCTGTACGAGCCCAGCGGGCGCGCTTCTAGGTACGAGTAGTTTGCAAAGAGACTGAGCTGCTGCATAGGGATGTATTCTAGCGCGAGCTCGCCGCCCATGCTGTCCGAGCCGTTGGTCGTAGTCGTGTACGATTCCGTGGCCGCATCGAAGTCGATGTAGTTCCTGAACTGCTCATAGAAGAGGTCCGCGGTGATCTTCAGGGGCCTGGCGGGTCTCGTGGTGTAGCCGAGTTCATAGTCGGTCACGTACTCGTTGTCCAGGTTCCTGTTGCCGATCTTGAACCCATACGGCGCCAGCGAGGCGATCTGGAAGCCATACTCGAGGAATGACGGCTTTCGGAACGCCCTCGCGATGGAGAGCCTCAGGGTGTTGGTCGGATTGATATCATAGACAATCGCGCCCCGCGGGCTCAGTGCCGGCTTGGTAACGGAGTTGTAGTCGTACCGTGCCCCGATCGTCAGGATCAGCGGGTCTACCGGTCTTAGCTCGTCCTGCATATAGCCGCTGGCCCTGTACTCCTGCGTGTGCGGTTGTGTCAGGATCGGTACGGAGTAGACGTTGGCCAGCCCTTCCAGCCCCACGATGAGCCTGTTCAGGTCCCCGTTGACCAGGGTGTACTGCCCGTTGAAGTCGTAGGTGTTCGTATTGCCGCTGACCGATGAGACGAGGTTCAGGAACTGGGGAGGGATCCCCGGCATATGGAAGTTGACCGTGGTGTCCATACCGACCCAGTACAGGGTAAACCGCCACGGCTTGGCGTTCCAGTCGATTCTGGCATAGTTCTCCTCGGCGTCGAACAAAATGTTCCCGAACGTCGAGAATGCGGTCCCGGTGCCCGCGGCGTCGAAATAATTTAGCGTGAGGGCCCTGTCTTTTCCGGGGCTGTAGATGAACGTCATGTCCGCCTTTCGGTCGTTCAGGGCGGAGGATTCCGAATTATACCAATGCCCGACCTTCGTGGTATTGGCGGACACCATATAAGACAGCTCGCCGCTGTGACCGGCGGCAAGTCCGGTGAGGTAGAGCAGGGCCGGGTCGCTCGTGGTCTGGTTCGAGTAGAAGCCAGGCTCGGCCTTGACATATCCCTCTTTCATATGCTGCGGGGACTTGGTCGTGATGTTGATGACACCGGAGTAGGCGTTCGCACCGTACAGCGCCGAGCCTGGCCCCCGGATGATCTCTATCCTGTCGATGTCCTCGAGCGAGATAGGGAAGAGCTCGTAGAACGGCAGGCCGGCCAGCTCGACGTCTGCAAGCATACCGTCTATCAGGACGAGCATGGTCGTATTGGACTCGTATGCGTACCCTCGCGCGCTGACCACGTCGTAGGAGGGGTTTACCTGCAGCACGTCCAGTCCGGGAACGGTCCTGAGGATGTCCGTAATCGAGAGCGCGCCGGAATCCTCTATCGTCTCGCTCGTTATGACGGAGATGGCCGACGGCGACTCCTTTGCCTTTTGCGCATGCTTCGCAGCGGAATAGACGATGTCCTCGGAGCCGAACAGCGCAAGCTCCTGCTCGAGTTCGGACGACTCCTCAGCGGCCTTGATGTTCGCGGTACCGACGTCGATGGCCTGCGGGTCGTTCGCTCCCATGAACAGCACGTGGGTCTGGCCCTCCGTGTCCATGACGGTTATATAGTACTGCAGCCGGGGAGGGACGACATACTTGGCAGGTATCGTGCCAACGAAGACGTCCTCTTTCCCCTTCTTCAGGAAGGCGGTCCTGTAGAACTTATCGGACGGAGCTTTGTATAATACCGATGCGTAAGCCACTTCATTGGCAGGGTCTATCGTTGCAGAGACGGTGATGGACGTACCCTGTTTCACGCTGAGGATGGGCTTATGAAAGAATTGGAATGATATAAGGCGTTGCGAAGCAAGCGTATTGCCAGCGGCCGCCAGAACAAGGCATAGCGCAACAAGTATGCGTGGTCTCATGGTTACCTCCTTGGCCCACGATGTAGCATGGATATGCCGGCTTTACAAGAAACCCTTGAGCGGGCCTGTTTTGTGGCCGACGTGCCTGCAAAAGCTGTCCCACAGCCACAATCAAACTTTTATATTGACATGCGTATTATATGTGCTATAAAGAGGACTCATCAACTTAAAAAGGGAGAAAATGTCATGAAAAAGTTAGCTTTGCTTCTCAGTCTCGCGCTGATAGCGGGGATGTTCGCCGACTGTGGTTCGAAGAACACCACGAACACGGCAGCCACGAATACCATCCAGTATTATAACGTCACTGGTACGCTGCAGGGGAGGATCATGGACGCCGTTACCGGCGCGCCCATTGGGGGCAGCGACCTGAAGGTGTTCCTGATCCAGGGGACGTCTGACCGCTCGCCGAACAAGCTGATAACGAGCGTGAGCGACCCGCTGGTCGGTGAGTACGCCTTCAGCGGCATCCCGGCAGAGATATACAACGGCGATATTACCTTCGAGGTCGTCGTCGTGAAGCCCGGGTACCAGGGGTTCGAGGCCGATGTGCACTTGAACGCAGATAGCAGTTGGTTTTATTACGGTATACCGCTTGTCGACAATACCATTAACTTTATCAAGAACATCTACCTCTTTCCGCTGGGGACTGCGCCCGGCGATGCAAACATATATGTATACGACCCCAATGGCCTGCCCATTCCGAATGCGGAGGTCATGCTTGAGCAGAACGTGAACAACAACACAGCCACTGCACTCCGGGGAGACACGCTCTATCCGGCGACTGGTCTGTATCCGAATCTGATGGCAACTACCAACGCCTCGGGTCTGGCGACATTTACCGCCGGGAGCCTGACGCTCGGTGGCTACTACAATATCGCAGTTCCGGCCCTGACCTTCAATGGCGAATATCTTCAGACTTTCATCTCTGCTCCAGGGTTTGTCGTCGGCACAGACTCCTCGACACAGTATGTATACATGTCGACTGTCAACGCCCTCAATACGCTCTACGTCGTCTCCGCATCCAACCAGGCACCGGGCACGATCACCCCGAGCGGGGTCCTGACGATCACCTTTAGCCAGCCCATCACCGTGAGTACCGGGACCTTCGGCGTGGCCCTGTCCAACGGAGGTACCGGCGCAGTCGCACCGACGACCAGCGCGGTCATCTCGAACAACGATACTACGCTCACGATTACGCCGATCTTCACGACCGCGGTACCGTCAACACAGGTAGACGCGTACATCACCTACTCATTCGGCGGAACGATCATCCTGAAGAACTCGCAGACACCGACCACGTACACCATGTTCATCGGTTTCAACGCGGTGCAAGACATAGCCACAGGCGGGAATGTCAACAATGTGGTGCAGTTGACGAGCTACTGATAGACACAGGCCCACATCATAGATATAGAATGTTCAGGGGCCCCGCCTTCGGCGGGGCCCCTTTTTTATCACACTGTCGTAACCCCCTTCCCTCATCTATTGCTTTTCCCTGACCGATATAATAGAACAAACGGCATCGTATGCCCCGGAGATTCAAAATACTATTCAAGATACTACTGCTCTTCTGCGCACTGGCCCTTGCCGTCGATGCCCGTGCGTTCGATGTCTCCACGACAGGCACCGTCAGCCTGCGGTACCAGTCCGGCGCCGACCTTGCGCTGCTGAACCCGGGCGTGCAGTACCCGGACTACGGGTTTGCCGCGGCGTACCTCATGCCGGAGCTGGACTTCAACCAGGGGGAATGGCTGAACGGCACGATCGAGCTCTACACTGGCGAGCTCTCCACGCGGACCTTCTCCTCAGACAGCCTCGACCTGTACGGCGTCGAGAGTGCCAAAAACTACTTCAACGACACCTACTTCGTGCGCCAGGCGTATCTGGACTTCAGCCCGGACGAGTCCATAAACATCTATGTAGGCCAGCGGGAGATCGTCGGCGGCTCGAAGCTCCTGTTCGATAACTACCAGCCGTCCTTCACCTTCGACTACGATATGACGGACGCCCTGGGCGTGCCGCTGTCTCTCGATCTCAATGTCGTGAAGGTGGAGCCCTACAAGCTCTACGACCCTTCGAGGACGAGCATGTTCTACGACGCGGAGCTGAGCTACAGCTTCTCCCTGTTCGAGTACGTTACCCTGTTCTATTCCAACTTCGAGGACACGGACAACACGCTCGCGCCTCTGCTCGACAACATCGTCTACACATCGCTCTTCAACCGCGCCACGTACAACACCCTCGTCAGCCGGTACGGCAGACTGAAAGCCGCGCAGATCATGGCGTGCCTCCAGAAGGAGTATGCGAGCGGCGGGCCCGTCCGCTCGTCGTCCACCAGCATCAACTGGACCGGTATCACCGGGGACAGGTACTTCGGTCGCTTCGAGCTGGGCGCGACTGGCATACTCGAGTTCGGCAGCGGCACCGTAGACGGCGACAACTGCTTCGCGAACAGCGCGCCCTTTACCCGCAGCTTCGGGACGTACGGCTACCTCGCGGACGTGAAGCTGAAATACCATGTTCGGCACCTCGCAACGCTCGGCATATTCTTCAACCTTTCGTCCGGGGACAAGGCGCCCGCTGACGCCATCATCAAGCAGCAGACCCTGAACAGCTTCCTGGCCATCTTCCCGTACAACACCGAGACCAACCTGTTCTTCAACGGCGGCATAAACCAGGACATCAACACCGGCAGCCTCGCGATGGCCGGCCGGCGGGGGCTCGGGGACGTGGCCTACGGCGCTGACCTCGATTTCTACCCTGTAAAGCCCATAGAGTTTGCGGTCGTCCCGGCGATCATATATCCGGAGGTGGGAGACTCCGACTACGGCTTCGAGACCGACTTCACCTTCACCTATACCCTGAACAAACACGCCTCGTTTCCCTTCGAGCTCGACTACTTCTGGCCAGGCGAGTTCTTCCAGGGTCAAAACATCTCGAGCATCGTCCAGGTCCTGTCCGGCGCCGATATATCGTGGTAGCCCGAAACTTTTTATAGAGTGGGCGGTTTAATCTATGAGAGACGTGATGGACGATGATACGAAGACGATGCTCAGACTTAAAAATGGCGAGCGGTCGGCGTTCGACGAGCTGTACGGCAGGTTCAGCAGGAAGATCTACAACTACGTCCTTCGGCTCGCGGGCAGCGCGGAGGTATCGGAGGACATCACGCAGGAGGTATTTGTAAAGATGTATACGGCGGCGAGGACGTATGAGCCGGAAGCGAAATTCTCGACATGGCTCTTCACGATTGCGACGAACCTCGCAATTAACGAGTACCACAGGGGCAGGAGGCTCGAGCCTCTCGAACCGGATGCGGCGCACGATGATGCGCTTCTGCCGGACGACCGTACGATCCTGAGCGACCGTGAGCAGCGTATAATGAACTGCATGCGGAACTTGCCGGCAGGCCAGCGGACTGCGATACTCCTGAGGGCCTACGAGGACATGGACTATTCGGACATAGCACGGGTATTGCATACGAGCGAAAAGGCAGTGAAGTCGCTTCTGAGCAGGGCGCGGGAAAAGTTGATGAAGGTGGATATATGAGGACAAAAGGGATCATAGCAAGGATCAGGCTGTATTTCTCCATGAGAAGCATGTCCGCCTACATGGACAACGAGCTCGACCGGTCGTCGAGTAACAGTCTCCAAAGGCTCCTGGAAGGGTCTTCTGAGGCGCGGGCATACTACGATCGCATGGTCAGGATCCGCGACATCATGAAGTCCCTGCCGGAGCGTCGGCCGCCGGAGGGGCTCAAACAGAGGATCGACGATGTCATCGTCCATGCGCAGGTCCCATCGCGATACCCGGGGCCGGCATTCGCACGGCGTCCCCTGGCGTGGGTATATGCCGGGACCCTCGCCGCTGTCCTGCTCGCCGTGATTACGGTGTTCGGCGTCCGCAAGCTCAGGACGCACGCCGGCGTACCGGCGGACAGCATGCTCGCATCGATCGACATGTATCGGAACATGGGGCTCTACGAGCACATAGACATGATAGAGCACCTCGACGAGGTCATGGCGGTAGGCCAGCCGGTAAACACCCCGGGGGGCGGTGCGCAATGAGGCTCACGACCGTACTCATCATGATAAGCCTGGGCATGCCCTCCATGATGTCTGCGACCCCGATTACCGGCACGACGGCTCTCCCCCCCACGGTGGCCGGGACTGTTCGTGTCAGCCGTGGAGGAGACCGGGAGGTCATAAAGCACCTCGATATGCTGAAGTGTATGGACATGTACGAGCACATGGACCTCTACCGGTACATGAATGTCTTTGAGCAGGAGGACAAACAATGAAGGTACTCAAGGGTGCAGTCATTATCGGTATGATCGTCATGATCCCTGCGCTGTCGATGGCACAGTCAGCGGACAGGGCAGGAGGCGGTGCAGAGGAGCAGTGGAGCAAGATGAGCCCTGCGGAAAAGCAGGAACTGCGGGACGTGTACAGGAAATGGCAGTCCCTGCCGCAACAGAAGCGCGCTCGGATCATGCACAACTACCTGCTGTTCAGGTCCCTGTCCGGGGCAGAGCAGGAAAAGATTATAAAGAACTTCACGATATTTCAAGGCTTGCCGAAGGTGCAGAAGGGCCGGATTGTCCGTGCGTACCACACATGGCTGTCGCTCCGGCCGGCGAATAGGGCCAGGATCCTCAGGAACTACAAGATCTATCAGTCCCTGCCGCCACGGGAGAAAGAGGCGATTCGGAAGAAATACCTGCTATGGAAGCGCATGAGCCCTGAGCAGAGGCAGAGGCTGCTGAAGGTCATCAGGGAGCGCAGAGAGGGCAGATAGCGGCCCGGGCTGCAGGCCTCATTCAGATCCTTCACCCCCGGGGGGAATGAGGGAGCCAAATCTTCCTCTTTGACCATGCAGCAAGCACCCCTCCCATTCTTGATGTATCACAGGTAAAGATGTGATCCCACGGATCCTTCGTGAGATACTTTTCAATTCCGCACGAAGGTGGTATACTGGCGACCGATAGACATTCAGGGGCCCGATTCCTGAAAGGGATCCATGATATGGGCGGGCTTGCGCGACTGAGACGTTCCCCGCCGGCGAAGGGCCCGCCGGCAGGAAGAGGAGGGTTTTATGATCCTGAGAGATATTGAGCGCTCCACGAGACAGCAGCTCGACGAGATCGAGCTCGACCGGTTCAAATGGGCAGTCGGCCAGGCCTATGACAGGGTCCCCTTTTACAAAGAAAGGTTCGATACGGTAGGCTTGAGGCCACATCATATAAAGTCTCTGGAAGACATAAAGCACGTGCCATTCACGACGAAAAACGACCTGCGGAACAACTATCCGTTCGGCATGCTTGCCGTGGCCATGGACGATGTCGTCAGGATCCATGCCTCGTCCGGGACTACCGGCAAATCCATCGTTACCGGCTATACGCACAACGACATACAGATGTGGTCGGAGGTCATGGCGAGATCGCTCGCATCAGCCGGGATACACAGAGGAGATGTGCTCCAGAACGCTTACGACTATGGTCTGTTCACGGGGGGCCTCGGTGTTCATTACGGCGCTGAGATGCTCGGGGCCGCCGTTATTCCCCTATCAGGCGGCAACACCCAGAAGCAACTGCTGTTTATGCAGGACTTTGGCTCGACCGCACTGACCTGTACGCCCTCGTATGCGCTTTTCCTGATCGAGACGGCAAAGGAGATGGGCATGGAACGGTCTGCCCTGCGGCTGAGGGTCGGACTGTTCGGGGCAGAGCCGTGGACAGAAGGCATGAGACAGGAGATCGAGGAGAGGCTCGGTATAGACGCCCTCGACATATATGGGCTCTGCGAGATTATCGGTCCGGGCGTATCAGTCGAGTGCCTCGAGGGGAAAAACGGCCTGCACGTCTATGAGGACCACTTCCTGCCTGAGGTCATCGATACCCAGACGTTACTGCCTGTCGTGCCCGGCGAAAAGGGCGAGCTTGTCATAACAACGCTCACCAAGGAAGCGATGCCCCTGATACGGTACAGGACCGGGGACATAACCGCGCTTCACATCGATCCGTGCGTGTGCGGGAGGACCATGGTGCGTATGGAAAAGGTCATGGGAAGGACCGACGACATGCTAATCATCAGGGGCATGAATGTCTTTCCGTCGCAGATCGAGAGTATCATTCTGAGAATAGACGGACTGGAGCCGTACTACCAGCTTATCGTCGACAAGAAGGGCCCTCTCGATACGCTGGAGGTGCAGATAGAGGTGAACGCCCAGATGCCGTTCGATAATATCAGGATGCTCGAGGTCCTGGAAGCAAAGATCGCAGAGCAGATAGAGGACCACCTCGATGTGAAGGCCCAGGTAACGCTGCTACCGCCCCGGGTCATCGATCGGGGAGAGGACGGCAAGATGGTACGGGTAATAGACAGACGGAAGAAGCGCTGAAATCCCTTCACTCGAACTTCATGATCTTCAGGACATCATCCAGTACAGGGTCCGTTACGACTGGTTTCTGGAACGCCCTCAGCGCTGTATCCGGGTCCTTCAGCCCGTGACCGGTCAACGTGCAGACGATGCAGGAGTCCGGCTTGAAGTAACCCCTGGCGTTCAGCTTGATCAGCCCGGCGATGGACGCGGCCGAGGCCGGCTCGCAGAACACCCCTTCCATTCGTGCGACGAGCTTGTACGCGTCGAGTATCTCCCTGTCCGCGACCATGTCGATGACACCGCCTGACTCGTCCCTTGCCTGTTCTGCTTTCTTCCAGCTCGCAGGGTTGCCGATCCGTATAGCCGTGGCAACGGTCTCCGGGTTCTTTATGGCATAGCCCCTGACTATGGGTGCAGCGCCCTCGGCCTGGAACCCGGCCATGACCGGGAGCTTATCAGTGTAGCCTTGGTTCCTGTACTCCCGGTAGCCCATCCAGTATGCCGTAATGTTGCCCGCGTTGCCTACCGGCAGGCAATGGTAGTCCGGAACACGGGCGAGCTGGTCGCATACCTCGAAGGCAGCGGTCTTTTGCCCTTGCAGCCGGTATGGGTTCACGGAGTTGACGAGCGTTACGGGATACTTTTGCGATATCTCACGCACGAGTTTGAGCGCCTCGTCGAAGTTACCCCTTACCTGAATCACCATAGCGTCGTGCACGATAGCCTGCGAGAGCTTGCCGAGCGCTATCTTGCCCTCCGGTATGATCACGTAGGCCTTGATGTTTGCAGCCGCCGCGTACGCGGATGCGGATGCGGATGTATTGCCGGTCGATGCGCAGATGATGGCCCTGGAGCTCTGCTGCTTCGCCATCGAGACGGCGACCGTCATACCCCTGTCCTTGAAGGAGCCCGTGGGGTTCAGCCCTTCGTATTTCAGGTAGATGTGCAGGGAGGGGTTGATGAACGAGCTGAGGTTCTTTGCATAGACGAGCGGGGTGTTCCCCTCGTGTATCGAGACGATGTTGTCCTCCGCTATGTCCGGAAGGAACTGCCGGTATTTCCGCATTACTCCTCTGTATACTGTCATCGCTAAAGTACCTCTTCCTCTATTCTGATGAACTGTGTCTTTTCTTTTACGACCTCGAGCCGGTCTATGATCTTCAGCGCCCTCACGAGGCTTGCCTCGGCCGCTGCATGTGTCATGACGACGATGGGCACGAACTCTTCGGCACTGCGTGCTTTCTGTATGACGGATTCTATACTGATGTCGTGTGCGCCCAGGACCCTTGCAATGCGCGCGAGCACGCCCGGCCTGTCGAGTACCGTAAACCGCAGGTAGTACCGCGTCGTTATCCTGCCGATGGGTATGATCTTCAACGCCTTCTTGTCGGTGAAGATGTTGTGCTTCGGTTGCGATACACCCTTCTCGCTTATTTTTTTTGCCATGGCAACAATATCGCTCATGACCGCGCTCGCCGTGGGCATCATGCCAGCGCCCTTGCCGACGAACAACTGGGAGCCCACCGCGTCGCCGACCACGTGGATGCCGTTGTACACGTCGTTAATCATGGAGATGATCGTGCCCTTGGCCACCATGGCGGGATGTACCCGCGCGCTGACATCCCGGCCCTCGGACTTGGCGATGGCGAGATGTTTGATAACGTACCCGAGCTCGTCCGCAAAGCTTATGTCGAGCTGCGTGATGCCCCGGATGCCCTCGACATGGATGTCATCCATGGACACGGCACCGCGGTAGGCGAGGACGAGCAGGATGACGAGCTTGTGTGCTGCATCGATGCCGTCGACGTCGAAGGATGGGTCGGCCTCGGCGTAGCCGTGCGCCTTCGCCTCGGCAAGCACGTCCGCGAACTCTCCGCCCCCCTGCGTCATCCTCGACAGGATATAGTTCGATGTCCCGTTGATGATGGCGGAGATGGAAAGGAACCTGTTTGCGACAAGGCCGCTCGTGATCGCATTGATGATGGGTATGCCGCCGCCCACGGATGCCTCGAACCCGATATGTACGCCCTTGCGCTCCGCTGTCCGGAAGAGTTCCGCGCCATGACCTGCGAGGAGTGCCTTGTTTGCAGTGACCACGCTCTTCCCACGCTCCATCGCCTGGACGAGAAACTCCTTTGCCGGGTGGATGCCGCCCATGAGCTCGACGGCAATATCGATGGAGCTGTCTTCGAGGATAACGTTCATGTTCCTGGTCAGGACAGATGGCCCGAGTCTGACCCCGCGGTCCCTCATGGTATCGATGTCAGCTACCCGTGCGAGCTCGAACCTGTACCCGGTCCTGTCCGCCAGCATGCCGACCTTGTCGAGCAGCATCTTCACGACGCCGGTACCGATGATCCCGAAGCCCACGATCCCTATCCTGATATTCCGGTCCTTCATTTGCTGTGCAACACTTTTTTTATACCCCGCACCGCCTGCTGGGTGCGTTCCTCGTTCTCGATGAGGGAGAACCTCACAAAACCTTCTCCGTAGTCGCCGAAGCCGATACCCGGAGAGACCGCGACCTTGCTCTCGCTCAGCAGCAGCTTCGTGAACTCGAGGGACCCGAGCTTCCTGTACTGTTCCGGTATGGAGGCCCACACGAACATGGTGGCCCTGGGCTTTTCGATGTGCCACCCGACCCTCCCGAGCCCGTCTATCAGGACGTCGCGCCTGCACCTGTAAAGGCCGGCTATCTCTTCGACCGGGCCGTAGGGGCCGTTGAGCGCCGTTATCGCGGCGATCTGGATCGGCTGGAACATACCATAGTCGAGGTAACTCTTGATCCTCGAGAGCGCGTAGATCATCTTCTGGTTGCCGACGGCAAAGCCCACGCGCCACCCGGGCATGTTGTAGCTCTTGGACAGGGTAAAGAACTCCACGGCAACGTCCTTTGCCCCGGCTATCTCGAGTATACTCGGGGCCCTGTAGCCGTCGAACACGAGGTCTGCGTAGGCCAGGTCGTGGATCACGTAGAGCTTGTTCTCCCGCGCGAACGCGATGACCTTCTCGAAGAACTCGCGGTCCACCACCGCAGTCGTCGGGTTGTGCGGAAACGAGATGATGAGCAGTTTGGGTTTGGGCCAGTTGTTCTTGATCGCCCGTTCGAGCTCGTCGAAGAATCCCTGGTCTGTTGCGAGAGGGACCGTCCTCACGTCGCCACCGGCGATGATTACCGAGTAGGGATGGATGGGGTACGCAGGGCCGGGCACAATCGCCACGTCGCCCTTGTCCAGCATCGCAAGCACGAGGTGAGCAATGCCTTCCTTCGCGCCGAGTGTCACGATCGCCTCTGCTTCCGGGTCGATGTAGGTGTCGTATCTGCGCTTGTACCAGTCGCTGATGGCTACCCTGAGCTTATAGATGCCCCTCGATACGGAATACCGGTGGTTCTTACCGTTCTGAGCGGCTTCGATGAGTTTGCTCACGATGTGCGCCGGGGTAGGCTGGTCCGGGTTGCCCATGCCGAGGTCGATGATATCCTCCCCGGCCCTGCGCGCCTTTATCTTGAGCTCGTTCACGATATTGAATACGTAGTACGGTAGTCGCGTGATCCTCGGAAAATCGCCCATATCTAAGTCCATCCAGACTCCTCCGTAGCTTGTTTAAACAAAAACACGGCCGGAATTCAACATTTATTGCCGGAGACAGAAAGGTTTACAAAACAGCCACACAGCTTATATTTTAAAGAAAGGAGGTACCTATGACGAAGATAGCTGTTGTTTACTACTCTGCGTATGGTCATACCTTTGACCTTGCAGCGGCGATCGAAAAGGGAGCACAGGAGGCAGGCGCCGAGACGAGGCTGCGGAAGGTGAGGGACCTGGTTCCGGAGGAGGTACTGCGGTCGAACAAGGGCCTTGCACACGGTGGCGAGATCCAGAAGGACGTCAAAGAGGCGGTGCTGGACGACCTTACCTGGGCGGACGGTATCGCATTCGGAACACCCACGCGGTTCGGCAATACCACGGCCCAGCTCAGAAACTTCCTGGACCAGACCGGGCCGCTGTGGGCCAAGGGCGCGCTCGCAGGCAAGGTAGCGGCCTTTTTTACCGGCGCGTCTACGCCACACGGCGGGCACGAGACGACGATACTCACCCTGAGCACGTTCGCGTACCACCACGGTATGCTCATCATGCCGATGGGCTACACGATAACCGGATCGGTGGACCCGTACGGGCCGACCTACATCTCCGGGGACGGCTCCAGAGCCGTGGGTGAAGAGGAGAAGCGGCTCGCCCGTGAGTTCGGCAGCGCCCTTGCCAGGGTTGCGCAGAAACTGGCGGCCAGATAAGCCCTGCTCAACTGACGGCGGGAGGGTACTGTTGATTCGTGGTACGCCTCAGACGACGGCGTAAAGGCCACGGTCCTTTTTAATGAACCCCTCGCTTTCAAGCCGCGTGAGAATGTTCCTGATGTGTGCGGGATCGGGCGCAAGCATCTTCGAGAGCGCGGCAGGTGTCTTGGGGCCTCCGATAAGCGCCTTGAGTACCTGGCCTCTCATCTGCCTGTTCGATCCCTGAAAAGGGCTCTGCGTTTGATAATGGGCGCTCCTCTTGTTGAGGCCGGGTACATGCTTCTTCAGCATGACCCCGTAATCCATGAGCGCATAATACCACTGCCGGTGATTACGCCGGGGGAGGGTCTTTTCGACGAGGGACGCGATGTCCGCGTCGGTAATCCGCTGTCTGCCCTGAAAGAGGAAATAGATGAAGACCGTCCTGATATTGGTCTCTATAAAGACAACCGGACGGTCAAAGGCGAAGGCACAGATTGCAGAGGCGGTCGCCCGGCCGATACCGGGGAGGGTTGCAAGCGTATCGATGGAATCAGGAAGCGCGCCGTTGAAATCGCGCACCACCCTTTCCGCTATCTCTTTCAGGGCGATGGCGCGCCGGTTGTAACCTAAGCCCTGCCACGTGCACAGTACATCCCTGAGCCGGGCCCTGGCGAGCGACGCAAAATCAGGGAATGCTGCGATGAACTCCGCGTACTTCAGCATGACCCGCTGCACCTGCGTCTGCTGGAGCATGATCTCGGAAACGAGGATGCGATAAGGGTCTCTTGTCCTTCTCCACGGCAGGTCACGACCATGCCTCCTGAAGTTGCCCCAAATGGTTTCCTGAAACCGGCGTATCTTGTCGGATGAGAGCCCGGCTGTCGGGTCTTTGCGCTTCATGCGCCTACGATAAGGGCAAGATACCGGGCTGTCAACAGCACGGTTCATGCGGAAATGAGAACTGTATGGCGGCCAAAGTATTTTTCGATAAGATCCCGGGTCGTCATGACTGCTTCAACACCTCGGTATAAAATAGTACCGATCCTCCAAGTTGTCCGGCCTCTGCACGGTTCTATTCTTTTTCAAACTGGCGGAACACCGTGAACAGTGTTAGAATCATAATCCAGCAATCAAACGACTATATCTATATACCTGATTTGAGCCAAAAGGCAATAGAACATAGGTAATGTCTTACAATCCATAATTCCTCTCAGAATTGTCATTTCAAGCGTCTGGGGTGCATTTTTAAAGCGGTGTCCGAAGTGGCTGGCAAAGAAAACCAAGAACGTCGGTATCTCTATCTTCTTCCAGTGGCTAATTTGTTAATAATTCGGTAGCAGAAAAATCATCGCTTTCGCACTAATGTGTATTCAACCTGAAACCTGCGTGAAAATGTACCATTTAGACCTTCAACTGGTCAATTCTTTTCAAGGCGTATTCAAAGACATCTTTATAGATGAAACTGGCTGGTAGCTTTAGAGTAGGTCTATTGTTTGTTCTTGTGAGTTCACCAGGGATCAAAAGTAACCGAGTCCTCAAAGTCCTGAGTGTTAAGTTCTGAAACTGATTCGGCAGACATAATCGCTTGAACCAGTTTATCAGATTGTAAGAAAACAATAAGATATGGAAGTACGCTTCATTGGCTGCAAAATACTTTGTCGGTATCTTTCCGAGAGAGTAATCTTCCTTGAGTTCTTTGATGATAAGCTCAATGCCAGCCCTCTTGTTGTAAAACTTCCATGTGTTTAAGGGATTGAGATTCATGTTTGTTACAATAACCTGATAGCTGTATCTTCCTATGGTGAAAAGAGTGAGCTGTGTGGACGGCTCTTCCTCGATAGGCCGTCTTATTACGATAAAGCGGTAGTGTTTGTCCCAGTTCACTGGCTGATAGGAAAACTCTGAGGTCTCAATGCCGGATGTATATTTCTGATATGAGAGACGGGAAAGCTTTTTCTTCAATGGCTTCGTGAGTCGGGCGACAATGACAAAATAAGCGTTGTTCGCTTCGAGATATTCTATTATCTTATGATCGTAAAAGCCTTTGTCTGCTCTGACAAGAACGCTTTCCATTGATGGCGGTAACTTATCAAAACATCCCTTCAGAAGCTCAATAGCCCCTGTTGCTGTATGACTATCTCCAGGCCGAAGTTCACCCTGCCAGAAATCCTTTGTTATGCCGTTGAAACATACCAGGGGATGATACGATGGCCTGCCTCGTTTTACAGGATTATACCCTATCTCTGCTCCTTCCTGGTTCCCATACAGAGTAAGCACCGTAGAGTCCAGATCAAAGATTACCCGTGTGGGAGGTACAGGTTTTACAATCATCACTACGAGTAATTTATCATGCAGTTTTCTCAACTTCGGCAGGGCCAACGGCGCCATCCGCAAAAGAAAGCGCCTCAATGTTGTCGGGTTAGGATACGTTGGCAGACCAGTAAGATACTGGAATACGCCATTGTGTTTTAAGAGATTGGCCGTTTCGAGTCGCCCGAAGCCAAGTGAAATCGGATAAAGGATAGACAGTATCTCTTCCGACATACTATAGCGATTATTGCGTTGCTGGAATTGAACATAATGGGATAGCAGGTACCGTAAATTAAGTTTCTGAAAAAATCGAGAAGATATGCACCACCGAAATGAGTTAGAGCATTGCTATTAAAGGATACTTGTAAATTTTTAGGGCCTTTTCTCATGTCTGCCGATAACCTAATTTTTAATGTCCTCTTCGGGGATGGTTGAAATCCCTCGCCTTTAGGCGAAGAGAAGAATGTGCTAATGTGGTTGCATGCGACAATATCGTACAGGGACGCACACGAAATACGATATCAAGGTACATC
>JAJYLN010000029.1 GCA_021787665.1 bacterium
CAGGCGTTGTTCAGCACGTACAACATGGGCGTTGCGCAATACAGGGCATCGACCAATAACCCGACCCTGAGCCTTGCGGCAAGCGACTTCAACGTCACCTCGATCAAGCTCGAGTTCCTGTTCTAAATACCTGATTTCATTCGGGGAGCAACCGGCTTCGCGGGGTGCTCCCCTTTTTGTGTGCACGCCTCGGCATGTCTTGATAGAGGTGCCCCCCTTTTTATTTGATTTTTTCCGGATAGTCCTGTACGGTGTTACGAAGGGGGGTGTTATGAAGCTGAGATGTGCCATCTTTAACAATATGAACTCTGGCAAGAACAGAAGGTACCGGTACAACAGAGACAAGTTCGCGTCCTTCGTGCCGGACACATGGAGGATCATTGACGCTTACTCCCTCTCGGACCTGACCTCCGCCGTGCATCTCATCAGGGAGGAGGAAATAAACTTCCTGATGATCAACGGAGGAGACGGGACGTTGCAGCGGCTCATTACGGAGCTGATAAGAGAATTGCCGGAGGACAGCCTGCCGATCATCATCCCCCTGCGTGGAGGGACGGCAAACATGGTAGCGGGCAACATCGGGGTGCGGAAAAACCCTCTGGATACGGTCAGGATACTGATGAGGTACGTGGACGACTACAGCGAAGGGAGGGAGTCCATGCAGGTCCTGCCGGTCATGCCGCTGAAGGTCGTGGACAGAAACAACGGTACCAGGTACGGCTTCGCATTCATGAACGGCCTTATCTACAAAATCCAGGACCTCTTTACAAAGCAGGAAAATCCCACCTTCAGCACCGTGGTTAACCTTGTTACGACGACCATAGGGGGTTATGCCATCGGGAACCCGAGGATAAGGAAGTACTACAGCAAGATCGACGCGGACCTCTACGTCGACGGCAAACGGTATCCGGAGGACAGGTACCTCCTCATGATCGCAGCGGTATTCCAGAGGCTTCTGCTCTGGTTCAGACCGTTCTACAGCCCGGGCACGAAAGGCGTCAGCAAGTTTTATTTCGCTGCTTCCGCCTGTGACCCCTGGACCATGATTCGGAACCTCAGGGCCTTTACCACCGGGAGGGAGGTGCCGCCCAGGACCTTTAACAGCCCGGCAGGGCAGGTACAGATAAAGGCAGAATGCGGGTATGCCCTCGACGGAGAGCTCATCAGGGACCGATACACGGACGTCACCATCGATCAGGGGCCCCAGATGAAGTTCTTCGTGGTCCCGGAAGTCATAAGAACGTCCTACGGCATCACCTATCGAGCGTACATCAACCCGTCCCATATAGCCACCCACATCCCGGAAGACACCATTGCCCGGTTCACGAGACCGGGGCTCCAGCTCTGATTTTTCGCTGTTTATTGCCTCCTCTGTCCTTTACACGGGGTCGTTGGTATGATACGACGTGCGTATGTACAAGAGGGAGCAGTGTACCATATATGAGCCTGATAGGGAGCCTTGAGGACCTGGCACTGGGCGATATATTACAGATACTCAGTCTGAGCCGAAGATCCGGCATCCTGTACCTTACCCGGAAAGGTGAAGAAGGCAAAATCGTATTCGCTGATGGCCAGATCACGTCCGCCGCGAGCACAGCCAGCCCGAACGATGTGCTGAAGCTGTTGCGAGACAAGGACCTGATCCCGGAGTCCCGGGGTGAAGCGATCCGGGAAGAGTTGAAGAGATCCGACCGGCCCGATGTAAAAACTCTCCTCCGGAAGTCCGGCGCCGTAAGCCCGGAAGCCCTCGAGGGGGTCATACAGTCCTATATTACCGATACTATCTTCGGTTTTTTCGAATGGACAGAGGGTAACTTCGATTTCGAGATAGCCGACACCCCGGATAAGGTCTACGAATCCGACACGGCATGCTACCTGGAAACGCCCCTGAATCCCCAGTACATCGTGATCGAGGGCACGAGAAAGATAGACGAGAACAAGATGGTCGCGGAGCGGTCGCAGCAGGAGGAACCGAGTGTTCTCATCAAGGAGCTGGAGGAGATTATCGTTGTCGACCATGATGCTGACTCCCAGGGCTTCCTCCGCGAGAGCCTCGAGTCCAGGGGCTTCAAGACGTCGGCCCTCGCTGACCTCGGCACACTGTACGGCTATATAACGTCCATCCAGGACTCGCCCCGAGTGCCGATGATCGTGGCAAATCTGACCATCCCGAAGACAAAGGGCGAGGGTATGCTCGGGGGCATGGAGCTTCTCCGATGGACGACGGACGAGAAGATAAAGATACCCGTGGTCCTGCTCAGCAGCATCAGCAACGAAGAGGTTCTGAGAGAGGCGAAGCTCCTTGGTGTGTACGCATACCTGAAACGGCCGAAGCGGTTTTCCAGGACGTCCCCGGACATCGACGCCTTCATGGACATACTCGAGAAGGTCACGGCGCTGTGCAGGCAGTACCAGGAGGCCGGCTTCACCTTCAAGGCGGGGACCAGGGAGGTGGTCGAGGAGCACCACGAGGAGGACAATGCAGGATCCAGATTCGTACAGGACATCACCGAAGAGATTACCAAGGAATTCCAGGACGAGGTGGAACTGCTGCCGGAGGCGATGGAGAAGAAACCTGACGCGAGCCCAGGCCTGGTTACCCTCAAATCCATGATAGACGAGTTGACGAACCCGGGCTTTGCCGGGGAGGTTACTCTCCTGATCATGAGGTTCGCGAGCGAGCTGCTCAACAGGGGATTACTGTTCCTTGTGGTGAAGAACAGGCTGAGGGGACTCGGTCAGTTCGGCTTGGAGGCGTTTCTCGAGTCCCCCAACACGGCCGTGAAGAAGATGGTCATAGATATCGACGAGCACTCCCTGATGGGCAGGCTCATCAGCCGCAGGTCCCCGATCAGAGGGGCCCCGGAGCGCAACGACAGCAACACAAAGTTTTTCGATCAGATCGGCGGCGAATGGCCAGTGGAGTCATACGCGGTTCCGCTCCTCACAGCGGACAGGGTAGCAGCGGTCTTCTACGGCGACAACGTGCCGCTGAAGAGGAAAATACCCGATATGATGGCGTTTGAGATATTCATGAGCCAGGCGAGCATCTTCATGGAAAAGGCCTACCTGGAGAGGATATTGCGGGAGCGGAAGGAGGAGCAATGAGCGAGAGCATACTTATTGTGGAAGACTCCTCGACCATGAGATCATTCATATCCTCGACGATAGAGGGCTGCGGGGAATACGAGATATACGAGAGCGCCACGGGCTTCGAGGCCCTGAAGCTGCTGCCGCAGGTAGACTTCAAGCTGATCATAACGGACATCAACATGCCCGACATCAACGGCCTTGAGCTCATCAGCTTCGTGAGAAAGAACCAGCAGTACAAAGACATACCCATGGTCATCATATCCACCGAGGGTACGGAGATGGACAGGAAGAAAGGTATGGCGCTCGGGGCGAACGAGTACCTCGTGAAGCCTTTCAGGCCGGAGGACCTTCAGAAGATTGTCATGAAGTACATCGGATAGCGTATGGAACAGAACAAAGCGACCAAAGAGTTCATTGCCGAGTCCGAAGAGCTTATCGACAAGATATTCAAGGACATCGATGAGATAGACACGGCCCGGAAGGAGGGAAAGCCGAACCCGGACACCATCAATGACCTCTTCAGGTCAGCCCACTCGCTCAAGGGTATATCGAGTATGTTCGGTTTCAAGGAGATCACAGAGGCGAGTCACAAGATGGAAGACCTGCTGGACAAGGTGAGACTGAGCAAGGTGCCCATCACGGACACCCTGATCAAGACCCTCTATGCGGCCGGCGATACCCTGAGGACGATGATATCATCGGAGAACTTCGGCAGGGGTATGGACATCGGCCCCTTGATCGGGCAGCTCAGGGAGGCTGAGGCTGCGAAGCAGGAAGAGCGGAAGGACGCACTGTTCGACGACATCCTGTTGACGAAGGAGATCCTCGCCGTACTCACGGAGTACGAGGAGTCCAGGCTGCGGGAGAACATCAAGGACAGGAATAACCTTTTCAGGATAGACGCATCGTTCAGCCTGCTGAGCTTCGACAAGGAACTCGCGGACCTTACCAACCAGCTCAAGTCGTTCGGCGAGATCATCACGACCCTGCCGAGTACCACGGAGGCACGGGAGGGGGAGATAAAGTTCGACATCATCCTCGGAACGACGGCAACGGAAGATCACCTCGCATCGAGCCTCGACTTCAAGAACATCAAGATCCAGAACATCAGGAAACAGGCGGCCGGGAAGGGACCGGAAGAGCGCGCGCCGGTGAAGGGCGTGATGGACGAGTCCGCATCTATTAAGGGCATAGCGCAGACGGTGCGGGTGGACATTACGAAGCTCGATTATATCATGAACATCGTGGGCGAGCTCGTACTCGCGAAAACCAACCTCGTGAGGATAGCGGAGGCCATCAGGAAGAGCATGGGTTTTACCGGCGTATCGGTGGAACTCGCCAAAACGATAAAGGAGCTCGAGAGGAAGCTCAAGGAGCTCCAGATCGGGGTGCTCGAAATACGTATGATTCCCCTGAGCCAGCTCTTCGACAAAGTCACCCGTACGGCGACCAGGATAGCGAAGGGGCTGAACAAGGAAATAGAGATCGAGTTCTATGGCGCGGACACGGAGCTGGACAAGCTCATCATAGAGGAGCTGACTGACCCCATGATGCATATCATCAGGAATTCTATTGACCACGGCATAGAGTCTGCCGAGGAGAGGCTCATCGCCGGCAAGCCGGCGAAGGGTAAGGTCGTGATACGGGCGTACCAGAAAGGCAATCATGTCCTGATAGAGATAGAGGACGACGGCAAAGGTATCTCGCTCTCGGCTGTCCGGAACAAGGCGGTCGAAAAAGGGCTACTCCAGCCGTCCGCGAAACCCGCGAGAGACGAGCTGTTCAACATGCTCTTCCTTCCCGGCTTTTCGACAAAGTCGGACGTTAGTGAGGTTTCCGGCAGGGGTGTGGGACTCGACGTGGTTAAGACGAACCTCAGGGCCATCAGCGGGATGATCGACGTGGACACGCAGGAGGGCAAATGGTCGAGGTTCACGCTCACGTTGCCCGTCACGCTTGCCATCATCCAGGCGCTCCTAATAGAGGCCGACGGCAAACAATACGCTGTGCCCCTGAACTCCATCAACGAGAGCCTGACCGTGCCCTTGGATGAGATTCGGATCGTCGAGAACAAGGAGGTCATCAAGCTCAGGGAGACCGTTCTGCCGGTCGTCAGGCTCTCGAGGCTGTTCAACTTTACCGCAGGCGGCGATACCGGGAAACAGGATTATTACGTCATCGTCGTAGGGAGCGGCGAGAAATGGGTCGGCATTCTCGCGGACAAGTTCGTGGGGCAGCAGGATGTCGTCATCAAGCCGCTGGGGAAACTGCTGAAGGGTGTTAAGGGCATCGCGGGCGCCGCGGACATAGGGTCCGGGGAGATCGTACTGGTACTGGATGTGTCCGTGTTCATAGAGGAGGCGGTGAGGGTATAGCCATGTACAAGGGCTTTTACAGACTGAGCGAGCGACCTTTCGGGAAGACGCCGGACCCGAGGTTTCTGTACAAGTCGCGCCAGCACGAGGAGGCGCTCGAGCGGATGCTGTTCGCCATCCAGGAGAAGGAGCTCGCGGTCCTGACCGGGGACATTGGCTCCGGGAAGACGACGATATCCAGGTCCGCGATGGACACGCTCGACGACCGGTACGTCATCGTCAATATCCTGAACCCGAGACTTTCCCCGACGCAGTTCCTGAAGACGATAGCAAAGAGGCTGGGCATCGAGGACGTCAGGTTCTTCAAGCACGACATTGTGGAGCAGATGAACGAGAAGATAGCTGAGCTCTACGAGAGTCATCTCACGCCCGTAGTGTTCATAGACGAGGCACAGCTCATTCCGTCGAAGAGCACCATAGACGAGATACGTCTCCTGACCAACTACCAGCTCGACACCTCGAACCTCATGACGATCATCCTCCTTGGCCAGACGGAGTTCAGGGACAGGCTGCAGTCGAGGTACTACAACGCCTTCCGGCAGAGGATAGGCATCGCCTACCACCTGGGCCCGCTGAGTTTCGAGGACACGGAGAAGTACATCAACTTCAGGCTGACGGTAGCGGGTCGGCCCGAGCCTCTTTTCACCGGCCCGGCGATCGAGCTGATCTACAAATACTCGAAGGGTATCCCTCGCGCCATAAACACCATCTGCAACAACGCGTTGCTCTACGGCTATGGCGAGGACCTCGCAACGATACATGACAAGGCGATCAACGCCATTATTGAGGATATAAGGATAAGCCTGACCTGATATGGACATCTCAAAGCTGAGAAAAAAGGCAAAAGAACAGCAGGCCGCCGAGAGCAGACAGCGAGCAGAGGGCAGCGGCAAGGGTCTGGTCGGCACCACGCAAACACCCGCGGACGGCGTTCCGGATACGATGAAGAATGCGCCATCTGTCGGAGAGAAGGCACCGAAGCCCACCTTCCCGCCCGGCGGAGTCTCCGTAGCGGTTCCTGTTTCGACAGGGCAGGGCGCCGGCGTGCCGGCACCGGACAGCGCCGGAGGAGCAGTGCAGGAGTCGAAGCCCTTGCTGGAGCTGGCACAGGAGGAGCTCAAAAAGTATCCGGCCGTAAGCGGAGAAAAGGAGTTGCTGTGTTTCCCCCTGGGCGGCCAGGAATATGGTATAGAGCTGAGCAGCGTGCGGGAGATCATCAGGGTTAAGGAGATAACCCCGGTCCCGAACACAGCGGACTTCATCCTCGGCATCATCGTCCTACGGGGCGAGATAATCCCCGTCATTGACCTGCGGAAGCGCATCGGCCTGTCGTTTCTCGGGTTTACGCCTGCCACCCGGTTCATCATGGTCTCGTTCGCCGAGTCGATGACCGGACTGGTGGTCGACAGCATTCCGGACGTCAAGAAGGTATCAGTGGAGTCGATACAGCCGGCAGAACTCATCGGCACGGTGGACGTAAAATTCATTACGGGCATCAGTACGAGCAGGGGCGGCTTCACGATCCTGCTGAAGCTCGAAGAAATACTCAGACAGAGCGATATGCTCAAGGCGTGCTTATGACGACTATGGACAACACCAGGAAGATCGTGGACGCGGCGGCCCCGAAGACGGACCACGTGCAGTTTATCCTCATACGGATCGGCGGCTCCCTCTACGCCATCGACATCATGAAGATCGTGGAAATCGTGAAGTACGCTCCGGTAACAAGGATACCAAAGGCACCCGAATTTCTCGAGGGCGTCATAGACCTCAGGGGTGCGATTGTACCAGTCGTGGACATGCGGAAGCGGTTCGAGATCCAGGCTGAGCGGCCGGATGACACAGCCAGCGAAAATGGGACCGACAAGATAAGGATAGTGATCGTAAAGGTCATGGACAAGACTGCCGGACTCGTGGTGGACGAAGTGAAGGAGGTCCTCAAGGTCGCCCCGGGCAGGGTCGTGCCCGCGCCGAAGATAGCCCAAGGCGTGGAGTCCGAATACCTGCAGAGCGTGCTGAGTGACAGGGGAAGGATCATCCTCGTACTGGACCTCGATAAGATCCTGACGACGACCGAGAGGATTCAGCTCAAGAACTTGGTGCTGGGAGAAAAAAAACATAAATCAGGAGGCAACCGATGAAATTTATGGGAGAGTTTGAAAACATACGACATAGCCTCAGGTTGAAATTCATCATCTATATCGTGCTGGGCATCATCATACTGAGCTTCATCTACAGCGTCTACTATCTCTACCTGACGAGGTCTATATCCACCGATGAGCTGGCACGGAAAGGCGACATCATAGCGGCGAACTTTGCGTACAATATTCGGTTCGGCGTCATTGCGGAAGACAAGGTCCTGTTGGGCGAGATCATGGGCAACCTCTTCAAGGACTCGGACGTGGAATACGTCGTCGTTACAGACAGCAAGGGCAACGTGATGGTGTCCAGGTTCAGGGACAAGGACATCGAGGCCCGGTTAAGTTCCATTCTCGGTACTCCCATGAATACGTCAACACGGATCCGCCTCGGCGGGACCGGCCGGTTCATCGAAATTAACAAGGACGTCGTCACCGCGAGCTCGCAGGTGGGGACACAGGGCAACATCGAGCAGATCAATGAGGTCAGGGGGCATGTCTATCTCGGCATGTCATTCAAGAGCATAAACAAGAAGTTCACCTCCCTTATCCTGGGCGCTATCCTGATCGTCTTGATAAACTTCTTCATCGGCACCACGCTGACGTTCTTTTTTGTGCAGCAGATAGTGGGTCAGATACCGGCGATAGCGGAGAAGGCCTCAGCGCTCTCCGGCGGTGACCTCACGCAGACCATTCGGGCAAGGTCCCGGGACGAGATAGGTCTGCTCGCGGACGCCTTCAATGCCATGTCCGACAGTCTGCGGAAGGTCCTGGGCAATGTCCAGGCTTCGTCTGAGGCGATCGGCAGTGCCGTCCACAATATCAGCGACAATGCGTCGAGGCTCCTGGACTCCTCGGAGATACAGCAGAGGTCTGTGGAAGAGACCACCTCGTCCATGTCCGAGCTGAACAGCTCCATCAAGGACATTGCCAGGAATACCGACACCCTTCACACTTCTTCGACGGAGAGTGCCTCGTCGGTGCTGGAGCTGTCGTCAAGCATCGAGGAGGTGCTCGAGAACGTCGAGATGCTTTCTTCAGCGATAGAGGAGACGACCTCCTCGATCGAGGAGATGAGTGCGTCGATCAAGCAGGTCGCGACGAACGTGGATCAGCTCCTCAAGATAACCGACGAGACCGCGACCTCCATCGTGGAGATGGACGCATCGACCAAGCAGATAGAGGCAAATGCCACCGAGACTTTCAACATAGCAAACAGGGTCATGTCCGATGCAAAGGAGGGCGTGTCCGCGGTCAACATAACGATCGAGGGCATGAAGCAAATCCGGGAGGCATCGAACCACGTTGCGGAGACGATAGGCAGCTTTGTCCAGAAGGTGGATGACATCGGGAAGATACTCAGCGTGATAGAGGAGGTCACCGCCCAGACCAACCTCCTTGCGCTGAACGCGGCCATCATCGCTTCGCAGTCAGGTGAGTACGGCAAGAGCTTTGCGGTCGTGGCGGACGAGATCAAGGAGCTCTCCGAAAGGACTGCAGCGTCCACGAAAGAGATAGCAACCATCATACGGGCAGTGCAGACGGAGTCTATCCAGGCGAAGGAGTCCGTCGTGTCCGGGAACGCGACAGTCGAGAAGGGGAGCGAGCTCGCCAACAAGGCCGGCGCGGTGCTCATGAAGATATCGGAGAGCTCGTCGCAGTCGAGTCTCATGGCAGGTGAGATAGCCAAGGCGACCAAAGAACAGGCAAAGGCGTCCAAAGAGGTCACCGACGCCATCACCAACATAACGACCATGATGGTCGAGATTGTGAAGGCAACGCAGGAGCAAGCGCGGGGCTCCGAGCAAATCACGAAGGCGGCGGAGAAGATGCGCAGCGTGTCCGAGCAGGTCAAGAATTCTATGGAGGAGCAGGCGAAGAGCAGCAAGTTCATCAGTCAGGCCATCGAAAACATATCCGAGATGGTCAACTTCATCAATAAGGCAACACAGGAGCAGGCAAAGACCAACGAGTTCGTCATGGCATCGGTGAGCAGGATCAGGTCCTCGTCGGGAGAGAATCTGTCGAGTGTCTCCCAGCTCAGCGACATATCGAAGCTCCTCGACAGTCAGTCCAACGTCCTGCAGGACATCCTGAAGATGTTCAAGGTATAGCGGCACGATGGTCGTGGTCTGCCCGAAATGTCGTACGAAGTACAGGGTAGCCGAGGACAGGCTCCCCGGCGGCAGTGCCAGGCTGAGGTGCTCGGGTTGCGGAGAGGTGTTCCTGATCAAAAGGAAGGCCGCCCCGTCAGGCGGGCCCCCGTTAGGGGAGCCTGCGGCGCTGCCGACCGTGGTTGCCGGAAGAAAGGTACTTGTGGCACATCCGGCCGTCTCGATGTGCGAAATGATCGGCGATCTGCTGAGAGGTGCCGGGTTTGTCCCTGTTTTTGCGAAGAACGGTATCGAGGCGATCGCCATCATGGGCGACATACATCCGGACCTCGTGGTCGTGGACGTGGCCCTGCCGGACATATTTGGCTTTGAGTTTCCTGAGATCATCAAAAAGGACCAGAGGCTCAGCGGCATCAAAGTGATGCTGATAGCGTCCATATATGACCGGACGCGCTACAAGCGCATGCCCCTGAGCCTTTACGGTGCCGACGATTTCATCGAGAAGCACAACCTGGGCGACAGCCTGGTTTCCAAGATAAACGGCCTGCTCGGCAGACAGGAAAAAGCTACGGCTTCTCCGGTTTCAGCGCAGCCCGATGCGTCTTCACCCGGGTGGGCGGCCCCGCCGCCTAACGGGGGCCCACCGCAGGAGCAGCCCCCGTTAGGCGGGCCCCCGTTAGGGGAGCAGTCCCCATCAGGCGAGCCTGCGATACCGCACGTTGCCGAAGACCATGGGCCGAGGTCCGGAGAGGGAGAGGCTCCCGGCATGTCCATGAAGGCGCAGGAAGTGGAAAAGGCGAAGAGACTTGCGAGGATCATCGTTTCCGATATAGCGCTGTATAACCATGAGCTCATCGAGCAGGGAATCCGGCGGGGTAGCATCGAAGACGCCGTACAGATCGATCTCGATGAGGGGAGGAGGCTCTTCGACAGGAGGGTACCTGAGGAAATACGGAGGGAGGAAGACTTCCTGCTCGAGTCTCTGAACGAGCTGTTGGAGAAAAGGAAAAAAGAGATGGGGATGGAACAATGAACAACGAGAGAGACCTGTCAAAACTATCCGAAGAAGAGAGGCTCGCCATTGCGGAGGGCATCGACAGGATGACCTTCAGCGAGAACATCGGGCTGTTCAAGTCGCTCCTCGGGGACGAAAGCTTCAGGGTACGCAAGACTGCTCTCGACCTCCTTCTGCTCGCGCATCAATCGGACCGGCTCGTCGACCTCTTCATAGAGATACTCGACGCGCAGGACAACGCTGGCATGCGGACCGCAGGCGTGGAAGGGCTGACGAGGAGCGGGGCAAAGGCGGTCGACAGAATCATGAAGTCCCTGGATCCCGGACAATGGGAGCTCACGAAACTGCTCGTGGATGTGCTTGGCGACATCGGCAACCAGCAGGTCATACCCGTGCTCCTCGAGCTCACGGAGAGTCCGCAGCAGAACCTCTCCACGGCGGCCATAGAGGCCCTGGGCAAGCTCGGCACCGAGGAGATCGTGTCCCGGCTCGGAAGGCTGCTGGGACGCAAAGAGGTCTACATCATATTCTCCACGCTCGAGGCTCTCGCCAGCCTCGGCAAGAAAGGCTTCATGTTGCCCCTCCCTGACATCATGCCGCTCATGGCAGACCCGCTCCTGAAGAAGGCGGTGCTGGATCTGTTCGGCTCCGCACGAGACCCCCTCGTGGTCCCTTACCTGATAGAGGGAATAAAGGACGCGAAGCGGCTGAACAGGGAATCCGCTGCAAAATCCTTGTTGCAGCTTTACAGCAGTGTGGATGAGGCGGTCAAGACGACGATAAAAGATGAGGTTCGGGAGTCCGGTATCTACGACTCCTATCTGATCGACAGAATGCTCTCCAGCATAGACCCCTCCGTGATAAAGGTAGGCATACGGCTGCTCGGCTGGTCCGGCAGAAAGAGCGCCATCCCCGTTCTGTTCAGACACGCCGAGGTCCCGGACATGGTCGACGCATGCGTGTCGGCCATGATGGACATCGGAGAGCTGGCACGTGACGATGTCGTGGGGCTTCTCGTAGGGAACAAGAGCACAGCACAGATACGCATGGGGCTCCAATACCTGTCGATGATGCAGGCCTGCGTCAGCCCCCCGCCGGAGGGGCTGTCCTACCTGCTCGAGCGCGAAGGTGAAGTTGACCTCCTCATGCTGCTTGCACAGGTGATCGGCAAGTACGTCCACGAGCAGAGCCTCAAGCTCCTGACGAGGCTCATGCAGTCGGACGACAAGTCCGTAGGCGCCGTAGCCACGGACACCTTCATCGAGGTGGGCGGCCGGATGCCTGAGTCCGTCATCGCCATCCTCCATAGGATGGTGAAAAGCCCGGACTATCTATCGCGATTGTCAGCAGCACGACTCATACCGAGTTTCTACAGGCCAGAGATGGACGACGTCATAAAGAACCTGTTGAACGACAGCGAGGCTCCGGTCAGGGCCGCGATGGTGTCGTCGGTGGGTACGTTGAGGCTGGGGCCGTATCTCGAGTACATCCAGATGGCGCTGACGGACGAGAGCAGGGAGGTAAGGATAGAGGCCATCAGGGCTGCATCTGCTATCGTGCCGGAGCGGTTCATCGATACGATAAAATGGCTGATGAACGACAAAGATCCATGGGTGAAGATAGAAATCATCAAGCACATCAGAGACGTCCCTCAGAAGGAGGAGGCGGTAGGTATCATCAAGGAGTACACGAAAGACGTGTCTCCGGCCGTCGTACTGACCGCGGTGCAGGTGCTCCTCGAAGTTGCCATCGAAGACTCGAAGGAGGAGATTACGAAGGTCCTGTCCAGACAGGACGAGGACCTCGTGAAGGAGGCCCTGTACATGCTCGGGAGGACGAACAAGCAGGCCGCGCACAGGATCCTGAAAGAGCTCAGTTTGAGCGGGGACCCCAGGATCAGGGAAAACGCCCTGTCTCTTATCAAGAGGTACCATGACGGATCAGGCAATTCGTAGGGACGCGGCCGGCAGCATGGTAAACGAGAGGTATGACATCATCCCCCGCGGCAGCAGTCATGTAGAACTCGAGGACGAGGACTTCCGCAGGCTGCGGGACTTCATCAAGGACTACAGCGGTATCTTCTTCTCGGACGAGCAGAAATACATTCTGGTTTCCCGGTTGACCGGGAGATTGGCCCTCCATAAGCTGAGCTCGTTCAGGGACTACTACCTGTTCCTCAAGTACGATAAGGAACGGGACGAGGAACTGAGCGCGGTCGTGGACCTGCTCACCACCAACGAGACGTACTTCTTCCGTGAGATACTGCAGCTCAAGGCACTGTTCGAGGAGATCATCCCTTCCATAAAGGCGGAGAAGACGTACGTCCAGAGGCCCTCTCTGCGCATATGGAGCGCCGGCTCGTCTACCGGGGAGGAGCCCTACACGGTTGCCATCATGGCAAAGGAACACGGGGTTCCTGAGGACTTCAATCTGGAGATCTACGCAACGGACATTAGCCAGAGGGCACTGACTATATCCAGGAAGGGCGTCTATGGGAATACCTCCTTCAGGGTAACGGACGAGTATCACAAGAAGACGTTCTTCGATCCGGCCGGGGACAAGTTCCGGCTCAGGGACGACATCAAGAACATGGTGAAGATAACACACATGAACCTGATGGACAGCACCGTCATGCACCTCCTCTCCCCGATGGACGTCATCATATGTCGTAATGTCATGATCTACTTCGATCTCGGGTCGAAGAAGAAACTCATAGAAAAGTTCTACGAGAAGCTCAATAGCGGGGGCTGGCTGCTGCTCGGGCACGCGGAGTCCCTGATAAACATCACGGGCATGTTCAAGCTCGTGCAGCTCAAGAACGATCTGGTCTACAGGAAGCCACCACGATGAGCGAGAAGGTCAGGGTACTGATCATCGATGACTCGGCCTTCAACAGGCGGTCGCTCCGGCATATGCTCGAATCGAACCCCGACATAAAGGTCGTGGGTGCCGCGGTGGACGGGGAGGACGGGCTGAAGAAGACGAGTGCACTGAAGCCGGACGTCATCACGCTCGACCTCGAGATGCCGAAAATGGACGGCTTTACGTTCCTCAGGATCCTCATGAGGACGACCCCTCTTCCCACGATCGTGATAAGCTCGAAGTCCGACTCCGAAAGCGTCTTCAAGGCGATGGAGCTCGGTGCCGTGGACTTTATCCAGAAGCCCGTCAAGAAGGCATCCATGGAGCTCTACACAATCAGGGAGGACGTCTTGAAGAAGGTCATCCATGCACGGGACGTTAATCTCAAGAACGTGCAACGCCGAATTGCCGACATCAATGTCAAACTTAACCTCGGCATCGATGCCGCGGTCAGGCCGATCGTAAAAGTCAGGGGGGCAAAGAGGGAAGACGCCGGGGCCTGTACCGGGTTCAAGCTCATCGCGATCGGATCTTCCACCGGGGGGCCGTCTGCCTTGCAGAGGATAGTGTCCGGTCTTGACAGCAGCCAGAAGGTGAGCGTCCTGATATCACAGCACATGCCTGCAGGGTTCACGAACACCTTTGCCCAGAGGCTCAACAAGTATACTGCCTTCCATGTCACCGAGGCACAGGACGGAGAGCCGATACGGCAGGGCAGTATCCTGCTCTGCCCCGGAGGGTACAGTATGGAGATAAAGGCCGCGAACGACAGAAAGGAGATCAGCCTGCTGCCCAGACAGAAGGATGACAGGTTCATCCCGTCCGTCAACAGGATGTTCGCGTCCGTCGCGCGGGAGTACGGCAGAATGAGCGCAGGCGTCGTCCTTACCGGCATGGGCGACGACGGCAAGAAGGGGATTGAGGCCATCAAGGACACCGGAGGCTACACGATAGCGGAATCCGAGGAGACCGCGGTCATTTTCGGGATGCCGCGGGAGGCAATAGCGACCGGGAAGATCGACCGTGTGCTGCCTTACTACCTCATATCCATGGAGCTGAACAGGTGGGCAAAGGGGTGATTCCGGGTCACGGGTCCAGAAAGTCCCGTACCACCGGGGGCAGGTAGACGGCTGAGAGGTCGTGGCCGGACAGCGCCCGCTTGAAAAGATCGAGCCTGTCCTCTACAGGCAGGTCGGCATCGATGATGAGATAGGTGGTGCCCCTGAGTACACAGAGGCCGCTCTTTGAGTCGGGGAGACGTTCGTATCTGGCCTGTATACCCAGCCTGCCGGCGAGCTGCTCGAGCATCTTCAGGAGATATTCTTTATCCTGTGTATCCATAGCCTTGTATCCAGAACTATGCTATAGCGGACGGTAATGCAATGAGATGGACTGGCGGACACCGTTACCGGCACCGGGGAGAGCACGGGTCCGTCGATACAAGGAGACTCATGTGACGACAGTACCGAACGTAAGCTATAGTATAACGGTGAGGCTCGAGATACGGAATGTGCCGGGCATGCTCGGAAGGGTGACCACGGCGATAGGCAGGGCGGGCGGCGATATCGGAGCAGTCGATCTCGTCGGGTTCGCAAAGGATACGATCATCCGGGACATGACGGTAAAGGCCAGGGACGAGGTGCACTCCGAGCAGATTATCTCCACCCTCAAAAAATTAGCCGGCGTGGACGTGGTGAGTGTCTCGGACAGGGTCTTTCTCTATCACCTCGGGGGCAAGATCGCGGTGATCGGCCACAACCCCATAAAGACGAGGGATGATCTATCGCTTGCTTATACCCCAGGCGTCGCCAGGGTATCGAGGGCCATCGCTGAAGACAAAGACAAGTCGTTTACCCTCACGATACGAAAGAACACGGTAGCCGTCGTGTCCGACGGCACCGCGGTGCTCGGGCTCGGTGACATCGGCCCTGAGGCGGCCCTGCCGGTGATGGAGGGCAAGGCCCTGCTGTTCAAGGAGTTCGCCAACGTGGATGCCTTCCCGATCGTGCTGAGAACGAAGGATCCGGACGCGATCGTCGAGACGGTGAGACTGATCGCCGGAGGGTTTGGTGGCATAAACCTCGAAGATATATCCGCGCCGAGGTGTTTCTACATCGAGGACGAGTTGAAGAAGGTCCTCGATATCCCGGTGTTCCACGACGATCAACACGGAACCGCGGTCGTGCTGCTTGCGGCCCTGACCAATGCGCTCCGGGTGGTGGGGAAGAGGTTCGAGGGCATCAAGGTCGTGCTCTCCGGGGCAGGCGCAGCGGGTATGTCTATCGCGAAGCTGCTCATACAGAAACGCGTGAAAGATCTGATCGTCAACGACAGGGACGGGTTGATCTTCCGCGGGAGGGAAAAAGGCATGAACCCGTACGTCTCATGGCTCTCCGAGCACTCGAACAGGCACAACGTCGCCGGGAGTCTCTCGGAGGCGTTCAGCGGTGCGGATGTGTTCATCGGCGTGTCTGCGCCGAACATCGTGAAGCCGGCGGATCTCAGGAAAATGACAAAATCCGCGATCGTGTTCGCCATGGCGAACCCCGACCCTGAGATTGCACCGGAGATTGCGCGGAGGTACGCGCGGGTCGTCGCGACGGGCAGGTCCGACTACCCCAATCAGATAAACAACGTGCTGTGTTTCCCCGGTATGTTCCGGGGGACGCTGGATGTGAGGGCGAGGAGTATAAACGACGAGATGATGCTCGCTGCTGCCGAGGCAATAGCGCACCTCATAAAGACCTCTGACCTGAGCGAGGACTACATCGTTCCGAGCGTTTTTGACAAAAACGTCGTCAAGGCTGTGGCCCAGGCTGTGAGCGACGCTGCCTACAGAAGCGGCGTGGCGCGCAAGAAGCTGAAGCTGTTATGAGGGGGCGGTTACTGCAGAGCCCCCGCTGCTGAACGTGGCCGCCGGTCCCAAAAAACTTTAATTCGAACAATTTTTGTGGTATAGAGAAAGAAAACTATCGAGGAGGCAATAATGAAAAATAACCTGTTGCGTAAAGCAGTCCCGCTGCTCGCGGTCTTCATGCTTATGTCGTGCGGAGGCGCCGTCGTGGCCCCACCAGGAGTTAACTCGAAGCTCACCACTATCTCGATAAACGATACCGCGGGCTCCACCATCATTACTATCCAGACCAGTAGCCTCCCGCAGTATGCCACGTTTGTGGCACAGTCCCCGCCTTCAGTTACGCTGGATCTCGCATCTACGGACGCCTCAGGTGTCTCAAAGAAGCTGAACATCGACAACGGGTTTGTGAAGAAGATCACCGTCAAACAGCTTGGGGTAAGTACGGGATATTCATCGAGGATAGTCGTAACGCTCGAAAGACCGCTTCCCTATAACGTGTCTGTGCAGGGCAATGACATTGTCCTTAGTATTACAAAGTCAAAACACAAGATGACCGCACTCCTGCCCCCGACCGGGCAGGGACAAACCGTGACGACCCTGTCACCGGAGGGTATAGCGCCTACAGGATCAACTGTTCCTGAACTGCTTGCACCCGAGGCCCTTGCAGCGGGCCCGACGACCGGCCCGGAGGGGCTGGCGCCCATGGGAGAGGGCATGAGTGCCACGGCCCCGGCAGCCCCTGAGGCGCTTGCACCCGAGGCCCTTGCAGCGAGCCCGATGACCGGCCCGGAGGGGCTGGCGCCCATGGGAGAGGGCATGAGTGCCACGGCCCCGGCAGCCCCTGAGGCGCTTGTACCCGAGGCCCTTGCAGCGAGCCCGACGACCGGCCCGGAGGGGCTGGCGCCCATGGGAGAGGGCATGAGTGCCACGGCCCCGGCAGCCCCTGAGGCGCTTGCACCCGAGGCCCTTGCAGCGAGCCCG
>JAJYLN010000030.1 GCA_021787665.1 bacterium
AGATGTACCTTGATATCGTATTTCGTGTGCGTCCCTGTACGATATTGTCGCATGCAACCACATTTGCACATTCTTCTCTTCGCCTAAAGGCGAGGGATTTCAACCATCCCCGAAGAGGACATTAAAACTGAAAAACAATAATGCCTTACAAAAACATTACAAAGCTGTTTTGAAAGCGCTCGGATATTTAGAAAGCAATCCAAGACATAAAAGTCTTAATACCCATAAATATACTTCACTTGTTGGCGAGAATGAAGAAGAAATTTTTGAAGCTTATGCAGAAAGTAATACCCCTGCTGCTTATCGCATCTTCTGGCATTATGGTCCCGGAAAAGAAATTATAACCATTGTTGCAATAGTTCCTCATCCTTAATTTTTCTCCATTTATCTCAACCGGCTTTTGATCTCCTCTATTGTCAGTAAGAAAACTCTTGCACGCTGACATACTGCTGTCACTCCCGCATGGCATTTTCGCATCTAAGGAGGATACCATGGTCTTGTAAAACAAGGTGCTGGTTGTGGTGGTAACGGTAGCTGACCTGCAAAAAGATTCACGGCTCTCATTCAAGCGCAGGCTAAAAAACATCAAAGACTGGGGCATGTGGGTATCCGGGTATATCAAAGGGGAATAAGCTGAGTATTTGTATTTGTTTTAAGAAAGGGGTAAAGATTAAGAATAAAGGGAAAGAAGTTCATGGTAGATGAAATTAGTATAAAAGCTTCACAGGAAGAAATAAACAATGAATTGCGTTCACTGTATCAGAAAAACTCTTCCAAACTTAAAAAACTTGTCCAAGATTACAAGGGAGCTTCTTGTCCACACCTTCTTTTCATACCCAGTTCATATCTGAGATGTAAGAATAAACTATTAGTTGTCGGCCAGCAAACAAACGGTTGGGACTGCAGTAGCTTAATTTCTTGTTGTTCAGACATTGTTGTTTCTCTTATGAAAGAATATGAGGAGTTCAATCTTGGCGAAAAATATGTTTCATCCCCTTTTTGGCAAGCCAGCATTGAATTCAATCAAATTATAAACCCCGACGACAAGAATAAACGTGCATTTCTTTGGTCGAATTTGATCAAAATCGACCAAGACGAGCATCGGCCTGAACCTCAGCTTGAAGAAGCCGTTACATCACTTAACCTACTTCAATCCGAAATAAGGATAGCCAAGCCAAATGTCGTAGTGTGTTTCACAGGTCCATATTATGACGAACGTCTGCGATCAAGCTTTCCAAAAATTGAGTTTGTTCCCGTCAACCCAAACATTGCAACGAGGCAACTTGCAAAGCTCGTTCATCAAAGATTACCTGAACTGTCATTTAGAACGTACCATCCTAAATATTTGAAATTATCGCATAAGTGGTGTTTGTTGAAATCAATCGGCAGACAAATAATTTCCGACTGACATACTGCTGTCACTTCCGCTTGGTATCTTCAGAGGATGAAAGATTTTACACGAAATCTTATCCCGTTAAGCGTTTTCGTTAGCTTATAGAAATAAAGAGGCTTAACTATGGAAAGAGGAAGACATGGGCGGTTTGACTGAACTAATCTAGCATTTGCTTGAGGTGCCTTTTATTATGATGTTTTCTGCTTTCAAACTGATATTTTTTATCATCGGTGTCATAGCATTCATATATCAACCTATTCCGACGGCAATCATATTGCTGGGCTATTGTCTTATAAAAATAGCTAAAGAATAAAAAAGGGGGGACACAATGCAAACCACTGCATTGATAAAGGCCATCAGGGAAAAGGATATAAAGCGGTTAACGCTGTTACTTGCAAACGGTGCTGATGTTAATGAGGCAGACGAGCGCGGCTGGAAAGCTTTATTCGAAGCATCAAGCAAAGGTTATATGGACGTTGTTAAACTTCTTCTGGAAAATGGTGCAGAAATAAACGCACAAGATCGAATAGGCAGGACAGCTTTAGTAATTGCATCGGCCGAAGGTCATATCGACATGATAAAATTTCTTTTGGACCATGGAGCAATGATCGATATTACATCGGAAAATACTCCAAAGGACTATAGACCGGATTCCATTTTATTCTGTACGATAGGTTATCCGGACATTACCAGACTTTTTTTACGACATGGGGCAGACGTGAACGCCAAAGACTCTCAAGGTTACACTGTCTTAGCATCGGCATTGGATGCTGAATGTCTGGATACTGCGTATGTCCTTTTGGAGCATATTTCGGAGATGAGCGACATAAATGCCCGGACTCAAGAAGGTCATACCGCCTTGATGTATGCCGAGAAGAATGGTTACACGGATATTGTAAGGATTCTGAAAAATGCCGGAGCTAAAGATGATAACATTGAAACAGCCCTCATAAACACGGCGGGCATGACAGGCCGCATGGACATGATTGAATATTTTATAGGGAAAGGGGCCAACGTGAATGCTCAAGACGATTATGGTCATTCAGCCCTTATCGAGGCCACTCTTATCGAGGATTCTAAAATTATACAGTATTTGATAGATCATGGTGCCGATGTGAATATCAAAGATAATCAAGGTGTAACGGCATTGAGTGTTGCTCAACATTACGGATACAGGGATGTTATTGATTTGCTCAATAAAGCGGGTGCAAAGGAATAAAGCAACAGGCTCATCTATCGTTAAAACTGCCGACATACTGCTTGCTGCTGTCAGTGTGCCTTGATATATGGTATATTAAAAAGTGGTTTTTATGGCTAACGAGACTGTGTCCAAATTTGCAAGGCTCAGAAAGAAGGCCGGTAAGCCTGCTGGCATATCCGGTAAGGTGATAAGCCTGCTTGATGTCTATACCTTGATTGCCCAGAGCAAATTTCCTTCTGTCGATTCTCTTGCAAAGCATTGTGAAGCCTCACGACGCACGATCTACAGGTACCTTGAAATCATAAATATGATCGATCCTATTGAATTCGACAAAGAACAGAAAGGCTACAAGTTCGTCAATAGTGACCGCATAAAAAAGGTATTTCTGTCAGACAATGAGTTACTGATGCTCCTCATTATGGGAGAGACCGTATCGAACCTCGGCGGTAATTTTAAGAAATCCTTTCAGGACTTTGTCACCGATATCGCCTTTACAAGAAAGCTGCCTCCTGACAAACTGCCTCTGGTTATCAAAGCACCCGGGGCGATAGACACAGAGACTTCCGGTGAGTATTTCAGAATAATATCCGACAGCATAGCAAATAACCGTTCCATAGATATTGTGTATACATCGTTATCCAAAGGCGAGACCACGGAGCGCAGGGTCGATCCTTACGGGCTGTTCTTCTACGAAGGTGCGTGGCACGTGATTGGGTATTGTAACGTGAAAAAGGAGCTGAGGACATTCGCAATCGACAAGATACAGAGTCTTCAAGAGACGGACCACTACTTTGTAAAAGATACAGGCTTTGACTTGAAAGAGTCCCTGTCGGGTAGCTGGGGCATCATATTCAACGAGGACGCGGTCGATATTACGGTACGGTTTTCAAAGGACGTTGCGAGCTATATCGACAGGCAGAAAAAGTGGCACCCTACCGAGATACGGAAGCGGATGCCGGATGGCTCCCTTTCGCTTTCGCTCAAGGTCACCGGTGTATCGGAGATCAAGGGGTGGATCTACTCGTGGATACCGCATATAGAGGTCCTCAAGCCGGCCTGGCTCAGGGCCGAGATCAAACAGGATCTATTACAGGCTGCGGAGAAGCTTTGATTTAACCCTTTCGAAATCGGCAATGGCATCAAGCCTACCGAACTATACGTTCCTTTGTTGCCATTGAAGGGCGAAAGCGGATTTATTTACTTCCGGCTGTCACTCTTTACAGACGCACCCGCGACATTCCTTTACTATAGCTATACTGAAAAAAGTAGTTACTTTTTAGCGTATGGGGCCGATGTGGATGCTCAGGGTACATCGGGCGGGGTACGGCCTTTCACGCTTGCCCTTACCGTACGGAGCGCCCGATGACCCCTTTTGCGGCCTGCTCGAGGGCGCTTACGGCGAAGATGAGCAGCGCGAAGCGCCGGTCGCTTGTCTGCCCGTGGTAGTACCGGTAGTATATCTGCTGGGCGATACCCGCGAGCCTGAACAGCCCGAAGCAGTAGTAGAAATCGAAGCTACCGATCCGCACACCTGACTTCTCCTCGTACCGCCGGACCAGTTCCTCCCTGGTCATAGCGCCGGGCATGTCGGTCGGCATCATGCGGATCGCCTGGAACTCCGGCGGGTCATCCGCCTGGACCCAGTAGGCAAGCGAGCTACCGAGATCCATGAGCGGATCGCCTATGGTCGCCATCTCCCAGTCGAGCACGCCGATGATCTTCAGAGGGTTCTCCACAGCCAGCACGACATTGTCGAGCTTGTAGTCGTTATGGACGATGCAAGGCCTGTCCGCCTCACCGGGCATCTTTTCCTGCAGCCATGCCATTACGGACTCGAAGTCCGGGGCGTCATCCGTGCGTGCGTTTCTATACCTCTCCGACCATCTGTCGACCTGTCTCCTGATGTATCCTTCCGGCCTCCCGAAATCGCCGAGCCCCACCTTCTTATAGTCGATCGCGTGGAGCCCGATGTGCACGTCCATCAGGCCTTCGCAGAGCTTCCTTGCGTCCAGCGGGGCGAAGCTGAGCCCTTCCGGCAGGTCCTTCCTCAGGATGATGCCGCGTATGCGCTCCATGACATAGAACGGGCAGCCCATCACGGCAGTATCATCGCTGTACAGAATCGGCCTGGGGCAGTAATGAAAGACGGGGTGAAGGGTGCTGAGGATCGTGTACTCGCGCTTCATATCATGAGCCGTCTTCGCCTTCGTACCGAAAGGCGGCCTCCTCAGGACAAGCTCCCTCTCGCCGAACCTTATCAGGTACGTCAGGTTGGAATAGCCGCTCGGGAACTGCTCCACGGCGGCGTTCCCCCGAAGGCCGGGTATGCGCTCCCTGAGAAATCGCTCCACCTTCAGTACATCAAGCCGCTCCCCCTCGCGCATCTCTCGCGATTTGTCGGTAAGATCCATACCTGATTATTGCACTTTCTTCCCTTCGTACGTTCTCAGTATTCTCCTCGCCACCGACATCTTGTGCACCTCGTCCGCGCCATCGTATATCCGGGCAGCGCGCTCGTGCCGGTAGAAGAACGCGAGCACGGTGTCGTCCGTGGTGCCGAGCCCGCCGTGCACCTGCAGCGCCCTGTCGATCACACGCTGGAGCACGTTGGCGACAAAGAACTTGATGAAGGAGACGTCGTCCCGGGCCTCCTTCTGCCCGAGCTTCTCTATCTTCCACGCCGCGTTAAGGACCATCAGCCGGGACGCGCTGATCTCCGCAGCCGACTCCGCGACCCACGATTGTATGATCTGCTTCGTCGCCAGCGTCTTGCCGTCCGTCGCTATGACGCGCTTCATGGCCCTCGAACACATGAGATCAAACGCCCTGTCGCAGATGCCGATCCACCGCATGCAGTGGTGTATCCTCCCGGGGCCGAGCCGCTCCTGCGCTATCACGAAGCCCATGCCTTCCGGACCGAGGAGGTTTTTCTGCGGCACCCGGCACGACTGGAACTGCACTTCGCCGTGGGAGAAAAAGTCTTCGCCGGCATGTCCCATGACCGGGATGTTCCTGACGAGGCTGTAGCCCTTCGTGCCTGTGGGCACGATGATCATGCTCGCCCGTGTATAGGGGTGCACCTGCGGGTCGGTTATTGCCATGACTATGGTGAATGCGGAGCCGTCTGCTGCCGTGGAAAACCACTTCCTGCCGTTTATCACGAAGTCGTCGCCGTCCTTCACCGCGGTCGTCTCGAGCATAACCGGGTTCGACCCAGGCATGTCCGGCTCTGTCATGCTGAAACAGCTTCTGATCTGGCCCTGGACGAGCGGCTTAAGATATTCCTCCTTCTGCTGCGCGGTCCCGTGGAGGTACAAGATCTCCATATTCCCGGCGTCCGGCGCCTGGCACCCGAACACATAGTGCCCGATGGGCGTCCTCCCGAGCGCCTCGGACACCAGCGCATGATCGACGAGGCCGAGTCCCATGCCGCCGTACTCCTTCGGCTGGTTCGGCGCCCACAATCCCATCCGTTTTACCGTCCGCCTCTTCTCCTCGAGCAGCGGAAGTATTGCCTTGATGTTCCTGCTGACGAGCTCGGCCTCGATCGGAATAAGCTCCCTGTCCACGAACTCGTTTATCGCATCTATCGTACCCTTCATCTTCCCGGCTATTCCAAAGTCCATACGACCTCCTTTGCTCCCGTTTGCCGGGCCATCTCCGTCTTACCTCCGTGGCACGGCCTGCCAAATGGTCAGCGTTCTCCTCCCTCTCGTGCAGCCGGGCATAAGCAGCACCACGAGCAGCAGTACGCCTACCGCGGAGAAAGCCCTCGTGCATGCCATGCCCCCACCCTAAGCCCGTTCTACTAAATACCCCGGCTCCTGTCCATTACTCTGCTTGACTAAGCGGTGGGTGTATTGTTATTGAATGCAGACAATATGAACAGTCCAGTGCCGTTGCTCAGAATTCTCGATATGCATAAAAGCTTTTATGACAGGAAGAGGCGCATTGACGTCCTGAAGGGGGTAAACCTCGAGGTGTTCGCCGGCGAGACCGTCAGTATCATGGGCGTGTCAGGCTCCGGGAAGACCACGTTCCTCCAGATCATCGGCAGTCTTGACAGACCGACGTCCGGGGACGTCCTGTTCAGGGAGGAGAGCATCTTCGGCAGGTCCACCAACGCGCTCTCGTCCTTCAGGAATGCCAACATAGGATTCGTCTTTCAGTTCCATCACCTGCTCATGGAGTTCGATCTCGTGGAGAACGTCATGTTTCCGGCAATCATAGCCGGGACGCCCGGCAAGGAGGCGCAGTCGCGCGCCCTCGGCCTACTCAGGGACGTGGGACTTTCCGATAAGTCTGCCAACAAGCCGTCCGAGCTCTCCGGGGGCGAGCAGCAGAAGGTCGCCGTCGCGAGAGCGCTCGTCATGTCCCCGCCGATGGTGCTCGCGGACGAGCCGACCGGCAACCTCGACTCGCACAGCGGCGAAGCGATCATGGGGCTGCTGCTGGAGTTCAACAGGGCGCTGGGCATAACCGTCATCATCGTGACGCACAACGAGTCGTTCGCAAAGATGATGTCCCGAAGGTACAGGATACGTGATGGGCTGTTGTTTGAAAACCTCGGCTAAGCTGCTGCTCCTGACCACCGTTCTCACCGTCCTGCTCCTCCCGACAAACCTGTTCGCGGATCAGCCGGTGGTGGAGCACATCGACGTCAAGGGCAACTTGCGTATACAGAAGCAGGTCATCCTCGAGAACATCCGTCAGGTCCCGGGCAGGGCACTTTCCGAGAAGACAGTCGACCACGACGTCCTGCGTCTGTTCGGGCTCGGGTACTTCGACAGCGTTGAGGTAGACGAGAGGCCGTCGGGCACAGGCGTTGACCTCATCTACAGGGTCGTGGAAAGGCCCCTCATCAAGGATATCACGTTCAAGGGCAACTCGGAGATCGATACGAAGAAGCTCAGGGACGTACTGACCTTCAAGCCGAGGGGCTTCCTCGACAAAGCGGCGGTGTCCGTTTCCATCGATAAGATAGTCGACCTGTACAAGGAAAAGGGCTACTACAACGTCCACGTCACCTACGAGGTGCAGCCTGTCTCCGCCGGAGCAGTGGACGTCGCGATCAAGGTCAAGGAGGGCGAGGTCGCCAGGATAGGTGCTATTGACTTCATCGGCAACCGGGCGTTCTCCGACGGAGAGCTGCGATCGAATATGGAGAGTTCGACGCCTGACATATTAAGCTTCATCACCGGCAGCGGGAAATTCAATGAGGCCGAGCTCGACAGGGACGTCACCAGGCTCGCCATGTTCTATATGAACCACGGCTACCTGAACATCAAGATAGAGCAGCCCCACATCTTCCTGGATCCGGACGGAAAAAAGATCGACATCGTCATCAACATCGAGGAGGGCCACCGGTACAGGATCTCCTCCATTGACATCCAGGGAGACCTCCTGTTCCCGAAGGATGTGCTCATGAAGAAGATCCACTCGAGGACCGGGGAGTGGTTCGACAGATCCAAGCTCATGAAAGATATATTCAGACTCACGGACATCTACACCAACAATGGGTACGCGTTCGCCAATGTCAACCCTGAGACCTCGGTGAACGACCAAAACAGGACCGTCTCGGTGCAGTTCCAGATCAGCAAGGGCCTGCTCACCTACATCAAGAGGATCTCCATATCCGGCAACACGAAAACCAGAGACAAGGTCATACGGAGGCAGATGAAGATCCATGAAGGCGAGCTCTACAAGGAGGACGAGATAAAGGTATCAAAGGAGCTCATCTACTCGACGGGCTTCTTCGACAACGTCGACATCAGTGCCTCGAAGGGATCGTCAGAAGACGATATCGAGAACATGAACCTCAATGTCAAGGTCAAGGAGGGCCACGGCGGAATGGCGATGCTCGGCGGCGGCTATAGCTCGTACCAGCAGTTCTTCGTAACGGCACAGATCCAGCTCCAGAACCTGGCCGGGCTCGGTACCCAGCTTAACCTTATGGCACAGGTCGGGGGCATTACCCAGCAATACAGCCTGTCCTACTCGGACCCGTACTTCCTGGACACGAACTGGTCCATGTCCGCGAGCATCTACAATATGTCCAACATCTACCCCGGCTACACGACGAACGACAACGGGGGAAGCCTGGAGCTCGGGTACTGGCTCATCGACAGACTCAGGGTCTTCGCGAGCTACGGCTACGACAACGCATACTTTTCCGGGATCAGCAGCGCCTATAGCTACCTGCTGCAGAACGGCATCACGAGTGCCGTAACGCTCGGCCTTGTTCAGGATACGAGGAACAACCCGATTTACACGACCAAAGGCGATCTCTTGAGCGGATCAGCAGAGTTCGCCGGCGGTCCCCTGGACGGCAGCTTTACGTTCATAAAGTTCGATGCGTCCGCGTCCCGGTACTTTCCCCTGCCGCTCCACACGGTCCTGATGCTTAACGGCAGGATAGGATACGGGTTTGTGCCGGGCAACGGGTTCCTCCCTTTCACGAGCAGGTATTTCCTCGGGGGCATCAACTCGGTGAGGGGGTACAACTACCGCACGATCGGGCCGGAGATGCCGGCGCTGTCCACGAACGTGGATCCGCTTGCAGCAGCGACGCAACTTCTGTATGGTGGTAATAAGATGATAGCGACGACGGTGGAGTATGTCTTCCCCCTGATCAAGGCGGCAAAGATAGACGGTGTCCTGTTCTTCGACACGGGCAACGCCTATGCGGAGAACCAGGGCTTCTTCGCGTCGCCCCTGCAGATGGGCTACGGCGCCGGCATACGGTGGTATACCCCCATCGCGCCCTTCAGGTTCGAGTGGGGGTTCCCCCTGAACCCGAGGCCCACGGACCAGCCGAACGTCTTCGAATTCTCGATCGGAACATTCTATTAGCAGTTTTAAGGAGGTAAGTATGAAGAAGATTATAAGTACGATCCTAACGCTGGCGTTTCTCCTCATACCCTGGATGAAGGCCTACGGCGCAGATCAGGCACCGAAGATAGGCTATATAGACCTTCAGAAGATCCTGCTACAATCGAACGCGGGCAGGAAGGCAGAGGCGGAGTTCAAGCAACAGGTCGCTCTGAGGGAAAGGCAGCTCAAGGGCAAGAAGAAAGAGCTCGAAGAGATGCAAAAGTCCATTGAAGCGCAGAGCACGCTCCTCTCCAGAGACGCGCTGATGGAAAAGCAGGCTGAGTTCGTCAAGAAGAGGGACGCGTTTCTCAAGCTCGCACAGGAGTACGACAAGGAATTGCAGGAGAAGAACGGCGAGTTGACGAAGAAGATACTGCTGAAGGTGCAGGGCATCATCACGAAGATCGGAAAGCAGGGCCACTACAGCGTGATTCTGGAGAAGTCCCAGGGCGGTATCCTCTATGCGCCGGCCAGCGAAGACCTCACCCGGCAGGTCCTCGACCTGTTCAACAAACAGACCGGCACAACGACGAAGAACCGCGACAAATAGAGGCGTTTATGCACACCCTGAAAGAGCTTGCTCAGTTCGTCGGAGGGAGGGTAGCGGGCGATGAGAACATCGCGATAAGCGATGTCGCGACCCTGGAGGCGGCGGAGGCCGGCACCATCTCCTTCATCGCCAACCCGAAGTACAGGCCGCTCGTGTTCCAGACGAAGGCCTCTGCGATCGTCACCGGAGAGGCTATCGAGGGTATATCCCCTGCACAGATCATCGTCAGGGAGCCGTACCTGGCGTTCTCGAAGATCGTGGCGAGGTTCCACCCGCCGTCGCACCCCGACTGGGGCATCGACGGCAGGGCCTATGTCGGCAAGAACACCCTGATAGGAAAGGACACGCACATCGCGCCGTTCTGCTACGTGGAGAGCAACGTCCAGATAGGCTGCAGGGTCCACCTGTACCCCCACGTCTACATAGGCACCGGGAGCGTCGTCTCCGACGACACGGTGATCTACCCGAACGCCACGCTGTACCACCACACGACCGTAGGGAAGCGGTGCACCATACACGCCGGCTCCGTGATAGGGGCCGACGGTTTCGGCTTTGCAAAGGACGGGTTGCGTAACGTCAAGATGCAGCAAATAGGCTGCGTGGAAATCGGGGACGACGTGGAGGTCGGGGCGAATACGACCATCGACAGGGCCGCGCTCGGCGTCACCCGGATCGGCAGCGGGACGAAGATCGACAACCTCGTCCAAGTGGCCCACAACGTGCACATAGGTGAGAACACCCTCATCGCGAGCCAGGCCGGCATATCCGGCAGCACCTCCGTAGGGAACAATGTGGTCATCGCCGGCCAGGTCGGCATCATCGGCCACCTCAGGATAGGGGACCAGGTGATGATAGGTGCGCAGTCCGGCATCGCCAAGGACATCCCTGACCGCAGCGTGGTATCCGGTACCCCGGCGTTCAACCACGCGGACTGGCTCAAAGCGGTCTCGGTATTCCGGGAGCTCCCGGGCATGCGGCGCACGTTGAACGATCTGAAGAGGCGCGCGGATCCGGAGCAAGCAAAGGAAGATAAAAAATGAAGCTGAACATCAAAGAAATAATGACGCTCATACCCCAGCGCTACCCGTTCCTGTTCGTCGACAGGGTCGAGGAGCTCGTGCCGGGAGAAAAGATCGTGGCGGTGAAGCTCGTCTCCATGGACGAGCCCATTTTCGCAGGACACTTCCCGACCAACCCGATCCTGCCCGGCGTGATCATCATCGAGGCGCTCGCCCAGGCGAGCGGCATCCTCGCAGCAAAGTCCGATGTCGACATGGCCGGGACCCCCTATCTCGTCAGCGTGGACGGCTTCAGGTTCCGGGAGCCTGTTCTGCCGGGAGACGTCCTGAAGCTCGTGTCCTCGATAAAGAAGCACGTTAAGAACTTTATCGCCTTCTCCTGCACTGCGTACGTCAACGACAAAGTCGCCGCAGAGGGCGAGTTGCTCACCGCCCTCGTAAAGGGGCCCGCATGAACATACACCCAACCGCCACAGTATCGCCCGGCGCACGGCTCGGCGATATAGAGATCGGCCCCTGCACGGTCATCGGACCGAACGTCAGCATCGGCGATGGCACAGTCATCGGCCCGTTCGTCGTGATCGACGGCCACACGGAGATCGGCAACAATAACAAGATACTGCAGTTCGCCTCGGTAGGCTCCCCGCCGCAGGACCTCAAGTACAAAGGCGAGCCCACGAAGCTCGTCATCGGCAATGGCAACATCATCCGGGAGCATGTCGTCATCAACCCGGGCACCGTGACCGGGAAGGGGGTAACCACGATTGGCAGCAGGAACATGTTTATGACGGGCTGCCACGTCGCGCACGACTGCACGGTGGGTGACGATACCATATTCGCGAATGGTGCGACCCTGGCAGGACACGTCACCGTGGAGAGCATGGCGGTCCTCGGCGGGCTCATCGCGGTACACCAGTTCACGAGAATAGGCAGCATCGCGATGATCGGGGGAGGTGCTATGGTGGCCATGGACGTACCCCCCTTCGCCGTGGCGAGCGGGGACAGGGCCAGATTGTACGGGATCAACCTGATCGGCCTCAGGAGGCGGGGCTACTCGAGGGAGAAGATAGCGCTCATCGAGAAGGCGTACCGGCTCCTATTCAGGAGCACCCTGGGCCTCGCGGACGCCGTGAAGAAGGTCGGAGACGAGTTCCCGCCGGACCCGGACATCAGGCACATCATAGAGTTCATCCAGACCACGAAGCGGGGTGTGTGCAGGTACCGGCTATGAAGCTCAGGGCGGGGGTCGTCGGTGCCGGCTATCTTGGTACGTTCCACTGCGAAAAGTACACGCAGATCGATGGGGTGGAACTTGCCGCGGTAGCGGATACGGACGAGGGAAAGAGGATGGCCGCGCACAAGAGATTCGGGGTCCCGGCATATGCAAGCTACCGTGATCTGGAGGACCGCGTGGACATCGTGAGCGTCGTCGTCCCGACCGTACACCATTACGAGGTCGCGGGATTTTTCCTCAAAAAGGGCATACCCGTGCTGCTGGAGAAGCCCATAACCGACACGGTCCCGCACGCAAGGAGGCTCGTAAATCTCGCCGGCCGGAGCAACACCGTGTTCCAGATCGGACACCTCGAGCGCTTCAACAGCGCCATACGGACCGTGAAAAACATGATAACCAGGCCGGTCTTCATCGAGGCACACAGGCTGAGCCCTTTCACGGCACGGGGCACAGACGTGGACGTTATAAGGGATCTGATGATCCACGAACTCGACATCATATTCTCCCTGGTCCAGTCGGACATCGTTACGATAGACGCCGTTGGAGTTCCGGTACTCACGGACAAGATCGATATCGCAAACGCAAGGCTCACGTTCAAGAACGGGTGCGTCGCGAACGTGACTGCAAGCAGGGTCTCCACGGAGAGGATGCGCAAGATACGGCTCTTCCAGAAGGACAGCTATTTTTCCATCGACTATGGTGCGTCGAAGGTACACATCGTCAGGATCAATCAGGGAAAGCAGCCGGAGCTCGGGGCAGAGCAGCTCGACATCTCGCGGGAGGACAGTCTGTTCGAGGAGATAAAGAGCTTTGTCCACGCAGTAAAGACCGGAACCGAGCCCGTGGTAAAGGGCGTGGACGGTCTGCTTGCGCTGGAGAGTGCATTCCGGATACTCGCGAAGATAGAGAAAAACCTGAGGGCCAGGGACTACCCGGGGCACGCAACGCCCCCGGCGTAATACGGCAGCGGCGTCATGAGAAGGGTGCTGATAATAGCGGGCGAGCCATCCGCGGACATGCACGGTGCCGGCCTCGTCAGGGCGATACGGTCACAGGTCGTCGCAGGGATCGGAGGAGATCAGGACATCGAGTTCGTCGGCATCGGCGGCCCCCTTATGCGGGAGGCCGGCGTCAACCTCGTGTTCGACGCCGACAAGATCGCGGTCGTCGGCATTTCCGAGGTACTACGGCACCTGGGGGACATTCGACGGGCATTCAACGCCATGGTCGCCGAATCCGTGAACAGCCACATCGACCTCGGTATCTTGATCGATTTCCCGGACTTCAACCTCAGGATCGCGAAGCGACTCGCGAGGCACGGCGTCCCTCTGGTGTACTATATCCCGCCCCAGGTATGGGCATGGAGGAAGGGCAGGATCAGGAAAATCGCGCAGTACTTCAAAAAGGTGCTCGTCATATTCAAGTTCGAGGAAGCGTTCTACCGGGACGCGGGCGTGGCTGTGACCTTCGTGGGCCACCCCCTGGTAAAAGAGGTAAAGATGTCCGACTCGAAGGAAGGCCTCTTTCGCACGTACGGTATACCGGTGGGCGCCCGGGTCGTCGCACTGCTGCCCGGAAGCAGGACGTCCGAGGTAAAGCGACACCTCCCCATCATGCTCCGGGCCGCTGAGCGGCTGAGCAGGGCGTACGAGGGTCTGAACTTTGTCGTCCCGGTGCTGGGCTCGCAGGCAGCCACGTGCGGTCAGATGATCGCAGCGTGCGATGTGCCGGTAAAGCTGATCATGGACGACACCTACAACGCCGTGGGCATGTCGGACTTCGCTATCGTGGCGTCCGGCACTGCAACGCTCGAGACCGCGCTGCTGGGCGTACCCATGGTCGTCGTCTACCGGGTATCCCTGCTCTCGCACATCGTGGCACGGATACTCCTATCCATCAAGCGCATCGGTATCGTGAACATAGCCACCGGGCAGGACATCGTCCCGGAGCTCATTCAGGATAACTTGAATCCAGAGTCGCTTGCGGATATGATTGGCGTATATCTGAAGGATAGAGAGGCATATGAAACCATGAAACGAGGCTATGAGAAGCTCAGGGACGTGCTCGGAAACACGGACGCGTCGCGCAAGGCGGGTGAAGAGATCGTGGGTATACTGAAGGCGCTGCCATGAACAAGAAGCCGATAGCGAGACTGATAACCTACCTGAAGCCGCACCTGGGAAGGTTCGTGCTCGCGATGTTCCTCATGATCATACTTTCCCTGATGACCGGGGCCCTTGCCTATCTCGCCGGCCCGCTGGTAAAGTTTGTGATAAACCCCGCAGAGACGACGCTCCATATCGCCGGGCCGTTCGTGTTCCTCGCACGGATCCCGAAGCAGGAGCTCTTCTACTACCTGCCCATCACCCTGATCGCGGTGGCCCTGCTCAAGGGGCTGTCGTACTACGGACAGGCATACTTCATGGGAAACATCGGCCAGAGGATAATCATGAGCATCCGCAACGACCTGTTCGGGCACATCCAGTATCTGCCCATGGAGTACTTCTCCCGTGTGCAGACCGGCACCCTGGTCTCGCGGATCATGAACGATGTCGGCCTCGTGCAGGGCGCGGTAACGAGCGCGGTCGCCGGAGTACTGAGGGACAGCTTCTCCGTCATCGTCCTCATCGCCCTTGCCTTCTACCTCGATTGGAAGCTCGCGGTCCTGACCTTCCTCGTCTATCCGGTTGCCGGCTATGCGGTCGTATGGGTGGGAAGAAAGTTGAGGAAGGTCAGCATCCAGGGCCAGAACGCTGCGGCAAACCTGAACAACAACCTGTTCGAGTCCATATCGAGCATCAACATCGTCAAGGCCTTCAACCAGGAGGCCCACGAGATAGGCAGGTTCAGAAGGTTCACTTCCGATCTCTATGCAGCGCTGATGCGGGGCATAAAGGTCAACGCCCTGTTCGTCCCGACCATGGAGTTCCTCATGGTGATCGGGTTCGTGGGAGCGTTCTGGTACGGCGGTGTCCGCATTATGCACGGCACGCTCACGCCGGAGGGCTTCTTCTCGTTCTTTGCGGCGATCGGTTTGCTGTATCAGCCGGTCAAGAACCTCAGCAACATCAACAGCGTGCTCCAGGACGGGCTCGCAGCATCCGAAAGGGTGTTCCAGGTCCTGGATGAGCCGAAAGAGACCGTGAAGGACGGGCACACCGAAGTTACCGGGATCAGGGACACCATCTCCTTCAACAACGTGTCTTTCCGGTACGGAGACCGCGAAGCATTGAAGGGCGTATCGTTCAGGGTCAGAAAGGGGGACGTCCTTGCCATCGTCGGCGATAGCGGGGCCGGGAAGAGCACGCTCGTGAGCCTGCTCATGCGGTTCTACGACGTCACATCCGGGGCCATAAAGATTGATGATACCGATATACGGGACCTACGGATAAAGTCTCTGAGAGACCTGATGGGCATCGTGACACAGGAGACCGTCCTGTTCAACGATACGGTGTACAACAACATCCTTTACGGCAAGAGCGACGCTTCGTTCGAGCAGGTCCTGGAGGCCGCGAAGCTGGCATGCGCACACGACTTTATCGTCAACCTGCCGGACGGGTACAACACTAGTCTCGGGGAGAGGGGGGCGAGGCTCTCCGGCGGGGAGCGGCAAAGGATAGCGATAGCGCGGGCCATCCTCAAGAACCCGTCCATCCTCATACTCGACGAGGCGACATCGAACCTCGATGCGAAGTCCGAGAGCGAGGTGCAGCGTGCGCTCGATAACCTGATGAAGGACAAGACGACCTTCTTTATTGCGCACCGGCTCTACACCGCCGAGCGGGCCGACAGGATTGCCGTGCTGGTACGCGGGGAGCTCGTGGAGGAGGGCACGCACGAGATGCTCATGAAGAACGCCGGACACTACCGAAAACTCTACACGCTCCAGCACACCCTCTTCGGCAGGGAGAAGGACGCGACCGGGAAAAAGGGGGTCTGACCGGTCCTGTCCCAAGCTCTCTTCGTTTCCATAGCCAATCCTCTCGTAATCTGCTATGCCATTGCTCATGGATAATCAATTTCTCCAACAAGTACGGACTGATGGGCCGGTTTGAAAGGAACCCAAATTTTCTGTCCTTAATAGTTATGAGAAACAAGGAGCGTAATTGTGACGAATAACTTTAGGGAACGGGCCAATTTTATCTGGAGTATTGCAGACCTTCTACGCGGTGATTATAAGCAATCAGAATATGGAAGGGTCATTGTACCTCTCACTGTTCTACGGCGTTTAGATTGTGTACTTGAACCGACAAAAGAATCCGTCTTGGCATATCTCCCTCAGACTAAACGATTATCACCGGAAGCACTCGAGGTAATACTCAAGAGGAAAGCAAAGCTGAAATTCTATAACAAAAGCAAATATGATTTTCAGAAATTGATTGCTGATCCCAATGATATAGCTGCAAACTTACGGAACTATATTAATGGTTTTTCAAAGCATGCACGGAATATTTTAGAGCATTTTAATTTTAACGATCATATTAAACGCCTGGATGATGCCAATCTTCTGTATATGCTTTTAAAGCGCTTTGCCGAGATTGATTTACATCCTGACCAGGTTCCGAACATTGAAATGGGATCACGGGTGTCCAATTAAAAATCGAATAAATCCAACTGGTTGCCTAATATCATGGATGATTCCGTAAGCTCTATTGGTGTAAGCGCTGATAAAATAGGTTTTTTTTCGAAAAGGGACACGCTTAAG
>JAJYLN010000011.1 GCA_021787665.1 bacterium
ACGCATCGGCCTGTGACCTCCTTCTTTATCTGGTGATAAAATTAAAGGAGCTTTATCACAGTAACCGATGCTTTTCTTTGCTTTTTTATCCCCTATATGGCATGATCACTTTTGGGAGAAGAGCCCAAATTTAAAGGCGTGCTGGGCGCTATTTATCAGACGTTCGACAAGGAAGAACTTTACCAAAGCATAGAAGAAAAGGCCTCAGACCTGTTGTACCTTACCATAAAAGACCATCCGTTTGTTGATGGCAACAAGCGCATCGGCTCGCTGCTTTTTCTGCATTTTCTTGCAAAGAATAACTATCTCGTAAAAACGACAGGGGAGCGAAAGATGAACGATAACACCATTGTTGCCCTTGCCTTGCTTATTGCCAGCAGTTCTCCGAGTGAGAAAGAAACAATGATAAATATTATCAGTAACTTGCTTAAGATATAACCTATGAACTCGTTCAAAGACATTGCCTATCAGATTTTGAAGGAAGCGGGCAAGCCGCTGCATAGCAAGGAGATTACGAAGATTGCTTTGGAGCGGGGATGGCTGAAAACCGCGGGCAAGACACCTGAGGCCACAATGAATGCCCAGCTTATCGTTGATATAAACGCAAAGGGCAATAAATCCCGCTTCATAAAGACTGCACCGTCTGTTTTCGGACTCAATGACAATGTTACCAGGCCAGAAGATGAAGCGGTCAAGAAAGCAGAAAAGCTTTATAAAATCTCCAAAGACGTTTCCACAAAGCAGAAAGGTGATATTGCAGAAGCGCGGATAGCAGAGCTTATTACTCTTTATGGTGATACCACCTTATCCTGTTACAAACCGCTTTCTGACGACGAAGGCATAGATTTGATCGTTAAGGAGAAAGGGAGTCTGAAAACAATGTACATCCAGATCAAGAGTCGCTTCGGCGACAACCCGGATGAGATATTTACTGCTATGACTAAAGCCGCAAGTATTGCTGATAACTACTCGATGGCTGTTGTTTTCTGTTTCTTTGACACGGATGAAGGAGACCTTTGGGACTATCTCTGGTTTGTACCTGCACCGGATTTTGTAAAATCAGCGAACATACTTCAGGGTGGAAGGTTTTTTGGCTTTGTGGCAGGGAGAAAGAAAAAAGAGTCGAATAAATGGGATAGTTACTTGATTGATAAACGTGATCTGGCAAATGCTATCATTGCACAGATGAAAAGGGTATAGGGAATATAGGGAGGAAGGGCTACACATTTGACAAAGGAAGCAGACGTGTCTGGAAAAGTGAGATGCTGGATTCCCGCAGAAAACCCCTCACCTTAATCCTCTCCCAAAGGGCGAGGAGATGGGGAATTTCTTCTCCCGTTGGGGAAAGGGCAGGATGAGGGCTTTCTTTGAATTACGTGTTGAAGCCACCGCCTTTCGCAGTGGTAGTTCACGGGGACGGGAATGACGGATATGAGTAACTCGGGATGGCGGACTGTTTTATATTTTGAGGAATTAAGATGCATGAAAGTAAAATAAAATGTAACTCCCTTTATCCCTCTTATGTAAGAGGGATAACGCAGAAGTACGAGGAGAACACACCTCGTGCCCCTCTTGTAAGAGGGGGTAAAGAGATGAATAGTTTATGGCTGACGAAGACTACAGAAGACCGTCACCCGAAGAGCTCCTGAAGCTTTCCCAGAAAGCGGCAGCGGAAAAGAAGCGGGGTAAGCTGACCATCTACTTCGGGTTTGCACCGGGTGTCGGCAAAACGTTCGCCATGCTGAGCGATGCTCGTCTGCGCAAACGAGAAGGTATCGACATCGTCGCCGGCTACGTAGAAACCCACGGCAGGACGGAAACTGATGCCTTACTCGAAGGACTGGAGATCATTGAGCTCCGGGCCGTCGAATATATGGGCGTGAAGCTCAGAGAGATGGATCCGCTTAACGTCATCGGGCGCAAACCCCGTCTCGCGATTGTCGATGAGCTTGCCCACACCAATGCCCCGGGTTCTCACAATGCAAAGCGGTATATGGACATAGAGGAGATACTGAACGCCGATATTGATGTTTACACGACCATGAACGTCCAGCACGTTGAAAGCCTGAACGACATCGTCTCCCAGATCACCGGCATCCGGGTACGAGAGACCGTACCAGACACCTTCATCGAATCCGCGCAGGAGATCAAACTCATCGATCTCCCTCCCGAAGAACTGCTGAAAAGGCTCGGCGAGGGAAAGGTCTATGTCAAGGACATGGCCGGTCTTGCTGTCAACAGCTTTTTCCGATCGGGAAACCTTCTCGCACTCCGGCAGCTCGCCCTCAGGGTCGTTGCAGACCGGGTCGACGAGCGGATGCGGGGATACATGCAGGCGCACGCAATCGCAGGCCCCTGGCCGGTACGCGAATCGATCCTTGTTGCCGTCTACGCCAGCCCGTACGCCGAGAAATTGATACGCTCGGCATTCAGGCTCGTCACCGAGACGAATGCAGAATGGACAGCCTTCTACGCAGAAACAGACCAGCATAAGAAGTTGTCTGTCCGGGAGCTTGAATGGCTGAACAAGGCCATGGACCTGGCGAAGAAGCTCGGCGCGGGCGTCGTTTGGATTAAGGCCAATGATATCGTTCAGGCAATCGGAGAATACGCTGCAAGCAATAACGTGACCAAGATCGTGATGGGCAAAAGCCGTCGTTTTGGCCTGTTCCCGACAATACCTCAAAAGATCATGACCAGTACGCCGAACATCGATCTGTATCTGATAGATGCCGAGACCGGAACCAACAGCCATCCGGTAAAATTCAGAAAACCGGTCTTCACGTCGGGCTGGATTAAATATGCCGGAGGGATCCTTGCCGTTGCCGCAGCATCGACAGCAGCATTCGTACTCCGTCATAACCTGAGTCAGATCAACCTGCTGTTTGTGCTGTTGCTGCCGGTCATCCTCAATGCCCTGTTCATCGGGAGGGGCCCCTCCATCGTTTCGGCACTCCTCAGTATCATGATCTTCGATTATTTCTTTGTGCCACCATTCTATAGCTTTGCAGTTACGGATACCGGGTATTTCGTTTCGTACATCATCTCGCTGTTCATCGCCGTCATCATCAGCAATCTCGCTTATAAGCTCCGCACCAAAGTCGACTTGCTCAAACAGAGCGAGGCCCGAAACATCGCGTTCTACACCCTGAGCAGGGAGCTGGTTACCGCGGTGAACGTGGAACAGGTCCTTGCCATCATCGTACGGCATACCACCCGGATATTTCCCTGCAACCTTGCTGTTTTCTTCCCGGATGCAGACCGTCTTGCCATAAAAACAAAGACACCGGGTTTTGATGTCAATGACAAGGTGCTTGCGGTGGCGTCATGGGTCGTACTGAACAAGCAGCCGGCTGGTCACGGGACATCCACCCTGCCGCAGGAGAAGGCCACGTACCTGCCGATGCTCGTCGAAGACACCCTCGTCGGAGTAATCGGTTTTCTGTTCGATCCGCCCGGGCAGGTCATCCTCCCCGAAAACCTTGCGGTCATGGAGACTATTGCGCGCCTGGGTGCTATGGCTCTTGAACGGAACAGGCCGAAATAGAAACCGGGAAGTTCCTCCGGTAAGGGTATACCTATGCTCCGAACTTCTTGAGGCGCAGAGCGTTTGCAAGCATCAACGGGATGATATCCGTCGAGTGGATTATGCCAAACTCGCCTTTGAGGCATTCCCTCTCTGTAAATGCTGCGGATGTCCTGCCGAAGACATACCTGCTCTTTAACAGCACCGGAACCGGATGCCAGCTATGTCCCTTGATAAGTGCTGGCGTGGAATGGTCTGCGGTTATGACGAGGACGTCCGGATTGAGCGACAGGATATCCGGAAGGTTTTTATCAAACTCTTCTATGACCCTGCACTTGCCTTCGAAATTGCCGTCCTCCCCGTTCGAATCCGTTTTCTTCACGTGGAGGTAAAAGAAATCATAGTTGTCATAATTTTTTTCAGGGTTTCTATCTCCTGCGCGATGCCTCCTTCGGGCTTGATTGTATCCATACCGAGCAGTTTCGCAACACCGAGGTACATGGGGTACGTAGCGATGGCAAGAGATCTCACGCCGTAAACGTCATTGAACTTAGGTATCTTCGGCACGGATGAAAACCCCCGTAAAAGAATATAATTTGCTTTCTCCTGATCCTTCAGTATTTGAGCTGCCTTTTCCACGAACTGAAGTGCGATCTCCAGGACATGTTTTGCCTGTTTGTCTGAAGGCGACGGCACTACCGGTTCAAGCCCTTCTTTTTGCGGGTCTGTATCCTCAATAAGATCCGCACCCTTTTCCAATGCGCGGGGAAACCTTAAAACAAGGGCAAATCTGTGTTCCATACCGGGAAGCAGGATGACCTGTGCATCATCGATCTGCTGTATCTTTTCCTGCAGCATCTGTGTGATCTTTTTGCTGCGGTCCGTGGGGATCCTGCCGGCCCTCCTGTCCTTGATGATGGTCTTCGATCCCTCCTGCACCGCTGTCGCATAATTGCACCGGATGGCTATGTCGTTTTCCGTCAGGTGTATGCCAAGTCCGAGGGCCTCGAGGACACCCTGCCGATTTCGTACTGAAGGGGATTATAGCCGAATATCCCCAGATGACCGGGACCGCTGCCAGGGGTAATTCCGTAAGCAACCGGCACCTGCAATCCGCATGCAGAACTCCGGGCCAATGCAGAGAGGTTCGGCGTGTCCGCCTTTTCAAGCTCGCTGACGCCGTTGACCGGCAGTCCGCCGACACCGTCCATCACAACAAGAGCGAGCTTCGTCGTATTGGATTCTATCAGGGGCCTTAACAATTCTTGATCATTCATACCGTCTCTTTTGCATGGGTGTTCGCCGCAATCCCTCCTGCCATAGGAGGGAAGGTCACGGCGAACTATACGATTACCTTGTTCCCTGCCAACGAAGAATCCTCGCTGTTTACAGCGTGGTTCTTCAAGAATGGAGTAAACTGTATCAGACAATACCGTATTTGGCAATCATTGCAGGCTAAAACCAGCCGTAAAAAAGTCCGTATAGCGTAACGAGTATCCGTGATCTGTGGAGGAGAAAATACCGTTTGAACCATCCCATGTTCGACCGGTAAACCTTAAAACGCTTTATCTTGTAGGGATTGCCGCCTCGCACATTCGCGCCCTTGTCCGTGGTTACCGCGCCCCTGTATCCGAGGTCCTTCACGACCTCTATGGTGCGCCTGCCATACTCCCCCCAGGGGAAGCACAGGAACCCAGGCACAGCGCCGATATGTCCGGCTATCACCTGCCTGCTCTTTTCGAGGTCGGCCCTGCACCGCCTCGCATAGCTGTCCCCGGACTCATAGATGACCTTCACCGGGTGCTGCCTCCTGTATCCCCGGTACGCCTGCCGCAGCACGCGGAGAACGCCTGCCTCGGTGGGGTCGAGCGGACCCTCTTTCACGAGCTTTACGAGGTGCTCGTTGAGCCTGTAGTCCCCGGTAAAGTTCCTGTGTGCCAGAGAAGAGCCTGTCCGGTACCGCACCGTGCCCGGCCTCGTATCGCCCCATACGGGCCAATCGAGCTCGACACCCGTGTTGAAGCCGGCTACCCTGTCATCGCGGTAGACCCTGTCGTGGAACAGGCTGTGATCCTCCACCTGGACAAGCCCGGACTCCGCCATCGCCTTGAGCTCGTCCCATGTCGCGAAGTTCGCTGTCGCCTCCGCATTTGCTCCGCTGCGCGCGGTATAGCCCCTTGCCTGCTCCCTCGGTCCGGCATCGATCGACTGCTTCCTCGCGCCGGTGACGGCAAACACCGTGGCCTTGAGGCCGGACTTTTTGAGAATGGGGAAAAGATGGCGGTAGTTGCAATAAAACCCGTCGTCGAACGTCAGCACAAAGCTCTTTCTTCCCGGCCTGTGCAGGCCCTGCATGAACTCAGCAAGTTCAAGCAGCGATATGCTCCGGTATCCCTTCGAGAGCAGGTACTGCATCTGTATCTCGAACACCCGGGGCGTTATCGGGTCGCCCGGCTCGACATGATGGTAGTATAGCACCGGTATGGAGTACGCCCTGAATTCGAGGTACCATACCGCAAGGGCCGTCAACGATGCAGCGAGGAGGATACCGTATATCATAGCAAGGCCCTGAAGAGGTCCTCGGTCTTTTGCGAGACGACCTCAACCGAGAAGCCGTGCTCGATAGTTGTGCGTGCGTGTACGCCGAGCTCGTGTGCCCGGGCAGGGTTATTCAGTAGTCCGCACACGGCATCGGCTATCTCCCTTTCCGAGCCCGGCCGCACGAATACGCCATTCACGCCGGGGGAGACGACGTCGAGCATTCCCCCGGTCCTGCTTACGACGACCGGCTTCTGCATCGCCATGGCCTCGAGCAGCGAGGTGCCCAGACCCTCCACGATCGAGGGGAACACGAATACGTCCATTGCCCTGAGGTATGGCCGGACGTCTTGCCGGAACCCGGTGAATACGATCCTGTCCCGCACGCCGAGCCTGTCCGCAAGGCCTACGAGTTCTGTGTCGCTATCACGTACCCCGACGTCCACGAAGCGTGCGTCCGGGTACCGCTTCAGTATCAGAGGCATGGCCGACAGAAAGTAGCTATGTCCCTTTTGCCGGTTCGCGTTGCCCACGGTGCCGACGACCGGGCCTTTGCCGGAGAGCTCCGGGGCAGGGGCGATGCCCGCCGGGTCATACTGACTGCTATCGATGGCGTCCGGTATCACGGCGATGTGTCCTTCGCTAACGCCGGTCATGACGAGGCTCTGCTTCACATCGTTCGATATGGCTATCACGCGGTCCACGAACCACTCGTACTTCACCTTTGCAGATATCCGCGAGGGGATGCCGTACGGCACCCTCCTCGTTACGATGAACCTCGAGCGGGTCGATAGCATGTTCGCTACCATGGCTATGGTGTGCGCGGTCGGCCTGTGGACATTGATGACATCGAACCTGCCCCGCCTCAGAAAGCCAGCCATCCTTGCCATGGAGAAAACGTCGGCTTCCTTGTTCATCCTGAAGGGATGGACGTCCATGGACTCTGCGGCAAGTCTCCTGCCGAGCTCGCTGTCGCCCGAGGCAACGATAGACACGGCATTACCCCTGTCCCGGAGTCCTTTCGCCAGCAGGTAGACCTGGTACTGTCCCCCGCTCCAGCCCGACGAAGATGTTGCAAGAAGGATCTTCATCTCCCGGGTTACTCTATCGTAAACTGGATATTGACCCTTCTGTTTATGGCCCTCGCCCCGGACGACGTATTGGGCTCTACTGGCTGGGTCTCTCCGAAGCCCCTGGTCCGCAGGCGGTCCGGGTCTATCCCATGACTGACGAGGTATTGCTTGACGGCATCCGCCCGTGCTGCGGAGAGTTTCTCGTTCAATAGGCGGGAGCCGGAATTGTCCGTATTTCCCTCTATCAGGATATGGATGGCAGGGTTGTTTCTCAGGAGCCTCACCAGGTCATCGAGGATCGGATAGAATACCGGGAGCACCTTTGCACTGCCCAGATCGAAGTGGATGGACTGCGCCCGTATGGTTATCTTCCGCATTGCCCGCTCGAGGACCGGGGACGGCCTGCCCACGGCGGTGCCGGACACCGGCCCTGCTGCCTGGCTCGGCACGAGCGCGAACGCCGCGACGGTCTTTCCGCCCTCAGTTATGTCCACACCCTCTGTATTGCTCGTGAAGCCCTGCGCCGAGGCCGTGACCTGATAGCTACCCGGGGGCAGCTTGACAGCATAGGCGCCTGTCTCCGGGTCCGTGCCTATGGGTGCCTGGGCAGGGCTGTTGAACGAGATGACCGCAGCGAGGGGCGCCCCGGTCGTGTCGGTCACCGTGCCGGCAAGCTCCCCTTGCCTCGGGACCGGCCTGCTCTCCGCTGTGGGGGACACCGGGGCAGCCGCACGCTGGCTCGGCTCAAGCATGAACTGTGCGGTGGTCTTTGCGTTCTTGAGTATTTCGATAGTTACCGTCTGGCTCGTGAAGCCCTCCGCGGAGACGGTGACCTGGTAGCTGCCCGGGGGCAGCCTGACGGAGAAGATGCCTGTCTCCGGGTCCGTGCCCAGGGGAGACTGTGTCGGGCTGTTGAACGAGATGACCGCTGCAACAGGGAGGCCGGTGGTCGTGTCGGTCACCATGCCGGCCAATTCGCCGGACACCGGCAGCTCGGCCTTTTGGGCAGCAGGGGTCGCGCCGGGTAGGATCGTGTAGCTGGCCCCGAGGATGATGGTCCACGGAGGCACCCCGCTGACTTCTGTCGTTGTACCCGGCGGCGAGCCCGGTACGGACAGATTCTCGTCCCTCGTGAGGCCTATCTCGGCGGCAAGGTCTATCGCAAGGGCCCTGAGCGGGGTGAACCGTACGCCCGGGATGAGGTACTGCGGGGACTGGTCATAGCGGAGCCCCACCCCGGAGGTGCCCAGAAGCTGGTTCGTGTAGTACTGGATAAACGGCGTCACCAGCGTGAGGGGGACCTGAAGTCCGATCGCGCCCAGTATCTGGTCGGTGTGATAGACCCCCAGGGCGTATTCAATCTCGTTTCTCGGGAGCCCGGAGCTGTACAGGTCCGCCACCGTCGTGTACGGACCGATGGTATAGTTCGGGGCCGTCAGCAGGTATCTGGAATTGTCCCACCGGAACCCCAGATTAACGTCGAATATCAGGGGGACGTTCCTTGTCACGTCGAGCTGTTTGGAAACCAGTATCCTCATGCCGAAGCCCGTGGCACGCATGTGATAGCCGAATGCCCCGGTTGCGGTGTACAGTCTCGTAAGGGCATAGAGGCCAACGGTCAGGTCGGAGGGCAAACGGTAGCTTACCTTGGCGCCGGCGGTGAGATCGCCGAATATCGTATATATGCTGTCTTTGCCAATAGCGTTGTTCGTTATCGTTTGCGTGGAATTCGACTCGTTCAGGAATACCTCGAGCCAGTCTGTAGCACCGTAGGTCACATCGATATTCCCCTCGAGCCTCTGGTTGGTATCGGCCGCCGTATTCAGGAGGTCCTTGGCATAGAAATAGAGCCCATCTATCCCGAAGGTTATTGCCCTTGCAGGCAGGCCCTGTGCAGAGACGAGCCGTACGATGCCCGTCTCTCCGTACAGCGCACTGCCGGTCGGACCGGCGGCATGGGCTGCCGTTGCAACAAGGAAGAGTCCTGCGATCGCTACCGATACTGTTTTTCTCATATCAGTGTAGCGCGTAGAGAATAAAGTCATCGGAGCCGACATAGATGGTGCCATCCGGGCCTATGGCCGGAGAAGAGTCTATAGCGCCGCCCGTAGTATAGCTCCACCTGAATGTTCCATCCGGGTTGATTGCGTACAGGGTATGGTCTTCAGAACCGACGTAGATAGTTCCGTCCGCTCCTATGGCCGGAGAAGAATTGATGACGCCTGTCGTGGTGTAGGTCCAGTCCAGCGAGCCCGTCGAGAAGATCGCATACAGGATGCCGTCGTTCGCCCCGATGTAGATGGTACCGTTCCCGCCTATCGCGGGCGAGGAATACCCTATGGTGCTGCCGGTGGTATAGCTCCAGTCGAGCCCGCCCCGGGGGCTAATCGCATAAAGATTACCGTTACTTGCGCCGACATAGATGGTGCCGTCCGCACCGATGGCCGGGGAAGAGTATATACTTGCGCCGGTAGCGTAGCTCCACTCGGGCATACCGTTCGCCGGGTTGATCGCATACACGCTGCCGTTGCCGGAGCCGATATACACGGTACCGTCCGCACCGATGGCCGGGGAGGCGTAGATCTGGCTGCTCGTGGTATAGGTCCACTTCAGCCCCCCGCCGGCGCCTATCGCATACAGCTTGCCGTCGCTCGATCCGATATACACGGTACCGTCCGCACCGATGGCCGGGGACGAATACCAGATGGGGCCGCCGGTGGAAAACGGCCATCCCGGGGCTAAGGTGCCGTTTGGCTCGATGGCATACAGCTTGCCGTCGCTCGATCCGATATAGATCATGCCACGGGAGCTTACTGCCGGGGACGAGTACCAGATGGGGCTGCCGGTAGCATAGCTCCATCTGAGCGTTCCGCTCGGGGTAACGGCGTACAGCTTGCCATCGTCGGAACCCACATAGACGGTGCCATCCCAGCCCATGGCCGGCGATGAATAGACGTAGTCACCGGTGGTGAAGCCCCATTGGAATGCCCCGGTCACCGAGCTCGTATCGATAGGGCTCAGCCCGGTCGAGCCGATGTCCCTGTGGAACCTTGGCCATGAGCTGCCGCTGCTCATTACGACGGAGCTGCTGCCGGTCACCGAGGCGCCATACCCGTCGCTAACCAGTACCGTTACATCGTAGTATCCGGGGATTCCCGGAGAGGTCCATGCGGCCGAGCTGCCCGATGCTACAGGCACACCGCCGATGTACCACAGGTAGTTCAGGCTGTCACCGTCCGGGTCCGACGCACTGCAGGTGAGCACGGTGCTGGTAATAACGGGCTGGGGAGAGACCGAAACGCTCGCTATGAAGGGCGGCCACTGGGGCGTCGTGCTGACGGCGAGCGAGCCAGTCGCCATGCCGCCATGTCCGTCAGTCACCGTTACGGTGACATACCCGGCAGCACTGTGGGTCGAAGGCGGGAACAGCCATGCATGCGGGCCGGACTGGGTTATGCCCCATCCGGACGTGGCCGTCCACGAGTAAGCGAGCGTGTCGCCGTCGGTGTCCGACGCATTTGCGATGACCGTTACGGTCTGGTTCGTCGCGACCGGGTTGGGCGACGCAGACATGCTGCTTATCGTAGGTATGCCGTTGCCGGACGTGCTGACCTGCAAGGTAGCGCTCACCACGCTGCCGTAGCCGTCGTCCACGGTGACCGTGATATTCCCGGCCGCGCTGTAGGTATCCGGGGCTACGACCGTGGCCGTGGCCCCGAAGCCGGTGACGGTCCATCCGGAGGAAGTCGTCCACGAGTACGTAAGTGCGTCCCCGTCAGGATCCGACGCCGCAGCAGTCATGACGATTACTCCGTTCGGCACTACCGGGTTCGGAGCGGCGGTAAGGCCCGCTATGACCGGCACGCTGTTGGCGATGGTACCGAGGGCGATGGTAGCGCTTACTACGCCGCCATAGCCGTCGTACACGATCACCGTCACGTTCCCGGCCGCGCTGTAGGTATCCGGGGCTACCACCGTGGCGGTGGCACCGTAGCCGGTTATCGGCCACCCGGCGGTTGCCGTCCAGGCATACCCGATGGCGTCTCCGTCCGGGTCTGCCGCCCCGACGGACACGATAATCGTCTGATGGAGGCCAGCAGGGCTGGGTAATGCGGAGATACTGCTTATCACCGGCATGCTGTTGCCTTCCGTACCCACGTTTATGGAGCCGCTCGCCACGCCCCCGTGGCCGTCATTCACGGTCACAGAGACCGTGCCGCTGCTGGCGTAGCTGTCAGGGGCCGTTACCGTTATCCCCGGCGTGCCTTGTCCGGAGTTGATGGCCCAGCCCGTCGTGACCGTCCAGGTGTAGGCCAGGGCGTAGCCGTTCGTGTCCGAGGCAGTCACGGAGATGCTCATGGCCCCTCCCTTACCAACGGGGTTGGGCAGCGCGGTGATGCTGCTTATCACCGGCAGGCTGGTGGGAGTGGGAGGCGTGCCTGTCTCGGTGGTCACGGCGAGTGTGCTGTGTGCCGTCTTTCCATTGCCATCGTCCACCGTCACCGTGACAGCACCGGCCGCATTATTGGTCAACGGAGCCACGACCGTAGCCGTGGTGCCGTAGCCGGTCACCGCCCATCCCGCCGAGGCTGACCACGCATAATGGAGCACGTCCCCGTCGGCGTCAGACGCTATGGCCACGGCGCTCATCGTGCTGCCCGGGGCCGCTGGGTTTGGTGTTATCTTCAGGCTGCTCACCAGAGGGGAGGTATTACCTTGTGGTCTGCCGCACCCTGCTACCAGAAGAGATAAAAAACCCACGACGCCGACCAGGATACTCTTGAGGTTCTCTGTCATACATCTTTCCTTCATCGCCGATACAGGATTCCTTATAGCACTTTTTTATGATTGAAGTAACAATTATCACAGCAGCACATGGGGACGGTTCAGGGCTGCCGGTTGAAGAGGGATCGTGAACACCCCCAACATGCATGCGGGGCTTACAGGTAGTAAGCGAGGCCGACCCCGATATACACGCCGCCGAGGTTCAAGGGAGCGCCGAGCTTGCTCGCATCGTTGACCTCGCCCCATGAAACCCTCAGGAGTCCGCTCAGGGAGAGGTTCGAGGTAAACAGATAGTTGACGCCGAACTGTGCCGCCACATCGTAGGTCAGGAAGCCCACGTTCTTTTCGGAAGGGCTTATCCCGGCATAGGTTATGTTCCTCGTCCCATAGTAAACGCCCACTCCCGGACCGAAGTGGATATCGAACTTATGGATGAGGATATGGTACTCAGGCGTGATGAGTGCGGACAGCACCATCATCTTGTACGTACCGCTCAGCCCGCCGGCCACGAAGTCAGATTCGGCGAAGCCAAGGCCCCCGGAGGCGTCCACGCCGAACGCGTGGGAGAACTTCCTGGTATAATCTATGAATCCGCCATAGGGGTTGAGGGACATACGGCTTATCCTGTACGCCGACGCCAGAGCGGTAAGGTACGTGCTGTTGAACAGGAACTGATAGGCGGGCATTATGCCGATGTACTGGTTGCTCTCTTCGAGCGCGAGTGCCGGGGGCGAGCCAACCTGATAGACGACATAATGGCTGGGCCATCCGACATTCCCCGCCCTGTCGACTGCCGTGATCGTTATCTCGTTTACAGCCTCGGTCTTCAGCGGTATCTTCCCATCGAAGGTCCCCCTGGCTCCGGTCTTTTGCACGATCTCGCCGAAATTCCCCCTGAAATTGACCTTGGCGGCGCGGCTGGTAGAGCCAGTAATAGACTGCAGGCTGTACCCGGTTACGGAGAAATTCCTGTAGGTATGCGGCCGTGCGGGCAGTGTCGAGTCCTGGAACACATTGGCGACTGCTGGATCGAGGGTCGTATTGAGTGCGTAAACCCTGAGCTGATTCAGCTTGTTGGGAGACAAGGGGATGCTGGTCTCGAAGCTGCCGGTCTGAGGATTGGCGATCGTCCATACGTCGGCCTCTGCTCCGTTTATCCATATGATACTCCCGGGGATGGAATAGCCGGACACGGACTCGACAGGCTTGTTCGTATACTCGTCCAGGGGATTGAGGACCACGTGCCCTATCACGCCTCTCAGGGAGAGGAGCTTCTCATACTTCCACTCCTGACTGGTCATCGACTTCGTCTTTGCCCGGGCAAACTTCATGGTGAATTTGTGTTTTTCTTTTGCGAACTTCGCATTCTGCTCAGCCAGATCTTTTGCCTCCGCGGAGAGCTGGGCCGAGAGCTTGAAGAGCACGTTTGCTTCGTTCACCTTGTTCTCCTGCAGCTTTTTCTCGCCGTTCACCAGGAGCTTGTGTGCATCGGCTATCTCTGAGCTCGCATAGTGCTTGGCGTCCGCTGACAACGCCTGCTTGTACGACTCCCGTGCTATCGAAAGCAGAGGGTTGTGCCCGGTTTTTGTGGTGAACCAGCCGCACGACGACACGGACAGCAGCGCTCCGAGGACCGCAGCGGCGCATACCGTATGAGTATATCTTCTGTTCATCGTCCGTTTCTTACTATAAAAGGCAGGGGGAGATCAAGTCGTTTATGCCTGCCGGCCCTCGCGGAACACCTGCTGGTAGATGTAATCCACGTACCGAAAGTGGCTTTTTATGCCGAGCAGGTGCCTGAGCTCTGCTTTCGTTATGAGCGAAGCCACCCGTTTGTCTGCCGTAAGCACGTCCGCGAAGTCACGGCCCTTGTCAAAGGCGGCGAAAGCTGCCTTCTGTACGACGGCGTACGCGTCTTCCCGTGCCATGCCCCTGTCGATCAGGGAGAGTAAGATCTTTTCCGAGTCGTAGAGTCCCTTGGTAATGTCGAGGTTCGCCTTGAGCCTGTCCTCATGCACAACGAGCTTGTCTATCAGCCATACCGCCCTGTCGAGCATAAAATCGACGAGGATCGTCGCGTCCGGCGCAATGATCCTTTCCACCGAGGAATGACTTATGTCCCTCTCGTGCCATAGGGGGATGTTCTCGAGCGCCGACACGAGGTACGACCGTACGACCCTCGAAAGGCCGGTGAGGTTTTCCGAGAGGATCGGATTACGCTTGTGCGGCATTGCCGACGAGCCTTTTTGTCCCTCGGTGAAGTACTCCTCTGCTTCTCTCACCTCGGTACGCTGCAGGTGCCGTATCTCGAGTGCAATTCTCTCGATGCCTGCCGCGAGAATCGCGAGGGCCGAGAAATACTCCGCATGCCTGTCCCGTGCGATGACCTGCGTCGAGAAGGGCTCAACGTTCAGACCGAGCTTTTTGCACACGTGCTGTTCTATGGCGGGGTCTATGTTGCCGTAGGTGCCGACGGCTCCCTTGATCTTGCCGTACCGCACGCCCTCGATGGCCCGCCCGATCCTGTCCCTGTTTCTGCGCATCTCCTCGTACCACGACACGAACTTCAGGCCGAACACGATGGGTTCGGCATGGATCCCGTGTGTCCGCCCTATCATCGGCAGTGATCGGTACTTGAAGGCCTTCTCCCGGAGGACCTTCAGGAGCCTTTCCATGTCGTCGAGTATGAGCCTGCCCGCCCGCACGAGCTGGACGGCAAAGGCGGTGTCGAGCACATCGGACGAGGTAAGCCCCATATGGATGAACCGTGCATCCGGTCCGACCTTTTCCCTTACAGCGGTCAGGAGCGCTATGACGTCGTGCTTCACCACGAGCTCTATTTCGTCGACACGCGCCGCGTCGAAATCGGCCTTCGCCCGTATCCGCTCGAGCGCGGCCCGCGGTATCTTCCCTGCCTTTGCGTACGCCTCGCACGCAGCAAGCTCAATAGCGAGCCATATCCTGTACTTGGTCTCGTTGGTCCAGATGGCCGTGCACTCTTTTCTGCTGTACCTTTCTATCATACCCGTGGTTCTCCCGTGTGTTTTCGGTCTACGTTTTTCAGATATACTATAGCCGATGGAAAATAGCTACAAAAGCGGGGCGGAAACATTGTCTCCCGTACCGTTCCTGTTGCAATTATTTCATCGTTAGGGTATGAGCCCTGATATGACCAGGGACGAACTGATAAAGTACATGGCCGACCACAAGGACAAGGGGACCGAGCTCTCGAACGTGAAGCTGGTAGGAGAAAACCTCAGGGGACTGAATTTGTCGGGTATAAAGATGAGGAACTCCGATCTTTCCCAGGTAGACCTCTCCGAGTCGATCCTCGACCATGCCGACCTCTCGTTCTGTCTGTTGAAAGATGCGCGGCTGATAAAGTCCTCGTTCAAGGGCACGAACCTGCAGGGCGCAAATGCCACGAAGGCAGACGCACGGAACGCCGATTTCTCCGGCGCTACCCTGCAGGAGGCAAACCTGTCCTCTGCAACCATCGAGGGCGCTGATTTCACGGCCTGCCAGATGACCGGGGCGGTGCTTACCGGGGTGAACGGCAAAGAGGCAACCCTGAACGGGGTGCGGGCTCCGGGCATAAAGTTGAACAAGGCGCTGCTCTACCGGGCGAGCTTTGTGAACGCGAACCTCGAATCGTCGGACCTTTCCGAGGCAGACATACGCGGTGCGGACTTCTCCAACGCGACCCTTAGGGGTTCCACCATACAAAAAGCGATGCTTACGGGCGTGTCCCTCAGAAAGGTATTCATGCCCTCGAGCGACCTGAAAGGCGTCAATCTGTCCGGACTCGATCTGTCCGAGGCTGTCATCACTTCTGCAAAAATGAGCAGCATCAATCTCACGGACACGAACCTGAGAGGGGCCAACCTCGAGGGCTCTCAGCTCGACAATGCACAGCTCTCCGGGGCGATCCTCGACTACGCGAAGCTTGACAGCGCGGTCATGACCGGCGCTCTGCTCGAGCGATCGAGTATGTTGCACGCGTCCTGCGTCAATACGAATTTCTCGATGGCGAATATGAAAGGCGTGATTCTGAGCGATGCAATAGTTTCGAAGGCATCATTGAAAGAGGCAAACCTGTCCGGCGCTATCATGAACAACGCAGTGCTCGCTCACAGCGACCTGAGCGGTGCCAACCTCAGCGGTGCGGACCTCAGGGAGACCGATATGAGCGGCACGAACCTGCACAATGCGGTACTTACCCAGGCGCTCGTGACGAGGCGGACATCCGTGTCCGTCTGCCCGTGGTGCGGGCACCAGCAGGACACGAAAGAGCGGTGCGAAAAATGCGACAAGCCGATGAAGCTCGGCGAGCCCGTCATCAAACCCATGCCTCTGCTCGTCCTGCTTCCCATAACAGGGCTGTTAGGGGGGCCGGCTATCTTCATCCTGAGCGGGCTCTATATCCTGAACGTCCGGTTCCTGCCGGCACAGGCCTTTCTCATGGTGTTTCAGGCAGGTATCCTGCTGACGGCGCTGAGCCTCATGGCTTCGACAGGGATACTCGTCTATCTGAGGCGCAAACCAATGATCGAGAGCGGAGGATACCTGAGGGGGGCCATTGCCATCGGTATCGTAAACCTCCTGGCGTACGTTGCGCTCCTATGGTAGCGTAAGGCGATGCCCCTCCTCGTCCTCAGCTCAAAGGACAACCAGTCCGAAGAAGTCTACCAGATAGACAAGGACGTGGTAGGCGTCGGCAGACTGCCTTCCAACGACATCGTTTTGCTGGAATCGAGTGTGTCCAGAAACCATTTCGTCATAAAGAAAGAGACGGACGGCTATTACATCAGCGACAACGGGAGCTCGAACGGCACGTTGGTCAATGAAAAAAAGGTCTCCGGGAAGCGCAGACTGGAGAACAGGGACAGCATCAAGGCAGGGAGTGTGGTGTTGACCTATAAAGATGACGAGCTGCTTGCCGCACAGGAATCCTTGCTGTCGGGTCCCGGTGGCAGAGAGACTTCGGTTTCTGCATTGAACCGTGTGTATCTCAACAGCATATTCGCCGTTGCCAGAGAAGGCATATACACGCACGATCAGAAGCAGTTCTACAATCATACGATAAAGCTGATCTGCAATGCCCTGAAGGCCGACTATGGTGCGATACTCGTCATCGACGAGGCCACGGGCGAACTGTCGACCGGGGCAGAGAGCAGCGTCAGAGATCCGGGCACCACCAGTATAAGTTCGGCGGTACTCAACAGGGCCGTAAAGAACAGGGCGGGCATCCTCGTGAAGAACGCGGGGATGGATTACCGTTTTACGGGCGACCGTACAATCCAGAACATGGGGATAACCTCCGCGCTGTGTGCTCCGGCGTGGGAAAAAGACCATACCTACGGCGCGGTCTATGTGGACCGCAAGACGGGCAACCAGCAGTTCACCGAGGAAAATCTCAATTTCATTACGATCATCGCTAACCTTCTCGCCCTCACGATGGCCCATGAAAAGCTTGTCCAGGCGATAGCCGACGAGAGGAACCTCACGGACCAGATCAAGAGGTTCGTGCCGATAGAGGCCGTGGCCGGGTATCTTGACATGATACAGAACAACCCCTCGTCCCTCTGGAACGTACAGGAGGTGGCGAGGAGCACGATCCTGTTCGGCGACATCGTGGGCTTTACCTCCCTTACGGAGAAAAACAGGCCGGCAGAGATTGCAAGGAAGCTGCGTCTCTTTTTCGAGAAGGCCACCGACATCGTCCTGACGAATGGCGGCTCGGTGAACAAGTTCCTTGGTGATGGCCTCATGGCCGTGTTCGGTACGCCGGTTTCGCACGACGACGACCCGGACAGGGCCATAAGCTCAGCCGTATCTCTCGTACGATGGGTAAAAGACAATAGGGACGGGATCAACATCGCGCTCCGGATCGGTATAGACACCGGACCGGTCCTCGGTATCATGGTCGGCTCCTCCCACAGGCTCGAGTACACGGTCATCGGAGACTGTGTCAATGTGGCGTCGAGGCTTCAGGCAATTGCGGAGGTAAACCATATAGCGATCTCGCGCGAGACGAACAGCTTTATCAAGAAGCCGGTCGATACAAAGTTGATCGGCGAGATAATGGTCAAGGGCAAAGCAAACCCGGTGACGGTATATCAGGTGAGCTGCTGAAGGGACTGGGGAGACCCGGCCGGCTTCCGTCACTTCATATTCAGGTAGGACTTTACCAACTCCATGACCTGGGGGGCGGATATCGGTTTCGTTATGTATGCGTTTGCGCCGAGCGCCATGGCTCTCTCCTTGTCTTCCTGTCCGCCCTCCGTGGTAACGATGAATATCGGCACCTCCTTATACACGGCGTCCTTGCGGATCAGGCTGACGAGCTTCAGGCCGTCCATGACGGGCATGTTGATGTCCGTGATGATCAGACTGAACGAATCCTGAGAGAGCTTCTTGAGGCCCTCGACGCCGTCGCTCGCCTCGACGATCCTGACGCCCTTGAGTCTCTTCAGAGAGAACGCTATGAGCTGTCGCATCGTTGGTGAATCTTCCACGATCAAAATCTTGTATTCATTCATACCAGCTCCGATCGGCCTACTTCGTCAGCAAGTCAATGAAACCCTGTATCGTGGACAGCTTTCTCTCAGACTCCGAGTAGAGCTTGGAGCTGAAGATAGATGTTGCGGCGTGCCCAGCAAGGAGGGTGAACAGCTCATGGTCCAGCGGGGTAAAGCTCTGCTTCTGCTGGAGCAGCTTGTATACCACGATAACGCCTATCACATGCTCTTTTATCTTAATGGGGATTGCCACGAGCGGGTTGAGCCAGTCGGCCTTTACCGTGTCCAGCGCTCCTTCCGTAAAGTAGGGCTCTCCGCTCTTCGCGACCGCCCCGATGACGCCGGTGCCTAACATGACCGTAGGTACCTGGTGCTCATCGATGCCCTCGGACGCCATAATCCTGAGCTCGTGCGTCTTTTCGTCGAGCAGAAATATGCCGAATTCCTCTGCACCGATGAGGTTGATGATGATCTCGAGAATGATCTGGAGGACCTCCTTGAAATCGAGCGTCGAGTGTAACTGATAGCTCGCTATGTAGAGGTTGGCGAGATTGTTGTTCTCTTCCTCAACCTCGACATAGCGCTGTGCGAAATCCTTGTTCTCGGACTCGATCTCTTTGGCGCGGCTGGCTATCTCGTTCTTCTCCTTTTTCAGAGCCTCTATCTGCATCGCCAGCTCTTTGTACTGCTCAGAGGGTATACCCGCGGCTGTCCGTGCACCCTTGTTCTCCTCCTCGAGTTGCAGGACCCTGTACCGCAACTGCTCGTTTGTCTTCAGGAGTTCCTGAGTGAATTCGGCGCCCTTCTTGAAGACCTGCAGAAATTCCTCAGCCCTTTCAAAAAGGTTCCTATCCCTTTCTTCTTTCTTGTCCATCGTAGCACCTCTGATGTCATGACAAATATGCCATACGCCTTTGATTGTCAAGACAAGGACCTCGTTTACTGCGCCGGCAACGAAAGCATCCGGGGGTCCGGAGTACGCGTGGTGCAATGATCCGCTGCGGCTGTGTCGTTACGGTTGCCCGAGACAAAAGGCCGTATGCAACTATGGAACATATAATGCTTTTCCCTTCTTTTACCACGCTATCCATTGACTTGACAGCCCCGCTACACATATTCAGTATTATGCCTTATGAGGAGCCAGTATGAAATTATACACGAAGCTGTATACCATGAGGACGGCCGATCCGAAGCTTGAGGGAAACACCTATCAAAAGATAGAGGCGTTCGTGCTCCCCAACGGCTTGAAGGCCTTCTACGACCACGTGCCGGACACCCCGCTCGTATCGATACAGGTATGGGTGAACACCGGCAGCGCCGATGAACCGCCGCGATCTGCCGGCATAGCGCACCTGATCGAGCATATGTTCTTCAAGGGTGCCGCGAACAAGAAGATATCGGTCATAGCGAAGGAGATAGAGGCGCTGGGCGGCTACATCAACGCGTTCACCTCGTTCGAGGAGACGGTTTTTTACGTGACTATAAAGAGCGACTATTTCGACAGGGCGCTCGATGTGCTTGCCCAGACGATACGTAACCCCTCGTTCGACGAGGGCGAGCTGAAGATGGAGCGGGAGGTGGTGCTCGACGAGATCAAACGCGGTAAGGACGATACGTACCAGACCCTGTTCCTTGCATTGTACGATCTTGCGTACCAGGGACACCCCTACGGCAGGCCCATCATCGGCTCTGAGGACACGGTCCGCTCGCTGACGAGGGAGAGCATACTCGCCCACTACAAGAGGTGGTACGCGCCGGCCAATATCACCATCGTCATCGCCGGGGACGTTCCGCGGCAGCAGGTGGAGCGCGGGGTCCATGCGGCGTTCGGAGGCATGCGATCGAACGGCGCTGTGCGGCACCTGCGGCCCGGCCAGCCGGAGCAGCGGCGCCAGCGGAGTATCGTACGGGGGCTCGACGTGAAGGACACCTACTACGCGATGGGCTTCCTGACGCCCCCGGCGACGGACGACAGCAGCTTCGCGCTCGAGGTGCTGGCCTACATCCTCGGGGGCAACGACACATCGAGGTTACCGCGCATCGTAAAGATGGAAAAAAGACTGGTCGACAGCATCATTGTCTCGCACTCGGCAAACAGGTACACAGGCTTCTTCAGCGTCAGTGGTACGACGACGCCCGATAAGCTGAAGGGAGCGACCGGGAACATCATGGATACGATAGCCGACACCGCTGTCAGACTGCCCACGCATGAAGAGGTCGAGCGCGCGAAGCAGGTGCTGAAGAGCACCTTCATCTACGACCTCGAGACCGTCAAGCAGCGCGGGATGAAGATAGGCGAGGCAGTCGTCGAGATGGGCGGACTCGGCTATATCATGAACTACACGAAGAAGATCGACGGGGTGGGCCTGGAGGAAATACGGAGCGCGATAGAGAAGTATCTCAGGCCTGACCGGCTCAACGTCGTGGGCATCCTGCCCAAGAAGGGTGCCAGCGCCGGCAGGGGTAGCGTGAGCCGCGGCCGTCCTGCAGGGTCGGCCATGGGCTATACCCTGAAGCGTGTGGGCAGCGTCCTCGTGGCAACCTTCGAGAACGGTCTGCGCGTGATACTCAAGGAGAAACACACCATACCGATCGTGGCCCTCTCAGCCCTGTTTTTCGGCGATTCTGCCGGGGAGCCCCGGGACAGAATCGGACTCATCAACATCATGGCCATGCTGCTGAAGAAGGGCACGCGCTATCGCAAAGAAGCGGACATAGAGCGCGAGAGCGACACTATCTCCGGCCTGTTCTCGTATATCAGAACGAAGCAGTCGTTCGGCATGACCGGGGAATTCCTGAACAGGTACGCGGACGACGGGCTGAACCTGTTTGCAGACATGCTTCTGAACCCGGCGTTCGAGAGCGAAGAGATCGCAAGGGCCAAGAGGGACGTGCTGACCGATATAAAGGCGGACAGGGACAATATAGGCCTGCAGGCACGAAATGCCTTCCTGCGGCTCCTCTATGGCCGGTCGCCGCTCAGCCTTTCGGAAAAGGGCGACGAGGGCACGGTAAGAAGGATCGACCGGCAGGACATCGTACATACGTATGACGAGCTCGTGTGCGGCAGAAACGGCGTGGTATCTGTGGTGGGCGCTATGGACGGGACGGAGTTGGTGAAAAAGATAGCCCGGCACCTTGCCGCGATCAGGACGGGCAGGAGCCATGTGCCCGCGCAACACAGCGTCCCCCCGGCGGTGAGGAGGGAGAAGACGGAGCGGTACCGGATGGAAAAGAACCAGGCCCACATCATAACCGGCACGCTCACCATGCCGGTCAACCACAGGGACCGGTTCGCCATCATGCTGCTCGACCAGATCCTCGGTGGGCAGAGCGGCAGGCTGTTCGTCGAGCTGAGGGACAAGCGGGGGATATGCTATGCGGTACAGACGATAGGAGAGGCGAAGCTGAACAACAAGGGATGGTTCGGCGTGTATACCGCGACATCGCCGGAAAAGGTGGAGGTATCGCTCGGGGTCATACGCTCCGAGCTCGGGCGGCTGTACCGGGACGGGGTGAACGACATTGAGCTCGGGAACAGCAAGCGCTACCTGCTCTCGGACTACGATAGCCGCAAGCAAATGGCGCTGAGTGTTGCTGGCATGCTTGCATTCAACGAGCTGTTCGAGCGCAGCGCGGACTACTATACCAGGCTGCCGGGGCTCATCCAGCGGGTGACGCGGAGCGAGATGAACGACGTCATCAGGAGGTACTTCTCCCCGGACAGGTTCTCGACCCTCGTGCTCATGCCCGGATGACCCCGAACCATGCATCTGCAAGAGAGGAGCGGGCTACCCACGATGGATAAAGTCATATTCCTTGACAGAGACGGGACCATAAACAGGGAAGATGGTTACATAACGAAAGTCGAGCAGATACACCTGTACGAAGGTACGGTGCCGGCGCTCAGGATGCTTAATGAGATGGGGTACCGGATCGTCATCGTCTCCAACCAGGCCGGCGTCGGCAAGGGGCTGCTGAATGAGGACGAGCTTTTAAAAATAAACAACGCCATCCTCAAGATTCTCGCGGACCAGGGCGTATCGATAGAGAGGCTCTATTACTGTCCTCACCACCCGGACGCCGTCGTCCCGGTGTACCGGAAGCAGTGCGCGTGCAGAAAGCCGGCGACCGGCATGGTCGTGCGTGCCGCACAGGACCTGGGCGTGGACGTGAGGGGGGCCTATATGATAGGCGACAAGCTCTGCGATATGGAGCTCGCCTATAACTTCGGGGGCAGGGGTATACTCGTGCTCACCGGGTACGGGACCAAGGAGCAGGCGCTCATCGACGGCAAGCCGTACGCCCCTGTGTACCTAGCAGCAGACATCCTCGATGCAGTCCGGTGGATAAAGGACCGGGACTGACCCTTCCTTCTCCCCTCACGGAAGGGAAGCCCTTCACCGCTATCCGGCAACCATACGGGATGAAACGCTAGGGGGATCTTCTCGGCAGGAACAACGTACGCCGAGGGCTTGTCTTGCGGCGGGCACCCGTCCATGGTATACAAAATCGATGAGACTCGATTACAGGGGGAAGTCTCCGGCTATCGGCAGGGAGGTGTACATAGCCGGCACGGCCGTGGTGATCGGCGATGTCGTGCTCGGTGACGACTGTTCGGTCTGGTTCAACGCCGTAGTACGGGGTGACGAGAATTATGTACGGGTAGGGAAACGGACGAACGTCCAGGACAATAGCGTCCTGCACGTGACCCTGCAGACCCACCCGCTGTCCGTCGGCAGCGACGTCACTATCGGTCACAGCGCGATCGTTCACGGCTGCGATATCAAGGACGGGTCCCTCATCGGTATGGGGGCAATCGTGCTTGACGGCGCGGTCATCGGAGAGCGGTCCATGGTGGCGGCCGGCAGCGTGGTGAAGGAAGGCATGATCGTCCCGCCGGGAACGCTGGTAGCCGGGGTTCCGGCTACGGTGAGGAGGAAGCTGACGGAGGAGGATTTCGGGTACCTCACGGACCTGATAAAAAAGTATACGGCCCTGAAATCCGATTACCTGAAGACGGGATATTGACGCCGATGTCGGGGGAACCCGCAGGCCTGCGGCCGCTGCCGCGCGAAAGCTTGCTAATTTTAAGGTTTGGGATAATCATACTGGAGCGTATGAATACGGTGAAGATTTTGAGAGAGACCGCTCTTTTCAGGGGACTCGATGAGAGGCTCATAAACATACTCGCGAACCTAGCGGAGACGATCGATGTTCCGGCAGAGACGGTCATATTTGCGGAAGGCATGCCCTCCGACGCCCTGTACGTCATTGCGTCAGGAAGCGTGCAAGTCATCAAGGACACGCCCGGGAGCACGGAGGCCGTCATCGGAGAACTGGGGACCGGCGAGGTCATCGGTTTGCTGTCGTTGTTTACCGGTGGAGACGGCGGCGAGACGAGGGCCGTCACCGTACGGTCAAGGGAGCCGGTGATGCTCGTGGCCATAACGAGAGAGAGCTTCAACAAACTCGTGAGCAACAATATCCATGCGGCGTATCAGGTGCTGTTGAGCGCGACGCAGTATTTCATCCATGCCTTCAACGAGCCGGGGTCCTCCAAGGAGGTCGTACAATGAAGGCGGTGGCGTCGGAGAAACGGACGGTGTGATGTCGGGAGATTTTACGGATAGCATACAGGTAAAGGAAGGCTACACCTTCGACGATCTGCTGATCCTGCCCGGGGAGTCGAGGGTCGTGGCGAGGGACGTGAATACGGAGGCCCGTCTGTCGAGGCATATTACTCTGCGCATCCCGCTGGTAAGCGCCGCCATGGACACGGTCACCGAGTCGGCCACAGCTATAGCCATGGCACAGGAGGGCGGCATCGGCATCATTCATAAAAATATGTCGGTCAAGAAACAGGCCGAAGAAGTATCGAGGGTTAAGAAGTACGAAAGCTACATCATAACGGACCCGGTGACCATGCCGCCGGACAGCAAGCTGAAAGAGGGCGTTGCCTTTATGCGCAAGCACAACATATCCGGCCTGCCCATCGTCAGAAAGGGCAAGCTCGTGGGCATCCTGACGAATCGGGACATGCGGTTCGAGAACGACCTCGAAAGACCGATACGCGAGGTCATGACAAAAGACAAGCTCGTCACGGCGCGGGAAGACGTCACCATCGAAGACGCAAAGAGACTCCTGCACAAGCACCGGATAGAGAAGCTGCTCGTGGTAAACGATCGCGGAGAGCTGAAGGGCCTGATAACCGTTAAAGACATCGAGAAGACGGTGAAGTTCCCCTTCGCCACGAAGGACAGGCTCGGCAGATTGATGGTTGGTGCAGCGCTCGGCATATCCAAAGACAGGGAAGAGCGGGCGGAAGCCCTGGTAAAGGCCGGTGTGGACTGCCTCGTCGTTGACACGGCGCATGGGCATTCAAGGAATGTGATCGAGTTTGCACGGGAACTGAGAAAGAGGTACGACGGGGTCGATATCGTAGCCGGCAATGTTGCCACCGAAGAAGGTACCAGGGCATTGATGGACAGCGGGGTGGACGCGGTAAAGGTCGGCGTCGGGCCCGGCTCCATATGCACGACACGTATCGTGGCCGGGATAGGCGTACCCCAGATGACCGCGATCATGAATGCACACCGCGTAGCGAGAAGCAGCGGGATACCGATCATTGCGGACGGCGGTGTGAAGTTCTCCGGCGACCTTACCAAGGCACTCGCTGCGGGCGCCGACACGATCATGATAGGGAACCTCTTCGCCGGGACGGACGAGAGTCCGGGCGAGTTCGTTTTCTTCGGAGGAAGGACGTACAAAGTATACCGGGGCATGGGCTCCATCGAGGCGATGAAGGCGGGCTCCAAGGATCGGTATGCACAGGAACACCTCGATGACGAGTCGAAGTTCGTGCCGGAAGGCATAGAGGGCAGGGTGCCGTACAAAGGCTCTCTTTCGTCCGTTATCTATCAGCTCCTCGGGGGCCTGAGGTCGGGCATGGGATATGTGGGTGCCCGGGACATACCGGAGTTGAAGAAGAAGGCCCGGTTCGTCAGGATCACCCAGGCCGGGCTCAGGGAGAGCCATGTCCACGACGTTTCGATATCGAAGGAAGCTCCCAACTACAGGCTGGAGTTTTAGCCGGCACTGCCCTCTATGATCGAGTCCATCGTAATCCTTGATTTTGGCTCCCAGTACACGCAGCTCATATCGAGAAGGATACGGGAGCTCGGCATCTATTCCCAGATCGTCCCTTACAATACGCCGCGGGGGCGGATAGAGGAACTCAACGCAAAAGGCATCGTACTTTCAGGGAGTCCCTATAGTGTCTATCAGAAGGCCGCCCCGAAACCTGACAGCTCGCTTTTCGACACGGTCGTGCCTATCTTGGGTATATGCTACGGCATGCAGTACATGACGGATAGGTTTGACGGCACTGTACAAAGATCCAGGGCCAGGGAGTACGGAAGGGCCGAGATCGGGCTTACGAATGACTCTCCCCTGTTCAGAGGCATGGACGTCGCCGCGAAGCACACCGTTTGGATGAGCCACGCGGACCGCATCGAGAAGCTTCCGGCAGGGTTTAAGGTGATCGCATCGTCGGAGAACTCGCCGATAGCCGGGTTCCAGCACGTGTCCAGGCCGCTGTTCGGGCTGCAGTTCCATCCGGAAGTTTCGCATACTATGGAAGGCATCAGCATTCTGAAAAACTTCGTTGACCTCTGCGGTATAAAAGAGCGATGGGACCTCGAGGAGTTTGTCGGAAGGACCGTGGAGGAGATACGGCAGACCGTCGGCAGTGGCCACGTCATCGGTGCCATAAGCGGCGGCGTTGACTCGACCGTGGCAGCGGAACTCACCCGGCGTGCGATAGGCCGGCGATTGAAGCTCGTGTTCATAGACAACGGCCTGCTGCGCGAGTCGGAGGCCCGCGAGGTCATGGCGGCCTTTCGGGCGATGGGACTCGGCGTCAGGCACGTGGACGCCTCCGCACTGTTCCTCAAAAGGCTGAACGGCGTCGTTGACCCGGAGAAGAAAAGGAAGGTAATCGGTAAGACATTCATAGACGTGTTCGAGCGGTTCGCGCACGGGGCAGGCGTAGCGTGGCTCCTCCAGGGCACGCTGTACCCGGACGTGATCGAGAGCACCTCCCCCGTAGGACCGTCGCAGATGATAAAGAGCCACCACAATGTCGGCGGGCTTCCCGCGGCAATGAGGCTGAAGGTGATCGAGCCCCTGCGGCTGCTTTTCAAGGACGAGGTGCGCACCATCGGAAAGATGCTCGGTATTCCGGGCACGATCCTGGCACGCCAGCCGTTTCCGGGGCCGGGGCTCGGTATCAGGATACTCGGCACGGTCAATCGGGAGCGCATCGCTATGCTGAGAGGAGCGGACAAGGTCGTGCGGGAAGAGATAGAGAAGTATCCCCTTTCCGGATCGTTGTGGCAGTACTTTGCTGTGCTTTTGCCGATAAGGACGGTGGGAATCATGGGGGATGAGAGGACGTACGAGCATGTGGCCGCGATCAGGGCTGTAACCAGCAGCGACGCCATGACCGCTGATTGGGCGCGGCTGCCCCACGAGCTCATGGACAGGCTGTCATCGAGGATCATAAGCGAGGTCGAGGGCATCAACAGGGTCGTGTACGATATCAGCTCGAAGCCCCCCAGCACCATAGAATGGGAGTAGAGTCCGTGTCTTCGTATAACTTCGTTCACCTTCATCTCCATACCAAGTACAGCCTGCTCGACGGCGCCGTGCATATCGACAGGCTGACCGAACGGCTCAAGTCCTATGGTATGACGGCTGCGGCCATGACGGACCATGGCAACATGTTCGGCGTCATCGATTTCTATCAGCATATGATGAGTGCCGGGATCAAGCCGATAATCGGCATCGAGGCGTACATCACGAACGGCACCATCAGGGACAAGAACGCTGCCTCGGAGACGTACCATCTCGTGCTGCTGTCGAAGGACCAGACAGGCTACAGGAACCTTCTCAAGCTCACCAGCATAGCACACCTGGAGGGCTTCTACGGGAAGCCGCGCATCGACAAGTCCCTGCTCTCGGAGAACCATGAAGGGCTGATAGCGATGTCCGCGTGTCTGCACGGCGAGGTCCCGTCGAAGCTGCTGGCGGGAAAGGCAGATGAAGCGATCGCAGCAGCCGAACAGTACCGGGAGATATTCAAAGACGATTTTTTCCTCGAGGTGCAGTCGAACGGAATCCGGGAGCAGGCCGTCGTCAACAACCTGCTGTACGACCTGGCAGCGAGCCTGCGCATCCCCCTGGTGGCCACCAACGACGTCCACTATCTCGACAGCTCCGATGCGAAGGCGCACGACGTCCTGCTCTGCATCCAGACGAAAAAGAAGCTGTCCGATGCAGACCGGCTCAAGTTCTCGACTCAGGAGCTCTACCTGAAGACGCGGGAAGAGATGGCAAAGGCGTTTTCCTCGCACCCCGAGGCGCTCGAATCGACGTGGGAGATAGCGAACCGGTGCAACCTCGCTATCGACCTCGGGACGTTCCATTTTCCGGAGATAACGATAGACGGCAGCCGGGACTACGATACGCTGCTTGCCGGGTTCTCCAACAAAGGGCTGGACCGGCTGGTGGAGCGGAACGCGTACATCAAGGACAGGGAGCAGGAGTACAGGGCAAGGCTGGCCCATGAGCTCGATACGATCCGGCAGATGAGGTTCTCGGGCTACTTCCTGATCGTCAAGGACATGATCGACTACGCACGGGCTCACGCCATACCGGTCGGGCCCGGAAGAGGCTCCGGCGCCGGTAGCCTGGTGGCATACTCCATCGGCATAACCGGCATAGACCCGATACAGTACGGACTCTATTTCGAGCGCTTCCTCAATAAAAGTCGCATCAGCATGCCGGATATCGATATTGATTTTTGTGCGGACAGGAGGGACCAGGTCATCGATTACCTGAAGGGGAAATACGGCGACCAGAAGGTCGCGCGGATAACATCGTTCCATGCGCTGCAGTCGAGGGGCGTCGTGCGGGACGTGGGCAGGGTGCTCGACCTGTCCAATGGGGTCGTGGACGGTATAGCTAAGGCCATCCCTCAGAACATGCCGCTGGCGAAGGCGATAACGGTCGTGCCCCAGCTCGGAGAGATGGCTGCAAAGGACAAAAAGGTCCGGGAGATGCTCGATATCGCCCTGAAGCTCGAAGACCTACTGAGGGATAAGTCCCTGCACGCGAGCGGGGTCGTTATCTCGGACAAGCCCCTGTACGAATACCTGCCCCTGTACCGGGACAAAAGCGGCAACATCGTGACCGGGTTCGAGGGGAAGTACCTGGAAAAAACGGGCCTGATAAAGTTCGATCTGCTTGCCCTCGCGACGATGTCGGTGATCGACAAGACGAGGTCCCTTATCAAACAGTATCGGGGCATCGAGGTTGACCTGGGCGCCATAGACCTGGACGACCCAAAGCTGTACGAGGCCGTGCAGAAGGGAGACGGCGTCATGCTGTTCCAGTTCGAGAGCTCCGGCATGCAGAATACGATGAAAAAGATCAAGCCGTCGAAGATCGGCGACATGATAGCCGTGAATGCCATCTACAGGCCCGGTCCCATGCAGTTCATCGACGACTTTGTGAAGAACAAGGAAAGGGGCGTCAACTCGAACAGGATACCGGCGCTGAACGACATCCTGAAGGAGACCTACGGTGTCATCCTGTATCAGGAGCAGGTCATGCGGATAGCGAGCGAGATCGCCGGCTTCAGCCTCGAAGAGGCCGATTACGTGAGGAAAGTCATTTCCAAGAAGGAAAGCGAGGAGCTCCCCATCCTCCACGACAAGTTCGTCAAGGGCGCAGTCGGCCGGGGCATGAAGAAGAAGGAGGCGGAGGAGATATTCTCCCAGATGAAGAGCTTTGCGGAGTACGCGTTCAACAAGTCCCACAGTGCGACATACGCGATCGTGGCCGTGTGGACCGCGCACCTCAAGGTGTACTACCCTCTTGAGTTCCTGACCGCTAACCTGTCGAACGAGGCTACGAGGAAAAGCCAGCAGACCTCAAAGCTCTCGCATTACGTCAATTATTGCCGGAAGCTCGGGATCCAGGTCCTGGGACCGGACATCAACAAGTCAGCCAAGGACTTCTCGATCGAGGGGGACAGAATTCGGTTCGGGTTCCTCGCGATCAAGAACGTGGGCGAGGCCGCGATTGACGAGGTCCTCGCTGCACGGGCAGGACGCGGGTTCGAATCGCTGTGGGACTTCCTCGTAAGAGTGGACCAGGCGAAGGTGAACCGTAAGGTGGTGGAGAGTCTCATAAAGGCCGGGGCGTTCGATTGTACCGGCGCCGCGCGTGCGGCCATGATCAGCAGCCTCGACGTGTCGTACGCACAGGCGGGCAGGATGAGCATGTCCCAGGACCAGAACCAGCTTTTCAGGACGGACTGGCTCATCTCGAGCACCGGGCCCGGGGACGTCCCGGAGTGGGACGAGCTCGAGAAGCTCGCGTACGAGAAGGAACTGCTCGATGTCTATATGTCCGGTACGCCCCTGCGGAACTACAGCGCCGAGCTCGGCAAGTTTACGAACGCGCGTATAGGCGAGCTGATGGACCGGGACGGAGAATCGGTCACGATAGGCGGTATGATGACCTCGGTGCGTGAGACCAGGGAGAAGAAATCGGACAAGCTGATGGCCTTCGGGACGATGGACGACGACTCCGATAGCGTGGAGGTGATCATCTTCTCGAGCGTGTACGGCGGTATGCGGGATGCGGTGAAGAGCAATAAGCCGGTGATCGTAAAGGGTACGGTTCGGGTCGAAGAGAAGAACAGCGAGAGCGGGGAGGTGGAGAGTACGGCGAAGGTCTTCGCAGAGAAGGTGTTCACGGTAGACGAAGCAGCAGCGGGCCTTATTGAAGCGGTGCATATAAGGGTAAAGGACAGCAGCCTTACCGACGAGACTATGTCTATGGTACGGGACTGCCTGGGCAGGTACCGGGGACAGACGAAGGTGTATCTCGACTATGAGCGGGAGGGAGGGGGCGAGTACATCATCGAGCTGCCGGACTTTCTGAAGGTCTCGCCGGACAGGAAGTTCATAGCAGAGATAAAGGATATCCTCAGCGATGCACGGATATATTTCAATAAGCAATAAGGGAGGGAACATGGCAAGGATAGGAGAGTTTCAGAGGAGCAGGAACCCCGAGGGCGTGAAGGTACAGCAGGAGAACAACGCGTACAAGGTACCGCAGATAAACATTCAGGACCAATTGCTGAACCAGCTCCGGAAGGACAGGACGAAGATCTCCGTGGAGCTGATGTCCGGCAACGTGGTGCAGGGAGAGATTGCCGGGTTCGACAACTATTCCATCGTCCTTGACGATGGCGGGAAGCAGTTGATCTACAAGCACGGCATCGTCCTTATAAAATGGGGTGCCCTCTGACGAACAGCCACGCAAGTGACATGGTGGGAAAGCGAGAGCGGGTACTCGCGGTCCATGTCCAGACCGGGAGGCAGACAGGCTACGAAGCCGCCAGACGGGTCGACGAATTGAAGGCCCTTGTCCAGACGGACGGCGGCAGTATCGTGAAAACCATGGTGATGAGGGTCAAACAGCCGAGCGTATCCACGCTGCTGGGGAGTGGCCAGGTCACGGACATCGACGACACCGCAGCGCAGTACGATGCGGACGTTGTCGTATTCAACAGAGAACTCACCCCGCAGCAGCAGAGGAACATTGAGGCGGTCATCAACAGGAGGGTGATAGACAGGACCAGACTGATTATAGACATTTTCGCACGCCGGGCCAGGTCCAGGGAAGGAAAGCTCGAGGTCGAGGAGGCGCTGCTTCGGTACCTGTTGCCGAGGCTGACGGGAAAGGGGATCGTCATGTCGCAGACCGGCGGTGGCGTGGGAACGAGAGGGCCCGGCGAGACGAAGCTGGAGATGGACAGGAGGAAGATAAAGGAGAGGCTGAACCGGCTGCGGCGGCTCATGGATGCCGTGAAGTCACAGCGGTCGGTCCAGCAGAGCAGAAGGGCAAAGACCGGCATACCGCAGATCTCGCTCGTCGGGTACACGAGCGCAGGCAAATCTACGCTCCTCAACGTGCTGACCGGATCAACCGAACAATCGAGCGAGAGTCCGTTTACGAGCCTGGACCCGGTTTCGCGGAGACTGTACCTCCGGGGCGGGACTTTCTCGGTCATCACGGATACGGTTGGTTTCATCGAGGATCTCCCGGTCCAGCTCGTCAAGGCGTTCAGGACCACGCTCGAGGACGTGGCGAGATCGGACATACTCCTCTTCGTGGTGGACGTCTCCAAGGAGGAGTATGAGAACAACGTCAGCGTGGTTCGCGGCATACTCCGCGAAATAGGGGCCGACAGGATTCCCATGATCTACGTGCTCAACAAGATCGACAAGGTAGGGAAAGAGGTGTCCCTGGCAGGGATCGCGGAGAGCTACCGGGACCGTGTCCTTGTGTCGGCCAGGGACGGTACGGGCATCGCTGAGCTCAGAGACACGATAGGGAGGGTACTTGCCATGACAAAACGCTCTGGTAGTGTGCAGGACGAGGATGAATTCTATAGAGCTGTTTAAAAAATACTCGTGGCTCCTGGACCTCGTGCTGCTGGTGGTGCTGGCCTATGTGCTGGCGTCTTTCACGTCAGCGTACCTGCGGTCCAGGCTCTTCGCGCTGCCATCGGCAGGCAGGACGACAACGGCCGCTGCACAGAAGGTGCTGACCTCGCAGATAAAGCAGGAGCAGGGATACTACATGAGTATTGTGGAGAGGGACATATTCAACTCTTCGGCACAGGGGATCGACGAGATCACGGGTACGACTTCCGGGCCGGTTACCAGGACCAACCTGAATGCCAAGCTGCTCGGAACCGTTGCAGGATCCATGGAGTATGCCTATTCCGTGATACAGTTCGATAACAAGATCAATATCTACCGGGTCAAGGACCACCTCGGGAGCACTGCCGTCATACTGTCCATCGAGCGGAAAAAGGTGATACTCCTGCACAACGGCTCCCGGGAGGAACTCAGTATGGCAGGAGCAGGGGGACCGGGTGCCGGGCCGGCCGCCGGGCCGATGGCCGGGAACATCGAGGAGGTCAGCCAGGGCAACTATGTGATACCGGAAGGCCAGTTCAAGTCGGCGACGCAGAACATGGGACAGCTCCTGACGCAGGCCAGGGTGGTCCCCAACCTTGATGCCGGCAGGATCAATGGTTATAGAATATTTGCAATAACCCCCGGAAGCCTGTATGCAAATATCGGGCTCCAGAACGGGGACGTTATCCATAGCGTCAATGGGATTCAGGTAACGACGCCGGAAAGTGCCCTGCAGCTCTTTCAGCAACTACAGAACGAGCGCCGTTTTACGGTCAACATAGACAGGAACGGTCAGGGGATGACCCTGAATTATACCGTACAGTAAAGGGTGGAGAAATGAACAGAAAGATTCTCGTATATACTCTGGGCATCATCGTGCTGCTCATGCCCGCGATGTCGGTCGCGGGAGAGGCCGGGACTACCCTCACGTCGGTGACGGTCCACAAGCCCTCTCCGAAGGAGAAGCACGGTGGAGAGCAGAAAGTGACCATGGACTTCAGCAATGTTGACATAAAGGACTTCATAAAGGTGATAAGCAAGATCACGGGCAAGGACTTTATCCTGGGGCAGAACATAAACGGCAAGGTCACGATCATCTCGCCGACGCCAGTCACGATTGAAGAGGCATGGAGGATATTCGAGTCCGTACTTCAGGTAAACCAGCTCACCACCGTGGGCAGCGGGAACGTCTTGAAGATCATATCCCTGAGGGACGCGAAGGGTACCAATATCAGTACGTATATGGGGAGACGGGTAGGGCAGACGAGCGACGTGTATATAACGCAGGTCGTTCCGCTTCATTACGTGAAGTCGAGCGACATGGCCAATGTTTTGAGGCCGTTCCTCTCGCCGTTCGGCAACATCCAGCCCTACGATACGACGAACACGCTCATCATAACGGAATCCGCATCGAACATCGAGCGGCTGATGAAGATCGTACACGAGCTCGACACGGACACCAACAGGCAGACGATAAAGGTTATTCAGTTGAAGTACGCGACCGCGCAGAGTATCGCTGGCATCATCACCAGCCTCTACAGCGGACAGCCCGGACAGCCCCCCAGACCCGCCTTCGGCTTCTTCAGGCCCAACCAGCCCGGACAGGTGCAGCAGGCCATCAAGGTGCTCTCGGACGACAGGACGAACTCCATCATACTCGTTGCGAGCGTCGATGAGATAGCATCGATCGAGGCGCTGATCGAAAAGCTCGATGTGCCAGTCATGGGAGAGGGACAGATCCACGTCTACTACCTGAAGAACGCGAACGCCGAGAAGCTCGCGTCCACCCTTGCCACCCTCGCCGGAACCGCCGGCCCTGCGATGCCCGGGCGACCGGGTCCGGCCGGCCCTGCCGTGGCCCAGCTCGCAGGCGGCGTGAAGATATCCGCAGATAAGGCGACGAACTCGCTGATCATCATCGCGACACCGCAGGACTATCAGACTCTCAAAGGCGTGATCAAGGACCTCGATATACCGAGGAGGCAGGTCTACGTGCAGGCGGTCATAGCAGAGCTCTCGCTCAGCGCCTCGAAGACGCTCGGGGTCGACTTGAATGCGCTGCCGAACATCAACGCGGGCGGTACGCAGGTGGGCGCCATAAGCAATATGGGCGCGGGCATCGGGAACATCATGTCGTCCCAGAACCAGCTCGGATCTCTGGTCGGGCAGTCCGGGCTCTCGCTCGGCATTCTCAACGGACAGATAACCTACAACGGCGTGAGCTACCTCAATGTGGTCGCCCTGCTGAACGCGCTCGAGACGAACAGCCAGGCGAACGTGCTCTCGACGCCGAACATCCTTGCGACGGACAACGAGCCCGCCCAGATCATGGTCGGCGAGAACGTGCCGATACCGACCGGCCAGGCCATCGGCCAGATCAGCGGCTATACGCAGACCTTCGTCCAGCGGCAGGACGTGGGCCTTACGCTGAAAATTACCCCGCAGATAAACGCAGGAGACTACATACGGCTGAAGCTCAATTTCCAGCTCACAGCCATCATACCGTCGCCGCAGGGACTCAACGCGAACGACGTGGGAGTAACGACGTCCAAGCGGTCTGCGGAGACGGTCGTTACCGTGAAGGACAGGAGCACGATCGTCATCGGCGGGCTGCTGCAGGACAACTCCAGCGTGAGCGAAAGTAAAATACCGTTCCTCGGCGACCTCCCTATCATCGGCTGGCTGTTCAGATACTCGAACAAGACAAAGAACAAGACGAACCTGATGATCTTCCTTACGCCGTACATCGTACGGGGCCAGTCCGATATCGCGGCGATAAACAGCATGAAGGAGGCCCAGAGCAGGAGGTTCGAGAAAGATACCTACGGCTATGAGCTCAAGAACAGCCCCTTTACGAAGACCTTCGAAAGGATGAACGAGCAGATGAAGGCAAACGCAAAACCGCCGAAGCCCCTGCTGTTCACCGGCGAGACCTACATTACGCCGGAAGGAGAGTTCCCGCTGCGGGCGTCCGGCCGGCAGACAGCCACGACCATCACGCAGTCCTCGATGCCCGTGACCGGGAGCACTGCTACAGAGACCTCGTCCGGCATGCCGCACGCCGGAACGCTTCCCACGGAGACCTCCGTGCCCGTGCAGCCGGTAGTGTCCTCGGAGGGACAGCGGATCACCGGAACGCAGGTCACGGCACCCAAGACCGGGGGCACTGGCGTGGAGACCTCCGTGCCCGCACTGCTTTCCCCGCCTGCGGAGGGGCAGCAGGTAACGCAGACGACCGGTGCCCGGGGTCTGACCGGGACCGCGTTTACCCCGGAAGCGGTAAAGCCCCCTGACACACCGTCTGGCGCAACGGTCAATAAACCATGAAGCAGAAGCCTTTACTGGGAGAGATACTCTTAAGCAACAATGCCGTTACACCCGCGCAGATCGAGGAGGCCCTCGCGTACCAGAAGGAGAAGGGCGGTAAGATCGGGGAACTGCTCCTGACAAAGTTCAAGTTCATAACGGAGCTCGACCTTATCAAGGCGCTGGCTACACAGTTCGACCTCGAATACATCGCCAACCTGACGAGCCTGAAGCTCGATATGGAGCTCATCCAGAAGTTTCCCAAGGCCCTCTCGCGGCGGTTCGGCATCATACCGATAGGCAGGGTGGACGGCTTCGTGAGACTCGGGGTCGTGGATCCCGGCGACATCGAGGCTGTGAACGATGCGGAGATCTTTCTCGGGATACCTGCCGCGCCGGTGGTGGTGAGCCAGAAGGATGTCATCAACGCAATCAACATTTATTACGACAGGATACAGGTGAGCACCGAGGACATGGTCGAGGAACTCGAGGACACGAACCTGGACCATGTCGCTCAGGAGCTGAGCGAGCCGGAAGACCTGCTCGACGCGACGGACGAGGCCCCGATCATCAGGCTCATCAACTCCCTGCTGTTCGAAGCCGTCAAGAAGCGCGCGAGCGATATCCACGTGGAGCCGTTCGAGAAAGAGGTGTCCGTGCGGTACCGCATCGACGGCATTCTCTATGAGGTCATCAAGCCCCCTAAGCGCTTCCAGTCCAGTATCATATCCAGGGTCAAGGTCATGGCGGGCATGAACATAGCGGAGAAGAGGCTGCCACAGGACGGAAGGATACGGATCAAGATAGCCGGGAAGGACGTGGACATCAGGACGTCCGTGATACCCACCTCGTTCGGCGAGAGGATCGTCATGAGGCTGCTGGACAGGTCCAGTGTGCTCATCGGGCTGGGCAACATCGGCCTGAGCGGGGAGAAGCTCAAGCTCATCAACCAGCTCATCAAGAGGAGCAACGGCATCATCCTCGTGACCGGCCCGACCGGCAGCGGCAAGACCACGACGCTGTACTCGGTGCTCTCGGTCCTGAACTCGCCGGAGGTCAACATCCTCACCATCGAGGACCCGGTCGAGTACCAGATCAAGGGCATAGGTCAGATACAGGTCAACTCCAAGATTGACCTGACCTTCGCGAGCGGCCTCAGGTCCATCCTCAGGCAGGATCCGGACATCGTGCTCGTCGGAGAGATTCGTGACCGGGAGACCGCGGAGATAGCGGTACAGGCGTCCCTGACCGGGCACCTCGTGTTCTCCACCCTCCACACCAACGACGCGGCCGGCGGCATAACGAGGCTGATAGACATGGGCATCGAGCCGTTCCTTGTGTCGTCTTCGGTCGTGGCCCTCGTTGCACAGAGACTCGTCAGGACGATATGCCCGGTGTGCAGGACTGCCTACCGTCCCGGCGACGACGAGCTGCTGGAAATAGGTATACCGAGGAACGCGCTTGCTGAGGGCGTCATCTACAAGGGGAGCGGCTGCGGCAACTGCGTCAATACGGGATACAAGGGCAGGACCGGAATCTACGAGATCCTCGTCATAGACGACGAGATACGGACCATGATCACGAAGGCCGTTGACTCCTCGATGATAAAGAAGGCTGCCGTGAGCAAGGGCATGTCGACACTGAAGGAGGACGGGATCAAGAAGGTCATCGAGGGGGCGACGACCATCCGGGAGGTCCTGAGGGTCACGCAGGAAGAGGTGACCGAGATCGTGTGATGCGCCATGCCTATATTCGAGTACAAAGGCTTTACGGTAAAAGGACAGCAGTCCCGGGGTGTCATCGAGGCGGACTCGCAGCACCAGGCGCGTGTCAAGCTCAAGGAGATGGGCATCTACGCGACGGATTTCCGCCAGGAGGTCAAGGAGGCCGGCTCCGACATAACGAAGGCAAGCATCTCGGATCTGCTCACGAGCATCAAGCAGCAGGACGTCGCCATCGTCACGCGGCAGCTCTCGAGCCTCCTGGGTGCCGGGCTCACGCTCATTGAGGCGCTCGAAGCCATCACGGAACAGATAGATAAGATAAAACTCAAGAAGATCATCAGCAATGTCAAGACCAAGGTGAACGAGGGAAGCTCGTTTGCCGACGCACTGAAGATAGCCCCGCGGGTGTTCCCCGAGTTCTATGTAAACATGGTCGCTGCCGGTGAGTCCAGCGGCGCGCTCGATATCGTCCTCCAGAGGTTGGCGGACTATATCGAGAGTCAGGTACGGCTGAAGTACAAGATCATAGCGACGATGATTTACCCCGCTATCATGGTGGTGCTTGCAACGCTCGTCGTCATCGTCCTGATGACCTTCGTGATCCCCAAGGTCACGCAGCTCTTCAAGGACGTCAATCAAACGTTGCCCCTGTTTACCAAGGTGCTTATTTTCGTTAGCGGCATGATGAGTTCGTACTGGTACCTGTTCATCATTGCGGCGATCGGTGCGTACTACTTTTTCAGATGGTATATAAAGACGGAAAAGGGCAGGGTCAGGTACGAGGCCTTTTTACTGGGGCTGCCGGTCTTCGGGAGACTCATACGGCTCGTCATCATAGCGAGGTTCAGCCGTACGCTGGCCACCCTGTTGAAGAGCGGCGTGCCGGTGGTCAGGGCTATGGACATCGTGAAGACGATAGTCAACAATACCATCATCGGTGCCGCCATCGAGAAGGCGAAGGTCTCGATCGTGGAGGGGTCTTCGATAGCGGCCCCCCTGAAGTCCAGCGGCGTGTTTCCCCCTATGGTAACGAGGATGATTGCCGTCGGAGAGCAGAGCGGGGAGCTCGAGACCATGCTCGAGAGGATCGCCTCGACGTACGAGGACAATGTGACGACGGCGATTAGTGCCTTGACGGCGCTCCTCGAGCCGGTGATCATCCTGATCATGGCAGGCATCGTGCTGTTTATCATCCTGTCCGTGCTATTGCCCATATTCCAGATGAATCAATTGGTGCATTAGAGTTCATGGGATAGGTAGCATTTAAAGCTCAAAGGGTGTAAGAAGGAAGTTGGAAAGCATGCAGAAAGGCGAGAAGTGAGGAGGTAGCAAATGAACAAACAAAAAGGATTCACCTTGATAGAGATCATGGTCGTGGTGCTGATCATCGGCTTGCTGGCAACGCTCGTTGCCGTGAACGTGATACCGAGGAAGGAAGAGGCGAACCGGGTAAAAGCAAGGGCCGACATCAAATCGCTCGAGACGGCGCTGAAGCTCTATTACCTGGACAACCACACCTACCCCACGACCGAGCAGGGCCTGAAAGCACTCGTCGAGCAGCCGACGACCGGGAACATACCGTGCTGCTGGAAGGAAGGGGGCTACATAGAGGGCGGCAACATACCCAAGGACCCGTGGGGCAACGCCTACGCCTACATCAGTCCCGCTCCCAACGGTGCAGACTACGTGATTATATCGTACGGCCCTACCGGCAAGCCCGGCGGGACCGGCAAGGACAAGGAAATAACGAGCCTTGACACCGACACGAACCCGTAGAGAAAAGTACTGGTTGCGGCCACAGCTGCTGCTTCCTCTCCGATCGATCAAAGGTTCGACGCATCGTTTATGAAGAAACGAAATTCTGGAAGGGGGTTTACCCTCATCGAGCTCACGGTGGTACTCTTCATCATCGCCGTAGTCATGGGAATCGTCGTGCCGAGGCTCATGGATCTCACGGGCGTGGAACTGCGGTCCGAAGTCATGAGGCTGTCCTCAACGATACGGTACGTCTATTCACGGGCGGTTTTCTCGAAGACGGCGTACTTCCGGATCAAGTTCGATCTCAAGAAGAACGAGTACTGGGTCGAGAAATGCACGCCGTCGCTGGAAACGAACACGTGCGCGTGGAAGTATGATAACAACGTGCTCGGCAAGCCGGAGAAGCTCGCGAACGGCACGAGGTTCGAAGACATTATCGTGGGTACGGAAACGGTAAGCTCGGACGCAAGGGACGTCGCGATCCAGTTCTATCCCCAGGGGTATATGCCGTACACGATCATCCACATCACGGACGACCGGAAAGACGTCTATTCCCTGGAGGTAAATCCTTTTACCGGGAGGGTCATCATCCATGTCGGGTACTTCGAGCCGGAAAAAACTTGAACAGGGCTTCTCGCTGCTCGAGCTCCTTGTCGCCGTTGCGATACTCGCGGTGGGGCTGATCTCCATACAGTCGCTCGAGAACCAGAACATAGATGCGTCCAACTACATCGATGATCTGGGGATAGGTATGATGCTTGCGGATTACCGGCTCGGGGAGGAACAGATAAAGACGAACTTCGGCGATTTCACGCCCCCGCTGAAGTCGTTCGGGGCACAGTTCCCGTCCTTCAAGGTACATACGGCGATCGAGAACGGTCTCTCCCTGCCTATCGAGCTGCCGATCCAGCTCCCGGGCGTGCTCGTAGTGAACGTGAGCTGGAAGTTCCACAGCACCATAGAGAAGCTCATGGTCGTGGACTACCTGCCCACGTCCGTCGGTTCCTCTCAGGGAACCCTCACCACGCCGTAGGGGCCCGTCTTCTCACTCGCACCGGCTCCGTCCCTACACGGGGCTCCGATTTTGTGGACCCGGAAGAAGTATCTCGTGTCCGGGCAGGGCCAGGTATACGGAAGGCAACCTGAAGCAGTCGCACAGCACCGGTCACCTGTTGCAGAGCAAGCCGTCAACGGATCAGAAGAAATGGCGCTGTATCATGATCAAAGACTGACCCCCCTCCGGATCTATGGATGTGCTATGGGCCAAGCCGGCTTATAACAGCGTCTACAGTGCTATGAACGCGTCTGCAAGGGGTTTTATGGAGGCGTCCCTCGTCAGTATCAGTACCTGCGTCTCTTTCGAGAACGACTTTAAGATGGTGTAGACGGCCTGCCTGTTTGCTTCGTCGAGGGCCGCGAACGGCTCGTCCATGACGACGGGCCAGGGCCATTTCTCCACGGCGAGCCCGAGAACGGACATCGCTAGAGAGAACATGCACTTCTCCCTCTCAGACCCGGACAGCGCTTCAAGAGAGGATTCCGTACCGTTCGACTGTATCAGGGTGATTCCATGGTCGGACGCGGAAACCTCCTGAATGACGCCCTTTGTCAATGAGGTAAGGTAGCCGGCTGCCTTTGTTATGGCGAGCGAGACGACGCGGTCCTTGCTGTCGCCGGTCAGATCCGAGATAACGGAGAGGTTCTGTATGAATACAGGCACCGGCACCGTACTGGAATCTGCCGGGCCCTGTCGTGCCTCCACCTGAGGTCGGGCGACAGGCGCTGCTTCCTGCCACGAGGGGTCACGGTCTTTCTTGTCCAGCCGCCTCTTCAGCGACTCTATCTCCTGTGTTAGCGAGTACGGGTCCATACCCGAGCCGGACAGCGCCCTAAGCTGCTCCTGAACGCCTTCTATGTCCGCTTTCGTCTGCTCCGCTTGTTTCTTCAGGGAATCGACGTCGGTTCCGGCAAGGAGGTCCCTGTACTTTTTTCGCACGAACTCGAGTCTGGCGAACTCGTCCTTGTACCTCTTCAGACCCTCTTTCAACGCGGAGGGCGACTCCAGGCCCATGGATGCCGTGATGCTCGTTATCACGGACCCCTCTATCTCGTACTTCTTTCTCTGCTCCTTTATCTGCTTTTCCAGGGACTCCACCGCCGACCGAGTCTTTTTGATCTCGGACCTCTTGCCAGCGTCTTTCCAGAGTGCGTACCCCATGATGCCGAGCCCCGCGAAGATCCCGGCCGAGAAGTAGACACCCCACTGGCCGAGCAGCAGCGTGATTGCAACAGGGGCCACGATGAAGAGCAGGGAGACTGCGCCGCCGGCGATGAACACGGTGTCCTTGTAGAAGGGAGGCACCGCGGTCATGGCGCCGGTGTAATTCGCCTTTTGCCGCTCTATGCTCTCTATCTCCTTCCTCATCTTCGCCTCGAACTGGACATACTCGTCCACCTTCTTTTCTATGTCCTCCGGCAGCTCGGCGAACTTGCTCAGGTCCTTCGCCTCTTTCTCCGCCTTCTCTACATCGAGGGCGCACGAGCTTATCGCCTTGAGCTTGCCCTGGATGTCGGTGAGCACCGACTCGAGCTGGTCGAGCCTGTCCTGCTGGGCCGCAGCGTCCGAGGACGCTTTCAGTTCGTCGTTGAGCTTCGCTATCCGGGACCGGATCTCGTCCTCGTTCATTCCGTCGCCGGGCGCATCGACACCGGCGGCCAGCGAAGTCGGTTCCATGCCATCGATCGGCCCGGCGCCTTGGCCGAAATAGTCCTCCGTGCCGCTATCCCGTGTGACCGGAACCTGATTCTCTCCCTTGTGTCCGTGCTCCCGGACGAACGGATTGAGGAGCGCGTAGGTGTCCACCCGGTACAACGATCTGTACTGCTCCAGCGGCTTGAAGAGAAGGTCGCGCACGATGAAGTCTCTTATCTCGGCAGGGTCCTTCGAGATCGTGTCGAACTTACTGCCTTCCTGATTATACTTCGATAGCAGGACCGCATCGGAAACGACGTCCATGAGCAGCCTGAAGGTGTACGGGCCCTCCTTGAACGTCACCCCGAGCCTGCTGTCTTTCGAGGAGGGGCTCTTCAGGCCGGCCCCCTGCTCCTTGTCCTGCGCGAGGGAGAAGAGGAAAAAAAGGGCGTCCGAAACGGTCGTCTTGCCTTTCTCGTTCACGCCATAGAAAACATTCAGTCCGTTGTGGAGTTGAAACTTTACAGGGTCTTTGAACCTCCGAATACCCTGCAGGATCAATTCACTTATGATCATGCCTGCGGCTTGCTCTCGTCCTGCGGCGCCGGCGCTGGCTCAGTTCCCGGTACTATGTCCTTCGTCTCCTTGGCCCTCTTCAGCCGGCTCGATTTGGTGCTGAGTCCTCTCAGATAGTACAGCTTCGCTCTCTTGACCTTGGTCTTCTGCGTCACCTCTATCTTTTCTATCGCTGGGGAATACAGCGGGAATATCCTCTCAACACCGACGCCGTACGATACCTTCCGCACGGTAAAGTTCGTATTGATGCCCCCGCCGCTGATGCCGGTCACGACACCCTCGAACTGCTGGATCCTGTTCTTATCTCCTTCTTTGTACTTGGTATACACCTTCACCGTATCTCCCGGCCTGAAGTCGATCTGCTTCTTCCCGGTGCCCATAAGCTCCTTTTCCAAAAAGGTCAGACTATCCATTTTTTCCTCCTGATTTTTTATCGCTGCGCGCCGGCACATCCCCGGTGTACGTTCCCGAAGATGCAAGGAGGTCAGGCCTCTTCTGCGAGGTCAGCTCCCATGCTTGTCTGCTGCGCCATTCCTGTATGTCTTTATGATTGCCCGACAGCAGTACCTCCGGCACCGCGTGGCCCTCGAAATCTCTTGGTTTCGTGTACTGGGGGTACTCCAGCAGGCCGTTCTCGTACGACTCATCGATGACCGATTGGCTGTTGCCCACAAAGCCGGGAGCCAGCCTTGCCACGGTCTCGATGAAGACCAGCGCAGCGGGTTCACCGCCGGAAAGGACATAATCGCCGATCGAGATCTCCTCGTCCGCATAAAACCGGGTGACCCTTTCGTCGATGCCCTCGTACCTGCCGCACACGAGTATGAATTTCCTGTACGCCGCGCAGGCCTTTGCGGCCTTCTGGTCGAACTTTCTGCCTCTCGGCGAAAAGACGATGACCCGGTAATCGTCCTCGCCGGACTTTGCGTGCCGAATCGCGGAAACAATGGGCCCGGGCTTCATCACCATGCCCGGCCCGCCGCCGTACGGCGTATCGTCGACCGTCTTATGTTTGTCGTCGGTAAAATCTCTTATGTCCATAACATCTATCGTCAGATCACTCCTGTCTATGGCATCCTTTATGAGTCCATCCATAAAAGGGGATACGAAATATTTGGGAAAGATACTCAGGATCTTGAATGAAAGCATAGCGTGCCGCTGCGATCGACCGTGTCCGCGATTATACGATCTTCTTTGCCTCCAGTTCCAGTAAAGACCTGACCTTCGGAGAGAGCTGTGCACCCTTGCTTATCCACGCCTTTACCTTTTCAGCATCGAGTCGTATCGTATAGGGCTTTGTCGCCGGGCTGAAATTACCGAGGACCTCGAGTACCCTGCCTCCGGCCGTATACCGTGAATCTTCCACGACTATCCTATACTGCTGGACGTGCTTCCTGCCAATTTTTTTGAGCCGTATTGCTACCATCGTTACCTCCGTACTTAGTGTCTGTAGTGCTGTAAGCCTTTTATACCAGTTTTTTTGATAATGTCCATCATCCTCTGAGTTTCGTAGAAACGCTTCATGAGCCTGTTGACATCCTCAACCCTCGTGCCGCTTCCCTTCGCTATCCTCTGCTTTCTTCTGCCGTTCAGGACGTCCGGGTTGTCCCGCTCCCTGCTGGTCATCGAATTTATGATGGCCTCAAACTTTTTGAGGTCGTTCCCGACTTCCTCGGACCCGGCTATACCCTTGAGTCTCGAAGCCCCCGGTAGCATACCGACCAGGGATTCGAGCGGGCCGAGCCTCTTTATCATCCGCAACTGCTTGATGAAGTCCTGAAAGGTGAGTCTGCCCTTTCCGCGCTGGTTCACCTGCTCCAGGTCTGCGCCGGTAACGGCCTCGGAAACCTTCTCCACGAAACCGGCCATATCCCCGCTGCCGATGACCCTTGCTATGAGCCTCTCCGGATCGAACGGCTCAAGAGCGGTGATCGCCTCCCCGGTACCCACGAAGAATACCGGCCTGTTCATCGTCTTTCTGAACGATAGGATCGCCCCGCCCCGGGAATCACCCTCGAACTTCGTGAATACCGCGCCGTCGTACCCTACCCCGGCCATAAAGCTCTCCGACATTTTCAGCACGTCGTGTCCCATCATCGAGTCTATCACCAGGATGATCGTGGAGGGCCTGAGCATCTCCTTCACCTGCCTGAGCTCGCCCATGAGCGTCTCGTCTCCGTGGATCCTGCCCGCGGTATCGACGATGATGAAGTCGCAGCCACGGCGCGCCGAGGAGAGCCTCAGATCCTTCAGTCCCTCGAAGCCCCGGCCGGCGATTTCCTCGTCTACCGAAAAGCCGTTCGCCTTCGCAAGTACCGCGAGCTGCTCTTGTGCCGCCGGCCTTGCGAAGTCGAGGGACACCAGGTAGGGCTTCAGTCCCCGCTTTTCCTTCAGGTGCCTGGCGAGCTTCACTGCAGTCGTGGTCTTGCCGGTGCCCTGCAGGCCCACGAGCATGACGACGTCCCCGGTGGCGTCTACTCTTACAGACGCGGCCGGTCCCATGATCTGTATCAACTCCGTCTTGAGTATACCGAGCAGGTACCGCGATGGATCGATGCTTTTCGAGAGGCCCTCGCCCCGTGCCTTCTGTCTGACATTATCGATGAGCTCCTTTGCCACCCGGTAATGGACGTCGGCCTCGAGCATTACGATCCGTATCTCCTTGAGCACGGCATCGATATCGCTCTCCGACAGTACACCCCTGCCGGACAGCTTATCAAAGAGTCTTGTAATCTTTTCCTGAATGAACTCTAACATCGGGTTTCCGCTTCATGGAAATGTCAGTGTTATTTGAGAAAAGACAGAATGTCAAGGAATGGCGAGCCGCGGCCGGGTCCCGGCAAGTCATCGCATCGAGAGAAGAAGGGGATAGTGTCAAATGAGGGTTTTCGTCAGTACCTTGTCCTGTTCGGACAGGGCGGATTCTACGGACGGATGGTTGTGGGCAATGATGATGCCGACCGCATTCGCGCGGAGTGCCGCTCGTATCGGTTACTTCAATCTACGTTACGGACAGCTTTGGGACAGGGGATTTGTTGGTAGATTTCGTTGACAAACAGCGGAATATGGCATGTAATGGGATAGACCGGGCAGAGTATTTTGAGACAGGTCGTACTTGGCGTGGCATGCAGGGTTCCGGGTATTGTTTCTACTGAAAGCATTTTTGAGGGAGGGGAACATGCATAAAAGATCAAAATGCTCCTTCATGGTGGCAGCGTTATCCGTCAGGAATCTGGGCGTGGGCATTGCCATTGCAAATGGACCGGATCGGACTCAGGTGAAGACGGCTTCCGTTATACAATGGTATCCTTCAAACGAAGTGGTGACCTATATATATCACGAGACGCTCCCCAGGGCGGATATACTGATGAAGGCATATCGAATATCGTTGCAAGGGGCCAATGCGGCAGCAGCAATAAAAAAATATTCGGCAGGCCATTGCTCTGTGTAAGGAGTATATAAAAGCTAATCCCCATGATAAAGAAGGCATTGTGCAGGCTTATGGGATCATAGCTTATGGATATTTTAGCATGGGCGAGTATCAGACGAACGATGCTATAAAGATGAAAAGCTATGAACAGGGCAGAGATGCCGCACAAAAGGTCATAGACCTTGAACCCGGTATATGGGATGGGTGGGCATGGTATGCGAATAACCTTGGACGTATCAGTCAATTGAAGGGCGTTTGGAAATCGTTGATTCCTTGTCGACCCTGTCAAAAAACATATTTTCAAAGCGGAACAATTATGCCCGAGCAATCCGTTTATTCTTGATGGGCTCGGAATTATGTATAGACAGCTTACCTGGATAGCGAGTGGTAATATGAGTAAGTCACAAGTATATTTGGAGATGGCTATAAAAACAGACCCGCATTACACGCTTGCAAAATTGGATTTGGCCATCACCCTGCTCGAGGAAGGGAAAAAGGCGCAGGCGGAAAGCCTTTTGAAAGAGGGCATAAATGCAAAAAAACCTTCCTGGCGCTCGCATTGGCTTATATGGGAGAGACCCAAGGCTGAGGCGCTTTTGAATGCTATAGATAAGTACATGCCACGGCTGGATACGTGGCACCAGCTCATGTAAGGGCCCTTTCGGTATCGTTCATCTCCTCAAGAGTGCAGGGGCCCACAAAACAGATTAAAATGAGGCAGACTTTATGCTATACAAGAGGGGTGGAGGCGCATATGGTGGGACAAAAGTGCGACGGCGTGCAGTGTACGAATATAGCGGGATGGTCTTTGGCAGCAGCGGCTTTCTTTATCATGACGCTTATGGGCTGCAACGTCAGTCATACGATAGCGGTCACCAAGGCGCTGCATACGGACGGACCATGGATTAAAGATTCCTACGGACGGGTGGTCATCCTGAGAGGGATCAACGCGGGCGGGGACAGCAAGATCCCGCCGTTCATACCGTTCACGACCGAGACGAGTGCCGAGCAGATAAAGGGATGGGGCATGAATTTCGTCCGGTATGTGACCGTCTGGGAGGGCATCGAGCCCACGGAGGGCGTCTTCGATAACTCGTACATCGACGACATGGTGCAGCGCGTAAACTGGCTCACATCGAGGGGGATCTATGTTTTTATAGACATGCATCAGGATCTTTTTGCCAGGGAATTTTGCGGGGACGGAGCTCCATCGTGGGCTGCAACAGGTGACCCTTCGCAACTTCTTGCGCCTTATCCATGCGGACAGAACTGGTTCATAAATTACCAGTCGCCCCCGGTCATGCAATCGTTTACCAGATTCTGGACGGACACGACACTCCAGTCGCAATTCATCGATGCGTTCAAGCTGATCGCCAGGGCATTCAGGAACAACAGGATGGTCGTTGGCTACGAGCTGTTCAACGAGCCATGGAACGGATCTTTTCCCGTTTCAACCTTTGAAGAGGATTATCTTGCTCCCTTTTACCAAAAGGTCATCGATGCAATAAGGCCCGAGGATCCTGGTGCCATAATATTTTTTGAGCCGTATGTGCTTTATGGCGATCTTGGGCAGCAGAGTAACTTCCCGAAACTCTACGATTCAAATATCGTTTATACGCCGCATTATTATGTTCCCGGTGGCTTAACAGGGACAGCAATTACCAACAGTATTGATTATGCGCTGACCCTCGTTCAGCAAAAGGCACAACAGCTCGGCATACCTGCCGTACTCGGTGAGTTCGGTGGGAATAACGACACCGTGCTTGAGAGCTATTACAATATGCTGGATAAACATTTGATGGGAGGGACGATCTGGGACTATGCTGTGAAGGATATATGGAACAATGAAGGTGGTAGCATTGTGAACCATGATATGACCGAAAAGCCTTATGTAAGTGCTCTGATACGGCCCTACCCGATGGCGATAGCGGGCATCCCCACCTTGATAAGCTTCAGTCCGACCACCGACGATTTCAGGCTGGAGTTCAACGAAAACGGCACCGATGCCCCGACGCTCATCTACGTGCCTCCGCGTGTCTATCCGAACGGAATAGCGGTGCAGAAGAGCGACGGGACCTACGCCACGGACACGGCGTCAGACGAGATCTATTTTACGACCACGGCGAGCGTTCAAAAGCACTGGATACAAATATCCCCTGCTCCGTAGTCGGTGCCGCCGGACGGCGCTTCAGTGGCCTGTTTCGGATGCCTGTTTTTTGTTGGGGCCTTCCACCCATTGTTCCATGGCCTTTGCATAGACCATTGCCGATGACATCGATATCGCCGTATTCAGGACGGGCTGCTGTTCCAGCATGTATTTTACCAAGAATCCGAGCGAGCTTATGTCGGCGTAGGCCCGGTAAAAGCCGATGGTCCTTGCCCCGTTGTCTATGGAAATGAGCTTCCACGATCCTTCTACCTTATCGAGGTTGCCGGATACCCTTGTCCATGTGACGCTGCTGGGCGGGTCCAGGACCTGCTTCAGGGTGTAGTTCGCATGTTCCGCGATGATGGAGAATTTGAACAGGATCTTGTACTTCACGAACCAGGTGTTCCCCTGCTTTTTCGTGACCTTGACCTCCGTTGTCTGCGGTATGTGTCCCACATAGTGATCATAGTCCACGATCGTAGAGAAGACTTTGTTGATAGGTGCGTTGAAGAGCGTTATAACAGTCACAAACTGCGGTTCTCCATGCTCTGCGTTGTCGATGAAGATGAGCTGACCTTTCTGGAGCAGGCTCTGCAGTATTGAAGGCGATGTGACTGCAAACTGCTCGACTATCGACGAGTTACTCTGTGCCCGTGCCGTGGCTGCTACCGAAAACAGTACAGCAGCCGCTGCTAACCAGATAACCTCTGCCTTTTTCATGGACCCCTCCTTACAATATGATGTATTCCTCTGCCCCGGCAGCCGCCATATGAGGCTGACTGTATCCAGCGTAGCACAGTCAAGAGAAATAGCAACTCCCGCAGGAAACAGAAAGCGGTTGCAATTCTGCGGTAGGTGGTATACCTTATCCCGGCTTGGTAACGATCATCGTCCGGCCACTGAAGAGGGTCGTGCAAGGGTGGCTCATACATTCGTTCTGATCTTGGTGGGTGTAGCTCAATGGTAGAGCATTGGACTGTGGCTCCAAGGGCTGAGGGTTCGAACCCCTTCACCCACCCCATTTTTAAGCGTCCAGCCTATTGACAGCTTCATCGGCACTCTATATAAACAAAAGAACAAGGAAAGTAGATGTCCAATCTTTATGATGCGGTAATCATAGGTTCCGGATTCGGCGGTTCGATACCGGCCTTGCGTCTCGCGCAGAACGGCAAGAAAGTGCTTGTACTCGAGCAGGGCTATCGGAACACGGAGAATGACTTCCGACAGTCGTGGGACCCGAAGTATCTCGTCAAGATGAACCAGGTAATCCCTTCCGATGACTACGCGGTGTTCTACAGGTCCGGTATGACCCTGGGAGGGGGCTCTGTCGTATTCTCCGGGCTCATGAACAGGGCGCCGTCGGAGGTGTTCCAGTTCGTCGATTTCAGAGGCTACAAGGTATGGCCGGACGCGGTAACCCGGCAGGTGATGGACCCGTACTATGCCATGGTCGAGCAGATGATGTCTGTGCGTCAGGCGACATGGGACGAGGTACCCAAGACCGGGGGCACGTTCGCCAGGATGATGGACACTATGGGGCTGACCTGCGACCGGGCGAACTACCCCTATATAAATTGCAGGCAGTGCGGCTTCTGCGAGGCAGGGTGTATTTATGGGGCAAAGCAGTCTCTGATGTTCAACTATATACCGCAGGCGGAAGGGGCCGGCGTTGAATTCAGGACCGGCTGCATCGCGATGACCATACTGCCGGGTCCGGGGGGGTACAGCGTGCAGTACATGGACCCGCACAGCGGACAGACGAGTGTACAGGGCACGGTGGTCATCCTCGCTGCCGGGGCCATCGGCTCCGCGGCGATACTCCTCAGGTCGAAGCAGTACCTTTCGCAGCTCTCTCCCCAGGTCGGCCAGAACTTCAATAACAACGGTGACCTCATCGTAGGCTTTGAGCTCCCGGACGGCTGGCCCCCTTTCTATTCCTATAAAGGGAGAACAAACGCCGGGGTCATGACCTACGCCTTCTGGGACGAGTACCGCATAACCATTCACACGGGCTCGGTCCCGCCTGCCATATTTTCCGGCCTGAACATCCACAGGCCGGGCGAGCATGCGTGGGGGCCCGGGTTCAAGCAGTGGACGAAGGAGATTTATTTTTCGAAACTCATCATGTGCGTGGTCATCGGCCTCGTAACCGGGGAAGGCTACGTCTACCTGAACAACGACTACCCGCTTGTCCACTTCTCTCCGACGACCCCGAGCTTTACGGACTATGTGAACAAGGTCGTTGCCGTGGGCAGCTCCATTGCAAAGGCAAACAACGCCATGCTGCTCCAGACCAGGACCCATGGATACGAGTACACGGCAAACCACATGCTCGGGACGGTACGGATAGGCGACGATCCTGCCCTGTCTCCGGCAGACCCCTATGGCCAGGTCAGGGGATATCCGGGGCTCTTTGTAGCGGACTCCAGTTCCATACCGGGAGGGACCGGGGTAAATCTCTCGCTTACGACCGCTGCCAATGCAGAGAGGATTGCGGCGTACATAGTCACGACGTGGTAATACCGTAGCCGTAGCATGTCCCGGGTCACGGGTTGTATACCTCGGCGCTGTCGTGGAGTGCAAGCATGCCCGTTTGCAGATCCACCGAACTGAAGCCCGACGCAATCAGGACAGACCCGTCCGCAAGGCCCATGCCGGTGTAGCCTGCGCGCGGGACCGAGAGCTGCGGATAGCCGACGAACGATCGCGACACGGTGCTGAAGATCTCTGCCGAGTCCGTTGCTGTGAATGCGGGCGTCGTCACCCCACCTACGATCAGGACGTCGCCGTTACCGATGAGGATATCGGAAAACAAAGCACGCGGCAGATGCATGCTGTAATAGCCGAGCACGATTCGTCGGTCAGGATCGACGACAACGGACCTGTTGACCGGCACCCACCCGGGGTCAAAGCCGCCGTTTACGAGGACATCGCTGTTGACCGGCAGGACTGCCGAAGCAAGGAAGGAGGTCGTTAACGTGATGCTGTCCGACGCGGCGAACCCGGCTGACTGGAAAAACTCGGTATTACCGGAACTGCTTCCGCCCGCGATGAGCACAGCATCTCCTGCGCAAGCAGCAGAGGCATGGAAGGCCCTTGCAGCCCCCATCACATATACGGTGTCCTTGTCTGTATACAGCCCGAGGAGCTCGGCTTCTCTGGTAGGCCCGCCCGGACCGATGCCCCCGGCAATAAGGACAACATCCCCGGCCAATACATCAGCCGTATGGCCGGCCCGTGGGAAGGCCATGGTCCCTGCCTTATAGAAGCTGTTCGACTTCGGGTCGTATACCTCCAGGGAAGTCTTCGTGTCGTCCTGAGACACGGAGATAGAGCAGGCCCCATCACTGCAGCCTATAGCTGCGGAGCCGGCCCCGCCGGCCAGCATGATACTTCCGTCGGCCAGCCTGCTTGCCGTGAAAAATACCCTGCCCTCGGTCATCCGGGGCCCCTGAGCGAACATGCCCGTATCGGGATGATAGATCTCGGTGGTATCGGTCGCAGCGAGCCGTGTGCATCCCTGGCCACACGAGGCACGCCGGTCTATTATGCCCCCCATGATGATGTATGTCCCATCCGGCAGGGAAGCAGACCGGGCGAACGCCCGCGGTATGACCTTCGAGGTAAGTTGCGTGAATACGCCTGTCGGCGTGATGAGTATGTTCACATCGTTTATACCGCCTGCCTTTATCCTGACACCTGTTGTCATGCCCCGTGCGACCCTATGCGATGATGCGTCCCTGACCTCCACGCTCACCGTCCGATCGAAGCCTGCCGGTATATTGTCGATCGTCGTGCCGGAAGGGCTTGCGGCAAGATGCACGGCCTTTACGATGGGACTGAAGTCCGTGCCCGTTATGGTAATAGAGACACTGTCCGCGTTCTGTGGCAGGCTACACGGCCTCAGTGCGGACAGTGTGTTAGGAGGGATGTAGTGCGCCTTGATGAAGATAACGCCGTATCGGTGACCGCCGCTGCAGGAGGCCCCGCTGCAGGAGGCCAGTAATGCACAGAGAATGGCTATAACGATGTATCGATGTTCGGCGGTCATAGTACGCCCCCCTCAATGCAGGACGATTTCCTTTACATGGTTGTTCAGGGTATCGGAGACGAACAGGTTCCCGCTCCCGTCGAAGGCGATGCCGTACGGGGAATCGATCCGAGCGAACGGAAGCATGGCGCCATCGGTGCCTATCTGATAGATCATAGCTGCGGATTGGTCTGCGACGTACAGACGGTGCAGGCCATCGAGTGCTATGCCGATGGGCAGGCCCAGCCCGGATACGTACACGCTGACGCCGCTGCCTTGTACCACCTTTGCAATGGCCCCGCTCGAGCTGTTCGCAATATACAGGTTTCCGGGGGACAGCAGGGCTACGCCAAAGGGCCCGGCCAGTCCTACCGCGAACACAGACACCATACCTGTACTGTTTACCACGGACAGCGTACCGTCGACATAGTCCGCTACATAGAACAGGTCGTTCACGCTGTCGTACGCCACACCCGCCGGGCCGTTGAGACCGGACACGAATATCGAGAGCAGACCGCCTGCGTAGCGCAGGAGCCTTGCATGGGTAAAGTCCGAGGCATACAGGTCGCCGCCGGCATCGAACGTGAACCACGACAGCCCGGTGATGCCCTGTGCAAGAGTCGTCATAGAGGACCCCGGGCCTATGCTATAAGCCGCGCTGTTTACATAATCCGCAGCACAGACCCTGTTATCCGGTCCCCTTGCCATGCCTCGTATGCCGTTGAACCCTGTTGCGTATGCGCTTGTCGGATGGAGCAGCCTGAAGATCTTGCCCTCGGATTCGCTCGCCACGTAGGGTACGCCGTCCCTGACCGCAATGCCGGTCGGCGCAGCTATGCCTGTGGCATAGATCAGGGTCTGCCCTGCCGGGGTGACCACCGACAGAGAGCTGCCTGCATAGTTCGACACGTAGAGGTTACCGCTTCCGTCGAAGGCTATGCCGGAAGGCTGGTTGAAGCCGGCAGCGTACGTCGATGTCAGGGTGCCTCCTGCGTTTACCATGGACACGGTGCCGCCTGCGGTGTTCGCCACATAAAAGTGACCGGAGCCGTTCGTTGCAATGCCTTCCGGGGCATGGAAGCCAGACGCAAATCCAAAGACCCGTCCGGTCGATGTCATGGTGAACACCTCGCCATTATGCTGGTCCACTATGTAGAGGAGCGGGGTGCCCTGGCCCGTAGAAAAGGTAATGCCCCAAAAATTGGGATTCGGCAGGACCTGTTTCTGGCATGTCCCCATGGCCGAGGCAGCGCCATCGTACGTAACCTCTGATATCCAGGAGGCCTTAAAGTCGCCGGGCGCCGCCACGAACAGGTTGCCATTGAAACCGGTCGTTATGCCCGCGGGTGTGATCATCCCGAATCCATTACAGGCAGCGTCAAGGGACGGAACGAAGCTTTGCGCCTTTCCGTTCGCCGTTACCATAGAAATCGACCCCCCGCCGGTGGAGAGGTCACCCTGGTTCGCTATGAACAGCGTCCCGGCAGGGGTAAAAACGATCCCCCAGGGATTATAGAGGCCCTTTGCATAGACCTCGTAGCCATGGTCTATTTTCGATACGCGGTTGCTGCCGAGATCAGAGGTGTAGATATAGCCGGATGCGTCCATGACCAGGCCATGCGGATTGGACAGGCCCACGGCATGGGTCACGGTAAATCCGGAAGGAGACAGGACCTTGACAATAGTGTCCCCGGAAGTGACATAGAGGTTGTACGAGCTATCGGCTATTATATATTTCGGCGTATCGAGACCCGTGATATACGGGGCAACAGTGCCCAAGAGGTCAACCGCAGATATTGATCCACTCCCATTATTAATAACCTTAAATGTCTTTCCACCGGTTGGCCCGGTAAACACCATACCAAGAGGCTTGTTCAGGCCCACGGCAAAGGTGGATACCGCACCGCTCAGGTCAAACTTCGAGATGGTATCGTTGCCGTAGTTCGTCACATACATATTGCCCGCGTCGTCTATGGCGATAGCAGCGGGCATGGAAAAGCCGGACGCAAGGGTGTAGCCGGTCACAGGGCTGCCGAGCGTGAGCTTTTGGATTGTCCCATCCCCGCTGCAGGCGACGAAGAGCGTTGACGGAGGCAGATAGTACAGGCCCATGGGCGTGCTGAGGCCTTTATAGATGGTCGTTTGTGTTAGCCCGCCGGGAAGTACCTTTATGATCGTGCCGTCGGTGCGGCTTGCGGTGTAGATGTTCCCGGCACCGTCCCTTGCGATGCCGGTCGGCCGGCTTATCGAATAAAAGGTCTTGGTGACCGTGAACCCTGTGCCTGATGATGCTATATCGTTTACCGTGACGACCACGTCGCCCTTTACGGCATGGTCCGGCACCCTTACCCGAATGAGGGTGTCGGACCAGCCTATGATGGCCGCGCCTGCGCCTGCGAATGCGACACTGCTCGTCCCCTGCGTGGCACCGAAGAGGCTGCCCGTTATGGACACAGCGTCGCCCTGCTCTGCCGTATCAGGCGAGATGGCCCCTACAGAGGGGTGGGTCGTGAGTGTCACGCCGTTGCTTATGGTGCCGTTTACAGACACATTCACAAGCCCGACCGCTGCGTGCATAAGGTTCCCCACCACGGCAGTGAGCTGATCGTTGGACCACGTCACCGCCGGCAGGACCGTGCCTGCATAGTCTATCGTCCCGCTGCCCTGCGTCGCGCCAAAGCCCGTCCCGGTGATGACGATCGCGTCGTTAAGCACGACATCCACCCTGTTTATTTCTGAGATAAACGGCAATACCGTGAAGTCGGCGCCGGCAGTCTGTGCTCCGGAGAAAACGCTCAGCCTAGTGCTGCCGGCGGCTATATCCGGCACAGTGGCGCTTATCGATGTGTCGGACCACGCGTTTACCGGTGCAGCAGTGCCTCCGATCTCGACAGAGCCCCTGGAGACCCCGAACCCGGAGCCCGTGATCGCGATACAGCTGCCGGCCGGGCCGGCTGCCGGGCTGATGCCGCTCACTGTCATGACAGCGCCGCCCGTGCCCGTGCCGTTATCGGTGCTATTACCGCTGTTACTGGTGCTTGTGGAAGGGACCCGGTGTTTATCCGAGCATGCCGACATGAGGAATACGCCTGCCATGATACCGATCGTGCATTGCAGCGTCAGCTTACCTATAATGTCCATAGAGACCTCCATTAAAACGCTGTATATGCGTTTCGAAGAGGCGTGTCAAGCTTTTTTTTAGGCCCGTGTCGAAAAAGAAAAGAAGTTATCTGTTTATTGACCGTTCGTGCTCTTGAACATATGCTGGATCTTCTCCAGATGCTCTTTCTTGACGATCGCAATTACCTCATCGCCCTGTTTGAAGATTGTCTCGCCCTTCGGAATAATCGTCTCGTCGCCCCGATAGATGGAGACGATGATGACGCCTTCCGGAAGGCCGAGGTCCTTGATCTTCTTGTCCAGGATCCCGGACTCTTTCTGTACCTCCACCTGCACGAGCTCCACATTGCCGCCCTTGAGCTGGAACAGGGGCACGATCACGTCGCCTGCCTTGACCTGCTCTTCGATGAGATAGTTGAGCATCCTCGTGGAGTTGATCGTCGCATCAACCCCGATGCTCTGGAAAATCTCCTCGTTTGCCGGGTCGGACACCCGCGCTATCGTCCTCGGTGACTTGAACATGAGCTTGGTGAGCTGGCAGATGACCAGGTTGGTCGCATCGTCGCCGGTGAGTGCTGCCACGACATCTGCCCTGTTTGCTCCGGCGACCTTCATGACCGACGCGTTCGCACCGTTGCCGAGCATGATGACGTCGCCGAAGGTCTCTGACAGGGAGGACACCTTCATCTTGTCCTGGTCGATGAGCGTTACCTCATGTCCTCCGGACAGGAGGGTCTTTGCGAGATTGATACCGGCCTTACTGGCCCCGACGATTATGATGTACATGTTCCCTCCTATGATATCCCGGGCAGCCTGAGGAGCTCATCGATCGCCAGGCTCGTGGGGCACAGGACCTCGATCCCCAGGTCGGCATACACGGCCGCAAGATTCACGTCGAACAGGCGCATGATGACCCGTATCGTTTTGTCGATAAGTTTTATCTTCTGGGATATCATGATGTTCGTGTGGTCGTTGCCGGTCACCACGATCACGAGGTCTGCCGGCTTCTTTATCGCTTGCCGGATGACCTTTTCGTCCGTGCAATCACCCACGAGCATCTCGATCCCCTGTTTCTCCTCGATGTACATGAACTTGCTCTCGTTCTGCTCTATGACGAGGACACTGTCTCCCTTCTTGGCGAATATGCTTGCGAGCCTCGATCCCAGCCTTCCGGAACCAACGACGACAACACGCATCTATATTTCCTCCCCTGGTAGTTTGTCTATAATGACCTCGCAGGGCGCCTTCCTCAGTATCGTATCGGAAGTCCTGCCGAGTATGTTTTCCTTGAGCCCCACATGCTGTCGTATGCCCATGATGATGACGTCCGCGTCCTGCTCCTTTGCGAGCTTGACGATCTCCTCCCCGGCCGACCGCGAGCGTACGATGAGGGAGACGCTCTTCATCTTGTGCAGCGTCGCGAGCTCCTCCGCATGCGTGATAGCCTCCCGGGCGTTTTTGTCTTCGTCCTGCATCTCCGCGTTCAGCGGCAGGGTCCTCGGTACCTCGACGATGTACGTAAATATGAGGGTGGCGCTCTGTTCAGCGCCGAGCCGGCAGGCGACTTCTACGCCCCTTTCCGAGTACGCCATGCCCTGCGTGGGGATGAGGATACTCTTCAGGGCCTCGACCTCCCTGCGCGCCCGTGCGGCGATCTGCGGGATTATCGGCGGCACGTGGAGCATCCACCACAGCAGCGATACGATGGATGTAAGGAACACCCCTGCTATGATAAGGCCGAGCGTGGACTGGATCATCTCCTCCCCCTGAGGTACCGCAGGACGAACCCGAGCCGGTAGATACCGAAGCCCACGAAGCTCACGCCCACGAGCACCGGCAGCCATGCATGGATGCCCACGGACAGGTGCATCGAACGTATGACTATCGTTGCGCCGAGCACGACGAACAGTCCGCTGTTTATCGTCCTGATCTTATCTGATAGCCTTACTTTGCCCATTTTTCTTCATCTTTTCGTCGCGCTCTTTCAGCGCGATTCTGTACTCCTCCGCGAGGTCGAACTCCTCAGCAGAGGTAAGCACGTCCATCTGGTGTGCCTCCCAATTCCGCTCCACGCTCTTGGTCAGAGGCATACCGCTCTTTTTCCTGAAATAGATGTAGTACAGTATGCCGAGCATGACCCACACGGGCCCAGCGATCCTCCCGATCTTATGGGTGAGTATCACCTCAAAAAGCACCATGCCCACGCCGAGGAACCCCAGGATACCGAGTACCGGGAACTCGACGGTCCTGCCCTTGTACGGCAGCCGTATGTTGAGGGGCATTTTGTACGGTCTGGGCGTGTAGGGATCAGAAAAGCGCAGCTTTATGAGTGATATGAAGACGATGAGGTACCCGAGTGTCGCGCCGAATGCGTACATGTTCCCGAGGGTGTTCATGGCCTCCGGCGTCAGGAAGGAGAGCAGCATCTCGAGTATCCCGATGCCGGAGAAAACCACGATCGTCCTGACCGGGGTCCGGTATCGCGGGCTCACCTTGTCGAACCACTTGGTGATGAGGTTCAGCTCGCTCATCGAGTAGGTAAGCCTCGATGCGCTCATGACGCCCGAGTTTGCAGAGATCAGCAGGATCGTTGCCCCGAGCAGGGCCGTGACCGGGCCGGCGAGCATCCCTATGTACGGAATCGAATGCGCGAGGGTCGCTATGGGGTCCCCGATGTGCTGTGCGAAGATCTGCCACGGCAGCACGCCGAGGCTCAGGGACGAAAACGCGGTCGCGAATATGAATACGGTAAAGATCAGGGTCACGGAGGTCCTCGGTATGATGGTCGCCGGCCTCTTGGTCTCCTGTGCCGCCTGGGATATGGACTCGAGTCCCACGAAGGATATTATCCCGAGCGACGAGCCGTACATAAATTCGTGGAGCGTGGGGAACGCAACCTGCCACTGGTGCACGAGCATCGCCGGCTTCCATGCGAACACGAACCCGAACACGATGATGGAGGACTCGATGATGATATCGAAGGCCCCGATCAGCTCGTTGAACAGGGACGACTCCCGTATGCCGAGGACGTTCAGCCATATCAGAAACAGGATCATGGACAGCGACTCGAGCAGCCACAGGTAATTGATCCTGAGTGGCCCGAGCAGGAGCAGAAAGTGGCCCGGCTGAATGCCGAAGTAGGGGAGGAAGAAGTTGATGTAGCCGGCCGACGCTACGGCAAATAGCGCTATGTCTATGGTATAGTCCAGGAGCAGCGCTGCGCCGGCCACGAAGCCCCAGAAGTCCCCGAGCCCCCGCAGGGCGAAGTAGTGTCCGCCGCCGGCGACCGGGTAGGTCGCAGCGAGCTCTGTATAGGCGAATCCTATCATGATGTAGACGATGCCAGCCACGGCAAAGGCAAGGCTCGCAGCGCCCTGTGCCGCTGCTATAACCAGGCCGAGTGCGGCGTAGATGTCTGCGCCGACGTCTGCATATCCCCACATGAAGGAACCCCAGACGGTGATGTCCCTTCTCAGTTCGTGCGGGAGTTGTGCGGATGTAGCTGGAGCGGTGTTGTTATCCATGCTATTTGTTGCTGAGAGCGGCGTGCCTTATTCGGACGTCTGTGTGAACTTTGCAAGAAGGGGCACATTGATCTGTATCGCCCCGTTTGCCTTTGCGCGGTTGATGACGTCCTGTATCCACGTGTCGTAGCCGTTCTTTGCCATAGCAAAGCTGAACTGTAGGTTTGCCTGGACCGCGTCCTTCGGCATCGAGGGGGACTTCGACTTGTTCCCCATCGAGGAGAGCATCTCGATCTCGCTGCCGTTCAGGAAGACGCTGTCGAAGAAGAGCTTTTTCAGCTTCAGGGTGAGTATGTCGTCCTTGATGCCCTGCTGGAAGCTGCCCGGCGTTATGTTGTTCTCGCGCAGCACCCCGTAGTATATCCTCGGATCGAACTGGTGAGCCTTGTTGAGGAAGGCGGGCAGATGTACTATCTCGTCCCGCAGCTCATCGCCCGTCACGATAAATCCCAGATCGTCTGCCTGCTGGACGCCGACCTCGTTCGTTATGAGGTTCGTCAGCACGATGTTCGGGATGTGCATCGATGCCGCCCGCTCCGGGGTCAGCTCGTGCTTATACTCCTCTGCGTAACGGTTGAGCGTGATCCTGTACGTCCTATTGAATCTGTCGGTCGATATGGCCTTGCGGTTCACAATGGCGATGGTGCCCCCGGACATGCCTGTGCCGCAGCTCCTCAGGGCGCCGAATATGCCGCCGAACCCACCAAGGAAGGTCAAGGCGACAATGAAGTAGATGATCTTCAGGCCCCAGTTGCCGGTATATTTCCTAATGTAACTCAGCATAACCATTGAGTATAGTACGGTAATAGAAAAAAGCAAGCCTTTTACTGCCCGCCGTCCGGCAGCGCATTACGGCAAAAGCGGCGCCGATACCAGTATGCCCGCGGGAGCTATGTCTAAATATATCGCCGCGTTTTGGCAGCATAGGCAACATAATCGGTGCCGAATCTTGTTTTTAGAAATTCTTCTTCTTTCAGGATAATCTTGTGGTGGATTACTATACCAAGGATTCCCAGGAGCAAAATGATAATGTCCGCTGTAAAAAGTATGCTTCCAAGGCACATGAAATAAATCCCAAGATATGAAGGATTGCGGCTAAATCTAAAAATGCCCAATGTTTTTAACGTTGTCTTTCCGTCCGGAAGCACGGGCGTGTTCGCTTCGGCAAGAGATGCATGTGCAATCGCCGACATGACAAAGCCTGCTGCAAATACTCCGGCGGCTGCAACGTCAAAGCTTCCGGGAAGAACGATCATCCTCAAGTTAATACCGATTGCCTGGAGAAATGACCCGAGCCAGGTCAGTAAAACCGAAAACTTTCCTATCGTGAACAGTCCCTTCTCGACGGGTAAGTTACCCTTGGTTGCATAGCCTTTTTTTATGGATACCCTTTCCTGAAGGGTGTTTGTCACAAAAAACAAGATAAAGACCGTAACGAATACTATGTTCACCAGCATGCTTGTTTTTTACTACGCCCTGTACAATAAAGCAAGGAAGGTCCTGCAAGCACGCGGCATAAAAATTCGGATAAGCGCGCCGGGGGCAGACTGCCGGCAGACGGGTTGGTTGTGGCCCTTGACAGCAAAGAGGGGTATTGTATAACATCGGTAATGGCAGCTTGCCCGATAGAGCGCCAGGGCGTCGGGTGAGCTACGCGATCAACATATTCCTTACCGATAAAGAATCTGCGCTGGTTGCAGCGTGGATTCTTCAACATAAACCGTGCGCCCGTAGCTCAGGGGATAGAGCGTCGGACTACGAATCCGCAGGTCGGGGGTTCAAATCCCCCCGGGCGCTTTTATATTTCATATAGTTGCATGTTTTACTGATTTTACATTTCTTTCCAGTATTACCTTAGTATTACCTTTTAAAACGATTTATCAGCATACGCATTACATTTTTTGAAACACAAACTCTTTCTTTTAACTGTGAACTTCCTCTTGTAGAGCACTTAATACTTAATAGACCCTGGAAATATCCCTTCTAACCCTCATATTGCCCTGTCCATGGCCTTTTATGAGGGAGATCATCTAACCATATACCTTGTTAGTATCATTGCTCTTGGATTGTCACTAGGAAAGCAGGGAACTAATAATCGGGGTGAAGCTCAGAATTAGTGATTTTAGTTACCTGTTAAATGTCCTACTGCATTTTTTTACATAGGGTAGGCGTACCAGTCATGTTGTCACAGACGGGACTCAAGTTCTTTTGCTGTTACATAGGGAACACCTCTGTCCAGCTTTATATTTTTACTACCCCCTGTAGCTCCTCGCCATTCTTTGGGAAAGTTCCAGATATTAAATCGTTCATCTGGGTACGTATCATAGCCAAGGTCGTCCCAGCTTAAACAATGAGCGAGGTGTGAAATCGCTGTCCTTTTCCCTGTGTTAATGTCCATATCAGTATCGAGGTACAAATTGTGTGCTGCCGTGATGGCACCAGTGAGAAAGTTCGCTGCTTGGATTCCCATAAAAGACCGAGAGTCTGCTTTTCTTACTTTTTTAAGAACACCTTTATTTTCAAGGTTAGCAAGAAAAGAATTGGATATTTTTTGAACTACCTCGTGTTGCTTTTCATAGTTATCTGGATGGTTGTCATAGTAAACCACATACTCACCCGGTCGAACTTTAAATAGCCCCTATTTTATTTCGGGCGTCTATGCAGGGCTAAAAGGTGTATTGGACACCGAGGATCCAGAAGATATCCATGCGGTAAATCCCGGGCGGAGGGGTTCGGTTGTATTCGATGACGTTTGATACCTTGAGGGCCAGGTTTCCTCCCAGTGCGGAGGTGAGGCTTGCTGAGTTTCTTGTCGTGTAGTTGTCTTTCTTGTCGACGCGGTAATACATAACGAAATATTCTGAAAACCGTACCGCCTTGTCAAATGCCCACAAAAAGGTACCGGCAGCACGCACGGTACTCCACTCGCCGTCCTTACCGACAAAGTGGTCCTCCGTGAAATACGAGTAACCGGCTTCCACTGAAAGGGTACCCGATGGACCGCTCCATACCTGGTACCCTACGCCGGGTCCTTCCGCCGTGCGCACGCGGAGGTCCCTGAATTTATCCGTCAGCATCTCCATGTCGGCATATCCGTAAAAGGCATCCGTAAAAAGGTGCTCATATTTTGCCGAGCCATAGGCATTGCGGGCAGACATGATCCCCGCGTTCTGAGCATAGTTATAGAGGAAACGGAGGCCGGCATTGTCCCATGACGACTTCCAGAAGACGTCTGCCCCTATGGATGCACTCAGGACATGGGCATTGCCGGCTTGCGTATTGGCACCGGCTGTGAGCGATCCGGACACCGAGCTCGGCGGCGGATTCAATGCCCGAATCTGATTCCAGTTCACCGTACCGGCGGATGCACCCTGCCCGGTTTGGATCTCGAGATTCCCGTTATTCCCCAGGGCAAATTTCCCTTTGATCGATGTGCCGTTTTTCAGTTGCACGTTCAGAGGTTTCTCCATGGTGATCTTTTTGATTGTATTTTTCTTTACGGTAATCGGCGACGAATAGTCCGTGGATATGACGAGTGTTCCTTTGCTCCCCCCGGTAATTTTCCCGGTGATCGTATCGCCGTTCTTGAGCACAACGGTATCTGCGCACACGGCCTGCGCACTCAAAAGAACCGCCGCAACAATGCTTCCATAAAATCCTAACAATCGTTTTGACATTATATCCGCGTTCTCCTGTTTTTTCTCTTGTGCTATCCTATTCCCGGTCGTGCGTCAATGTAATGTTTCAAACCGCCGTCCCCGGCGTTCTGAGCAGCGCGGGCCTCGTTTCAAGCAGGTATTCCCTGTTGATGTGCTTCAGGGACGCGAGCATCGAGTCCTTTATCAGGGGGTGATCCTCCTCGAGCGCGGATATGATACGGCGCACCTTCTGCCGGTTCGTCAGCTCCGAAGATACGGACACAGGACATCCGGGGTCTATCAGCGGCGCGTCAAGGGACGACGCGTAGTCGAGCGCGGCCTGTGCCCGTACATAGATGAGGGGCCTGATGACGGTGACCTTGTAGTTATCCGAGACGCTGATGGCAGGTATCGCCTTTATCTGGCCGTTAAAGAATATGTTCATCAGCAGCGTCTCGACAAGGTCGTCGGTATTGTGTCCGAGCGCAATCTTGTTGCAGCCTGTCTGTGTGGCGATGCTGTACAGCAGCCCCCTGCGCAGCCGCGAGCACAGCGCGCACAGGAGCTTTCCCTTGCTGTTGTGCATGAGCGCCGTTCTCAGGACCTCCGTGTGCTCTATCCTATACTCGTAGCCCTGCTCCCTGAGGTAGGCTTCCACGTGCCCGCTCTTCATGCCGGGTGCGCCGGTATCGATGTGCACGGCCATGAGGGTATACCGTATGGGTGACCTGTGGCGGAGCGTCTCGAGAGCGTGGAGCAGGGTGTAGCTGTCCTTACCCCCGGAAACGGCAACGAGTATTCTGTCGCCCTCCCGTATCATAGCGAAATCGCCTATGGCCTTGCCGACGTGCCTGACGACCGTGCTGGCCCTTGTGTACTTCATGATGAATATACTTGATCTTTTTGCGGATATGGTCAATATACTGCGGTTAGAGGTAAAAAATATGCTGAAGAAGATAGAGGCCATCATAAAACCGTTCAAGCTCGACGAGGTGAAAGAGGCGCTCGGGGAGATAGGGATACAAGGCCTGACCGTCATCGAGGTAAAGGGCTTCGGCAGGCAAAAGGGCCATACGGACCTGTACCGAGGAGCGGAGTACGTGGTGGACTTTCTGCCAAAGATAAAACTTGAAGTGGTCGTACCTGAAGAGCTTGTCCAGAAGGTCGTGGATAGCATAAAGCAGAGCGCAAAAACCGGCAAGATCGGGGACGGCAAGATCTTTGTTACCCCGGTGGACGAGGCCGTCAGGATACGAACAGGCGAAACAGGAGAAAATGCTATTTAACAGCGTACCCAGGCAGGTGACTCCTCAAGGTACACCTCCCGGTCGGCTGCGAACACTTCTCCTATATGCCCTCTGCATAGTTCTCATGGTCCTGACCCTCTCTGCTCGCGGAGGCGCGTCCGGGCGTGACCGGGGAAAGTCCCTGAAATCCAGGCTGAGCGCGGTAAAGCAGCACATCAGGGAGAAAAAAAGAGAAATAGAGCTTTCTCAGGAAAAGGCGGCCGAGATCCTGAGCGACATCGACCATCTGGACCAGAAGAGCTCCCGGATCCACGCCAGCATTGCGTCCCTCGAGGCGCAGAAGGGACACCTGGTGACCAGTATAAACGCCGCGCAGCAAAAGATCGCATCGCTCGAATCGGAAATAGCCGCAAAGAGGTCCGCTATAAGAAAGCGTCTCGTCGCACTCTTCAAGCTCCAGCAGATAGGCTACCTGAAGGTCCTGCTTGCCGCAGACTCCCCCGTGGACATGGAAAAGAGGTACACTTTCATCAACGATATCGTGGGACACGACGAACAGGTGATGAAAGGATGCATCGCGCAGGAACATGAGCTGGTAGCAGAGCAGAACAGCTATACCGCGCAGAAATCGCAGCTCGAGGGTCTCACCGCCACCCTCAGAAGCCAGAGCAGCGTGCTTCGGCATACGAAGTCACGCAAAGCGAAAATGCTCGCGGACATACGTCACAGTACCGAGACAACGAGGAAGGTTCTCAGGGAGCTGCAGGCGTCCGAAGAGGCCCTGCAGCGCAGGGTCCGATCGCTCGAGGAATCGTCCGGAGCCGGCACAGGGTTCGCCGCGATGAGGGGGAGGCTGCTGTCTCCGGTCAAAGGTCGCATGGAGGACGTATTCGGGAAGACGACCAGCAGCATGATCAGCTCGAAAGGCGTTCTGTTCAAGGTAAGGCCTGACGCGGAAGTCAGGACCGTCTATGAGGGCAAGATCGTGTGGACGCAGTGGCTCAAAGGCTACGGCAACACGATCATCATCGACCACGGGAGCAGGTACTTTACCATCTACGCACATATGGGCACTGTCGCGGTGAAGACCGGCGACAGGGTAGCCTCCGGCGAGGTCATCGGCAAAGCCGGAGACGCAGGCTTGGACACAGGCAAGACGCTCTATTTCGAGATACGGCACGGGGAGCGGGCCCTGGACCCGGCAGACTGGCTGCACGTACGATGAATACTGCGTACACCTGCGCCCGGGTCTCCCTGCGGGCCATCACGAAGAACCTCGGGGTAATACGGAAGCGCCTCGGCCGATCAGGCCGTGCCGGTGCAGCGGTCATGGCCGTGGTGAAGTCCGATGCTTATGGACACGGGATGGTCCCGGTGTCCGTTGCGCTCGAGGAGGCTGGCATAGATGCGCTCGGCGTAGCGTTCGTCCACGAGGGCGTACAGTTGCGGGACGCCGGCATCAGGGTGCCGATCTATATACTATCCGGCGTACAGCACGGGGAAGAGGGGGCCGTGATAGACAAGGGACTAAGCCCGCTCCTGTGCAGCAGGGAGCAGTTCAAGGCCCTGAATAGGGCAGCGGAGAAGAGGAGGACGAGAATCGACGTCCACGTGAAGATCGATACCGGCATGGGAAGACTCGGGTTCGTGTACGATGAAGCGGAGTTGCTGGCCGGGTCCCTGGCCTGCTACAGCAATGTCCGCGTTACCGGCGTCGCAACGCACCTGTCGGACGCCGCGGGGTCGGCATACTACACCGGGCTGCAAATCAGGCGCTTCGAGGGAGCCAGGAGATCGCTGGAATCTTCCCTGTCCCGGCGTCTCACGGCGCACGTTGCGAACACGGTCGCCCTGTTCAGCTACCCGGCTTCACACTTCGATATGGTGCGCCCCGGCATAGGTCTCTACGGCTATGGTGGAAAGGGGCTGAGCCCGGCCATGAGCGTCTTCTCGCATCTGATCTCCGTAAAGACCCTCAGGAAAGGCACCTGGGTAAGCTACGGAAGGACCCACAGGCTGAAGAGGGACACCAGGGTAGGTGTCATACCGATGGGCTATGCAGACGGCTACTCGCGTATGCTTTCGAACAGGGGTTTTGTTGGCATCAAGGGCAAAAAGGTATACAGTATAGGCATGGTCACGATGAACCACATCATGGTCGATATCAACGACGTGGACGCGCACGTAGGGGACGGGGTACTCGTCATCGGAGAAGACCGCGACATGCGCATCGGCGCCGACGAGATCGCCTCACGGGGCTCGACGATAAGTTACGAGATCCTCTGCGGCATGGGCCTGAACGTCAGACGGGTCTACGACTGATATGGCCTTCGAGCCGCTCAAGATATTCGAATACATAGGGGAGAGGTTTACCGCGTTCCTCGAAGAGCTCGGCGGCATATGTACTACCTTCGTGCAGTCCGTAGTGCTGCTCTTCATGCCCCCCCTCAGGTTAGACCTGTTTCTGAAGCAGATGGAATTCATCGGCGTCGAATCGAGCTTCATCGTGCTCCTCACCGGCGCCTTCACCGGCATGGTCTTCGCCCTCCAGACGTCGTACGCATTCAGGCTCTTCGGAGCGCAGAACCTTATCGGGCCCTCCGTGGCGCTGTCTCTCGCGCGAGAGCTCGGTCCGGTGCTCAGTGGCCTCATGGTAACCGGGAGGGTGGGGTCCGCCATGGCGGCCGAGCTCGGGACGATGAAGGTAACCGAGCAGATAGACGCTCTCTCCACGATGGGTATAAACCCGGTACAGTACCTCGTCACACCCAGGGTGGTATCATCCATTCTCATGCTCCCCATGCTCACGGTACTGTTCGATTTTATCGGAATCGTGGGCAGCTATTTCATGGCCGTGTATCTGCTCGGACTGAACGGCGAGAGGTTCGTGAACGACACCATCTATATGGTAGACCTCAAGGATGTGTACATCGGACTCCTGAAGGCAGCGGTGTTCGGCGCCCTCATCGCCGTCGTGGGGTGCTACAAAGGGTACTATGCAGAAAAGGGGGCGGAAGGGGTCGGCAAAGCCGCCACACAGGCCGTCGTCATCACGTCCGTGTCCATCCTGATAGCGGACTATTTCCTGACCGCCATGCTGTTCTGAGCCATGCAGATTGACATCAGGGGACTGAGGAAATCGTTCGGCGACCACGTCGTGCTCGACGGCATCGATATGACCATAGAGGACGGCAAGACGACCGTGATCCTCGGCCAAACAGGCTGCGGAAAGAGCGTGTTGATAAAGCACATCATAGGCCTGCTGAAGCCGGATGCCGGACAAATCGTCGTGAACGGCATCGATATAACAAGGCTGAGGCGGAGCGAGCTCACGGAAATCCTCAAGAACTTCGGCGTATTGTTCCAGAGTGCCGCGCTGTTCGACTCGATGACCGTGGGTGAGAACGTCGCTTTTCCGCTCATCGAGCACACCGACCTGCCGCACGCGAAGATCGTGGGCATCGTCGAGGAGAAGCTCGCGATCGTAGGGCTCAAGGGGGTCGAATCGCTGTACCCATCGGAGCTGAGCGGTGGCATGAAGAAGAGGGTAGGGCTCGCGAGGGCCATAGCGCTCGAGCCGAAGGTCCTCATCTTCGACGAGCCGACGACCGGGCTCGACCCGGTGATGAGCGATACGATCGACAATCTTATTATAGATACCCAAAAGCGCCTGGGGGTGACGAGCATCGTGATAAGCCACGACATTCCCGGCACGTTCAAGATAGCCCACTGGATTGCAATGCTTTACAAAGGTAAAGTTGTCCTATATGGTAATCCTGATGATTTCAAGAATACGAAGGACCCGATCGTCAGGCAGTTCCTTGAAAGAAAGGCGGAAGGCCCCCTGCAGGTAGAGGTATGACATGAACAAGGGTATCCCCACAAACGCGAAGATCGGGATATTCGTGGCCTTCGTCCTGGTACTCCTCTTCTGGATCACCTTCAGGATCAGCGGTGGTTCCCTGTTCGGCAGAGTGCAGGGCTATACGATAACGGCCGTCTTCGACGATGCACAGGGCCTGAATACGAAGACCGGCGTTTTTATAGCAGGTATAAAGGTCGGGGACATCGATAGCATCAAGCTGCACGACGACAAAGCGCTCGTAACACTGCGGATATGGCCGGGGGTGGTCATAGGGGAGAATGCAAAGGCGATCATCAGGAGCAAGGGGCTGCTCGGGGAGAAGTACATAGACATCGTCCCGGGCAGCGAGGCCGCGGCGCCCCTCTCGCCCGGGGAACGGATGCTATTTACGGAATCGCCCCCGGACTTTGCAGAGCTCATGGACAGACTCGATGCAATAACCGACAATATAAAGTCGATTACGCAAAGCCTCAATGAGGTGTTCGGCGGCCCGAAGGGCGTAGAGACCATCAAGGATTTGGTCGATAACCTCAACAAGACGGTCAAACACATGGATCGCCTCGTGACCAGCACCAACGCAAACCTCAACAGCACATTCGATTCAGTCAACGCGTTCGCAAAGGTTCTGAAGGAACAGGGGCCGGGGCTCCTTACCAGCCTCGCACAGGTCTCCGGAGAACTCCATACGATCATCGCGGCCAATAAGAAGTCCATCGACAAAACGATATCCAGTATCAGCGATGCAAGCGAGAAGCTGGACAGCACGCTTGCAAATCTTCAGGAGATCTCGGACGAAATCAAGGAGGGCAAGGGCACGGTCGGGAAACTGCTGACCGACGAGAAGACGCAGAAGGAAGTATCGAGGGCCATCAGCGGTCTCAGCAGTATGATCGGGGGGACGTCCCGTTTCAGGACGATCATAGACTACAGGAGCGAATATCAGTTTGCCTACAAGGACGTGAAAAGCTACCTCAACCTGAGGCTCCAGCCCACCTGGGACAAGTACTACTTGCTGGGCATTGTAGACGACCCGACGGTATACCCCCCTACCACGACGACCAACAACTCGTTGTCACAGCTCAAGATAAACGCTGAGATAGCCAAACGCATCTCCTATTTCACGTTCCGGGGCGGTATCATAGAATCCACCGGCGGCATCGGCGTAGACATAGGACCGCCCGGCGGGCATATCAAGCTCAGCGCCGATCTGTTCAACTTCAACGAGCGGCCAAACCCGGAACTGAAGACTATGCTGAGCATATCGATCCTCCGGTACTTCCTGCTTTCCGGCGGCATGACCGACATCCTGAACAGTGCCACCAGGACATGGTTCTTCGGACTGGGGCTCAGCTTCAATGACGAGGATCTGAAGAGCGTGTTCGGGCTTGCGGCAAGCGCGGCGTCGGCAAACAGCAAGTAACAGATAACCGACGTCAGCCTATTCGTCGCTCCCTCCGTACGGCATAGTGCCCTGCCTTGAACTCGCAGGTAAACCCTGCTATTGAACACTTGAGGAATGGGTACGGTACACAACAGAAGACTGCTCAGGATCGGCTGGGAGCGGTATGACAGGCTGATAGAGATCCTCGCGAGGAAGCTCAGGAGGAAGCCGCAGGTGAGGTACGGGACCATAGCCGGGGTACCGAGTGGAGGGCTCGTGCCGGCGGTGTCGCTTTCCCACAGGCTCGGTGGCGAGTGCGTTACCGCGGACCTCGGCAGACAGGACGTTGACATCGTGGTCGACGATATACTCGATTCCGGCCTGACCTACCGGCAGGTATTCGGCGGAAAGGGGCATGTAAAGCGGGCACCCGTATACTTCGCCGTACTGTGTATAAAGAGGTCGCAGCTCCGCAGATACAGCAACACGATCCATGCCACGGTTGTCGAGGACGATGTGTGGGTGGTGTTTCCGTGGGAAGGCAAGTCCGGGAAACGGGTCAGGCAGGACATAAGCGCATACCTGAACAAGGTGAAGGGGGAATAGGCTATGGGCAACAAGACGATAGCGCTGGTCGCACACGACTCGAAGAAACTCGACATCGTCGAGTGGGCGAAGTTCAACGAGGACACGCTGAGGGGATTTACGCTCTACGCGACCCAAGCCACGGGCGAGGAGATCAAGAGGCACACCTCCCTCGACATACACCTGCTCCTCAGCGGCCCGTACGGCGGCGATGCGCAGACCGGGGCCATGATAGCAGAGGGCAGGATAGATTTTCTGATCTTCCTCTGGGACCCACTGACACCGCAGCCGCACGACGTGGACGTCAAGGCGCTGCTTCGGCTTGCCGTACTCCATAACATTCCGATGGCCTGCAACAGGGTAACCGCGGACTTCATGATCTCCTCCCCTTTGTTCAGACAGCGGTAGGAAGGGGCCTGGCAGATGGCACTGAAGGGCGCCCCGGAAAAACGATGTCTGCTGATCATTGCCCTGTCGGCCTCGACGGTTTTGTTTCACTACATCTATGGCATGTCGCATGTGGCCATGCTCGAGGTGCTGCACAGGCGACTCTGCTACATACCTATCGTTCTCGGTGGCCTGTGGTTCGGCATAGCCGGAGGCGTCTGGACTGCGGTCGGAATATCGCTGTCCGTGGTACCGTTCATCTACCTGCACCGGGATATGGCCGGGGGGTTTGCCTCCGGCGAGCTCGTCGAGATCATATTCTATCTGTTCATCGGCTGGCTCACCGGCATGCTATCGGACGCGCAGAGAGAGGAGCGCAGAAAGAATGATACGCTGAAAGAGCAGCTCAGGGCTTCCGAGCGCCTGTCGACCATTGGCGAACTGTTCGCCTATATCATGCACGAGATCAAGAACCCCCTTAGCTCCATCAAAGGCGCAGCGGACATCGTTGCTGACCAGTCGGTCGGACCGGAGCGCAAGCTCGAATTCTCGGCCCTGCTGAAGGGCGAGATAGGCAGGCTCGATAGAACGCTCAACACCATGCTGGGCTACAGCAGGGTACCGCTCGATCTGAAGGCATGCGATATCGTCAACGAACTCGGCAAGGTCGTCAGCCTCACCAGTACGCAGGCAGAGAAGGCCGGTGTACGGATAAACCTGTCGTCTACGGAGACGATACGTACGGTCGCGGACTGCGACAGGATGAGACAGGTGTTTCTCAACATCATTCTGAACGCCGTAGAGGCCATGGATCGGGGCGGGGAGCTCGACATCGTGGTCCGGAAGGTGGATGACAGCTCTGTCGATATAGCGTTCGGAGACACCGGCCCGGGTATACCTCCGGAGCGCATGGAGAGCCTGTTTAGGCCCTTCTCCTCGACCAAGAAGGGCGGAACCGGTCTCGGGCTAGCTATATCGAAGCGCATCGTCGAGGAGCATGGGGGCAGGCTGCTCGTCCGGAGCGAGCCGGGCCATGGTGCCGTGTTTACCGTGAGGCTGCCGTGCAGCGCGTAACGATCCTCGTCGTCGAAGACAACGAAGCGCAGAGGAAGATCATGGAATTCAACCTCTCGAGGGAGGGCTACGCGGTACTCCCGGCCGGTACGGTGGGCGAAGCCATCGCCCTTATGGAGGGGCAGCGGCCCAGCGTGGTCATCACCGACGTCATGCTACCGGACGGGAACGGCATCGATCTGCTGGAGAAGCTCCTGCGCAAAGACCCGGGGCTCTCCGTCATCGTCATAACGGCCTACGGCACGATACGCATGGCCGTGGACGCGATACGGAAGGGCGCATACGATTACCTGACAAAGCCCTATGAGAAGGAGGAACTCCTGATCTCTCTCCGGCAGGCGCTGAAGGCAAGAACGGCGGCAGGTGCACAGGGTGAAGGCAGGAACGAACTCGTGGGCGGATCGGGTGCCATCAAAGGGATCCGGGAGGTGCTGCGGCGTGTCGCAGACTCGGACGTGCCGGTACTCATAACGGGAGAGTCCGGGACGGGCAAGGAGGTCGTCGCGAGGGCCATACATAGGATCGGCAGAAGGAGGGACGGGCCCTTCGTGGCGGTCAACTGCGCGGCCATACCGTCCGATATGCTCGAGGCTGAGCTGTTCGGGTACGCGAAGGGCTCATTCACCGGTGCGCTGAAAGATAAGCCGGGGAGGTTCGAGTCAGCGGACCGGGGCACGCTGTTTCTCGACGAGATAGGCAGCATGGCTGCGCTGCTCCAGCCCAAGCTGCTCAGGGCTATTGAGACCGGCTTCATCGAGAGGCTCGGCTCGGTCCATGGCAAGCGGATCGATGCAAGGATCATTTCGGCAACGAACGCCGACCTGGTCGGCATGATGCGGCAAGGGGCGTTCAGGGAAGACCTCTACTACAGGCTGAACGTCGTCGGCATACACCTTCCCCCGCTGCGGGAACGCAGGGAAGACATACCCCTGCTCGTGGACCATTTCATGGGCCGGTACTCGCCTGACAAAAAGATCTCACTGACCGGCGAAGCGCTGGAAGCGATCGTGGGTCAGCCGTGGTACGGCAATGCACGGGAGCTCGAGAACTTCATACGCCGGCTTGCCGTGATAAAAGGCATGGGCACGGTGACAGGACGGGACGTCGTGGCCCTCCTGCCCCCGCTACTCCCGCTCCGTGGCTTCTCTGCGGACGAGTCCATGGACGAGGCAGAGATAAGGATGATCCGCTCTGCCCTCGACAAGACGGGCAGCAACATAGCACGGGCCGCGAAGCTCTTAAAGATACCGCGGTACAAGCTGGTCTACCGGATGAAGAAGTACGGGATAGCCCCCCGGGCCCGATCGTAGGGAGGGCAGTGCCAGCGCGGCAGTCGCCGCATCATTCCTTCTTTATCTGCTCCGCCATGTAGTTCTGCACACCCATCTGCTTGAGCTGATCGATCTGCCCCTCGATCCAGTCGATATGGTCCTCTTCCTCCCTGAGAATCGAGGAAAGGAGCTCCCGGGTGCCGTTGTCTCCCGCCTCGGTGGCGAGACGTATGCTCTCGTTGTACCCGCGTATGGCGGTCTCCTCGGCGTTGCGGTCGTTCTCGTGCATTGCCGGTACCTCGCTGCCGATGGAGAGCTCGTTCAGCTTGCTCACGATCGGAATCCCCTCGAGGAAGAGTATCCTCTCGATGAGCTTCTCGGCATGCTTCATCTCGTCGATGGCGCGCTTCTCTATTATCGTGTGCAGCTTCTCGTACTTCCAGTTGTCGCACATCTGCGCATGGACCATGTACTGGTTTATGGCGGTCAGCTCTTCCGCGAGGCGAGCGTTAAGGTGCTCTATGATCTTCTTGTTTCCCTTCATTGTACGTACCTCCTTTCAGTCTATGGAGACAGCGTACCACGGGCAGGGAAATTATCAATATCTTTCAGATTTACAATTTAACAGATTAATATCTACAAGGTTTTTTATCAGATGAAAATGTTTGTCCAGGGTCGCGGGGTCAGTCAGATATTGAAAGGTGGAACAAGTAGGATAATACGCAAGGAGTTTCCAGAACTGGAAGAATTTCTATGGGGCGATAGTTTTTGGGCGGATGGCTATTTTGCCGAGTCTGTCGGTAAAGTCGAAG
>JAJYLN010000031.1 GCA_021787665.1 bacterium
TAGCGAATCGGGTGTAACACAGGCGAGCAAGAGATTTGGGGTTGAGGTGGCGAATGATAAGAAACTCGAACATAAGATAGAAATTATCCGCACCAAGCTAAGATTGTCAAATGTGTAGCCCTGACCCTGATTCTTCCCCGTACGGGGTTTACTACCACATAGCGGCTCACTTCAAGAAGATGACTGTCTTTTTGTATCAGTATCGCTTTATATCTTCCCTGAAACAGGTGACCCACACGCTTGTGCAGTCTGTTGAATGCCTGGGTATAGACACCGTTGAGCTGTCGCATCCCCTCTGAGATATTACCATCCGGGGTTTCAATCAGCAGATGATAATGGTTGTCCATGAGACAATATGCATGACACAACCGGTGATATCATTTGACCGTCTGAGCCAGGATATTCAGAAACAGTGCTCTGTCGGAATCGTTTCTACATATTGCTTTTTTCTCATTGCCGCGACCTGTAACATGGTACACTGCAAAAGGATATTCTATGCGTAAAGGCCTTGCCATACAGTATTGTTACCAAGAAGGACAGGGAATGTCAATAATAAAGATAAGTATCATAAAATTCCCTTGAATAGATATTATTTTCAAGTAAGCAATATTTAAACCCCTTAAGTCAGTATCAAGGCTTGAACTGATAAGCTCTATCTCATGTCTCTAAGAAGACAGTATCTTTGAATTCAATATTTGTAAACGTAAGGAATATTTAGACACCTTAAGTCAATATCAATGCTTTAACTGATAAGCTCTATCCTATATCTTAAAGAAGACAGTATCCTTAAGTTCTATGTTTATTAATGTAAGGAATATTCAGAAACCTTAACTTAGTATCAATACTTGAACTGATAAGCTCTATCTTATGTCTTAAAGAAGATAGTATCTTCGAACTCAATGTTTGTAGATGTAAGGAATATTCAATAGTTGACTATTGCAAAGTACCGATTACCTTTGGGGCGAGGTAAGTATCATGTGGGAACAGCCTTATAACACATATAAAGTTTTAGAGGCACTTGCTGACAGTGATCAGGATAGAATGACAGTAAACGATCTTGCTGATGCGCTCGATTTGTCTATTCAGCAGATAAGCAGGGCGGTACATAACCTATTCCACTATCATTGGCTATATCGTAGACGGGTACGCTGTAGTCATCATGCTAAAGGCTGGGTGTTCGGATACAAAATCAATGCCAGGGGCATGAAATACCTGGATTATAAAAGAGAGTCTTGATTTACTATCGTTTTTATCTAACGATGTTCAAATGGCTTGATTAAATCCATTTGTTTAAGAAATTCCTCTCTTGATAAAATATTAAAATAATATTCAGTTTTTATCGTCCCCTGTCTGTATAATAGATCGAGCTTCCAATCTCTGAATGCATTATAAAACATGACATAGTATTTATTTATAGTATTATGATGCACGACCTGAAGAAATATGTTCTTATATTCTTTCCTGTCAGGTGTTTTTCTCTGGTGAGCAAATCTGTCAAATTGGTTTTCAATATCGGATTTTTTTATGTTGCAATCGTTCATAGTACAAAAATCTTCTGTTATCGCTATAATCGACGGCAGCCATTTATCTTGCAGAACAGTACAATATTGGACTGCATAAGCATACAAACCGCCCATAAAGTATTCTACGTTTAAAGGTATACGGGGTTTTCTCCATCTTACAAAAGAACACTCTGTAAATGGCGATTGATAGATTTCAATATGGGGTTGCAATTGTTTTTTCAATATTTTTTGGAGCGCATCCTGTGCATGTTTAATATATTCGTTGCTCACCGTATAAATATATCCTTGTGTTCCTTCATGCTCAAACGACACCTGTTGTTTCTCTGAATATTTTTTCACAACAAGCATCTCTATTGGCAATGATGGTGCTGCCAGCTCTAATGTACATTCAGTCATAAATGCAAAAAATGGCACAGGTTTTAATTCAAGATTTGAATCAATCTTTATGAAGGGGTTCCCTGAAATCTGATTCTTTATCTCCTGTATTTGATAATATGCGGCGAAGGCTTGTTTTATCCGCTCTTGATCATCGATAGTTGATTGAGCAGGCTCATGCCATTTATTAAACAGGCATATAAATAAAAAGCCGGCATAGTCTGCAAGATGTTTATAATCTAAATCCGGTTGACTGGGGTCATAATCTGAATCTTCAAAACCGGGTTTTATATTTTGCAATTGTTTGAATGGCTGGCTATTTACAAATCCATCGAGATGATGTGCGTATTCTGTGATCTTTCTATTTTTACTTATTGATTCAATATATTCTTGCCACTTGATCGATGGCTGAATCGGGTCTGGATACGGAGGGGCTATCGTTTCAATGATTCTTCTATTCTCTTTCGAGAGTGTCGTTCCGCCCATCCTGTAGATCGTGGTTTGAATCTCCCGGATTATATGTAACCTTTGTTCGCCTTTTTCACGATTTTTCATACAAAGTATCAACACTTTTTGACATTGTTATTTTACCCATTCTCCCACTTAAAAATACAGAATTACAGCAACTTACATCTGCAAAGTAGTTTAGCATGTTTGCTTCAAAAAGCAACCACTACGAAGATGAAGCCACGGGCAAGCCCGTATAAAACAAATGGGTAATTTAGAATTAGTAAAAAAGGATAAAATATATCTTCTCAACTGGGAAGCCGCCAAGGCAGCAGTTGAGAAGTGTACCCATATCGACGAAGCAAAGAAAATACGGGATCAGGCGGAAGCATTAAAAGCTTATATAAAACAAGCCAGGGAAGGTTTGGAGATCCAAAATAAGGTCGCCGAGATCAAGATCCGGGCAGAGCGGCGGATCGGAAAGCTGTCCAAGGAATTACCCACCCACGAACATAGATTGGCTCAGGCGGGACACGATGACCCGCCTGTAACAACAAAGACGAATGTGCTTAAAGCGCTCGGTATAAAAAGACGGGTTGCCAATCGTTATGAAACCATAGCAGACATACCGGACAATATGTTTGAAGAAACGATTGGAACAATCAAGAATCGTCATGAAGAGCTTACAACCTCATGTTTATACAAAGCAGCCAAAGAATTCCATCATCAAGCAGAAATCGAGATACAGAAAGAGAAATTAAGGAAGATCTCTGATAGCGACTGCATTCCTGTATTGAAACACTGCGACTTCAGGAAATTCATGAAGACGCTGCCGGAAAATTCCATCGATCTTGTTTTGACTGATCCGCCATACGGGAAAGAATATATCCCTCTACTGTCCGATCTTGCACGAGAAGCCAGGAGATTATTAAAGCCAAGCAGTTTCCTGATATTCTATTATGGGAATCTTTTTTTACCGCAAGCATTAAACTCCATATCGCAATATTTGGAATATTACTACAGCGGATTCCTGTATCATAAAGGTCCAACTAGGCCGGATTATTCAGTCAATATGTGGACTCGAGGCAAACCGATACTGTTTTTCTTCAAGCCCCCCTTAAAAAAACAGGACACATGGATTGAAAATGTTTTTGTCAGTGAGGCACCAAATAAAATCCTTCATGAATGGGGGCAATCAGAACCGACCTTCATAAAGCTGATAGAGGCATTTACCGCGCCAGGAGACACGGTGCTTGATCCCATGATGGGCGGCGGCACGACAATCTCCGCATGCATAAAATCAAAGCGTAAATCCATTGGGTTTGAAATCGACAAGGACCATTTTAATGAAGTGATGAATCTTTACGGCAGGGCACTATGACAGTTCTATCCAAAGAGCAGATTGAAAAATTCAAGTCACTCTATAAAAAGCGTTTTGGGAAAGACATAAGTGATGCCGAGGCTTATGAGTCCGGAATAAAGCTGCTGCGACTCGTGGAGCTGACCTATAAACCGATGACTGAAGCTGAATATAAAAAATTCAAACAAGAGCAAGAGGAGAAAAAGCCTTGACTTTAAACAAAAACTGCGGTGGGGGGTGATGTAAGGTGAGTATGATACAGCCTACTGTAAAAAACATTAGGTATTTCCTCTATGCGAGGAAGTCCTCGGAGAGTGAGGACAGGCAGGTCCAGTCCATAGATGACCAGATAAACCGCCTGCAGGAGCTTGCGAGGGACCTTAACCTGAACGTGAGGGAAGTCTACACAGAATCGAAGTCTGCGAAAATGCCCAATAACCGCCCAAAGTTTACCGAGATGATGGAACGCATCCAAAAAGGCGAGGCCGACGGCATCTTATGCTGGCAGTTAAACAGATTGACCCGTAACCCCGTGGACAGTGGCACCCTGAGCTGGCTATTGCAACAAGGCATAATTAAGATAATCCAAACTATAGACAGGCCATACCTCCCTGACGACAATGTTTTGCTCTTCAACGTGGAGACTGGAATGGCCAATCAGTACATCCTTGACCTGCGAAAGAACTGCATGAGGGGACTTTTGAGCAAATTGCAGAAAGGGTGGCTGCCCAATTATGCGCCCCTTGGGTATTTGAATGACAAAGAAGAGAAAACAATTATCGAGGACCCGGAGCGTTTTAACATAATCAGGAAAATGTGGGATTTGATGCTTACCGGGAATTATACACCGCCAAAGATACTCGAATTGGTCAATAACGCATGGGGCTTACGGACAAGGAAATCCAAGCATAGCGGAGGCAAAGAATTATCCAGGGCCGGGATCTACAGGATCTTCACGAACCTGTTTTACACGGGCATCATCGAGTGGGACGGCAAGCAGCATGAAGGCAAACACAAGCCTATGATCACTCTTGAAGAATATGACCGTGTCCAAACCCTTCTTGGCAGGAAAGGAAAACCAAGGCCCCAAACTCATTCTTTTGCTTATACAGGCTTTATACGCTGCGGAGAGTGCGGCTGCCTCTATACCGCCGAGACCAAGAAAAAGCTCATTAAGGGTACAGGCGAAACAAGGGAATACACATATTACCACTGCACCAGAAAGAAGAAAACCGGATGTTCCCAGAGAAAGGTCATGAGAGTAGAGGAATTAGAGCAGCAGATCGAGCAGGAATTGCAGAAATACACTATCCTGCCGGAGTTCCTTGACTGGGCTTTAGAATGCATAAACCAAAAAAACGACGCTGAAATAGAGGACAGGCGCAAGATCCACAAGATGCGGTCCAACTCATTGCTTGCAACTCAGAATGAATTGGATGAGCTCACTAGGATGAGATACCGCCAATTGATCGATGATGATACCTACATGAGAGAGCGGAACACCCTTCAGGCCAAGATTACGCGTTTAAAGGCACAATTACGGGAAACAGAGTCAAGGGCTGAGAAATGGTTGGAGCTGACGGAAAAGACCTTCCAATTTGCTACCTATGCACGCAAAGCGTTTATTACGGGAGACCTGCAGACCAAAAAGGAGATCCTGGCGGCTTTAGGTCAGAACGCGACTATAAAAGACAGGAAACTCTCTATCCAAGCGAATGCGTGGCTCCAGCCTATAGCAGACACCTACCCGGCCTTACAGGAAGAATATCTGAGGTTAGAACCATCGCAAATAGCTGCAAATAAAACTCAAACAGAGGCTATGGCAGCCGTCCGTCTACAATGGCGGAGAGGGTGGGATTCGAACCCACGTTCCCGGTTGCCCAGGATACCCGCTTTCGAGGCGGGCCCGTTATGACCACTTCGGTACCTCTCCGGAGGGGCATTATCGTACCATCCCGCGGCGAAGTCAACTTAACTGGTCTGCCGGCCGGCTGCTTTATTATAGCAGCTCCATGATAACTTTTGCGATAAGCACCACATTGCTCATAGTGCTGCATATTCGTTCCGGTATTGATTTTTATCGGAATATGATTACCTCTCCTATAGGGAGGTGAAGAGTATGGCAAGGTCAACAGCTATCCACAGAAGCTCATCGCCCCACAAGGTGATGGCCCTCCGCAAAGGAACGGTCGTACCAATCAGGAGCAGGTTGCCGAAAGAGATCCCGGAAGCCAATCTTGCACGTTTTGACGAGCTCGAGTTCAAAGGCCTGAACAAGCAGGATTGGGACCTCTACCGGGAGATCTTCTTACCGGACGTTCTTGTCACGTATCCGGACGGACGAAAGATCACGGGGATCGAGGCCGACATCAAGGATCTCAAAGGCATGTTTGCTGCCTTCCCTGATTTCAGGATAACGGAGCATTCCGTGCGCATAGGGGCCGGCGAGTGGACCTCGGTGACAGGGATCTGCGAGGGCACGTTCTCAGGCACCATGGTGTTGCCGGACGGCTCTTCAATAGCGCCAAACGGGAAGAGCTTCAGGATCGGCATGTGCACCGTCGCACGTTGGAAGGACGGAAGGATTGTCGAGGAGCTGCTCTTCTGGGACGGCCGCGAGTACATGAGGCAGCTCGGTCTTTCGAAATAGCACGCCGACAAGGGGACAGCGCCCGTTTTCGCAGTACCGAAGTGTGGAAGAAGGAATGATAATGGTCGCTGTCCTCGTTTTCTCTCCTGCGGCTGTCGGGAGGACGTCAGTCGGCCTGCTTGACAGACACGACGCACTCCTCTTTCAGGGTAGAGAACACCACCATGGTGTAGGTCCTCACTACCCCGGTTATGCCGCGCAGATCCTTGATCAGCCTCTCGAGCGTGGTCGTGTTGCGCGTCTTGACCTTGAGCAGGAGGGTATAGTCACCGGTAACGTGGTGGCACTCGAGGATGTCATCATTGATGCCGGCGATGGCCTTCTCAAAGCTGTCGATGTCCTGCGGGTGTTCTATGTAGACCCCGATGAATGCAGTGACGTCGATGCCGAGCTTCTTCTCGTCGACCACGGTCACATACCTCTTGATGACCCCTGTCTTCTCCAGCTTCTTTACACGGTCAATGACAGAGGGTGGCTGGAGCTTTACCAGCTTTGCGATATCGCGGTACGTGGTCCTGCTGTCCTTTTGCAGGATGCTGAGAATCTTTGTATCGATGCTGTCTATGCCATCGGACATGTTGGTATCCTTATAAAATTAGATTTATAATACATCTGACCTTACTTTATATGGATAGCCCCAAAGGGGGCATATTGTCAAGCGCTTTGTAGCTATTACGGTTTTTCTTGACATATCTGATCTTAAAGATTACATTTATATTACAAACGAAGGTCAAACAGAGAAAAAACCTTATTTTATAAGATAGGGCAATGTTTGACGCAAGAGCGCTTAGAGCAGACAACAGAAGGCAGCAAGGAGACTGGAGAACATGCTTTACAAGAACCCTTACAACAACTACTTTGATTATGTAGTCCAGAGGGACCTTGACAAGTGCATCAGGTGCAAGGCCTGTGTTGCACAGTGCTCGTACGGGGCAAACTTCTATGACGCGGACAGGGACGTGATCTATAGTACCGATGCCAACTGCGTGGGGTGCATGCGGTGCTCGACCTTCTGCCCCACGGATTGTATACGAATAGTCAGAAACCCGGACACCTTCAGGCCCAACGCGAACTGGAAAGACAACAACATGAAGGACCTCTATAAGCAGGCCGGTACCGGCGGGATCATTATCACCGGCATGGGCAACGACAAGCCATACACCAACTACTGGGAGCACATGGTCATTGATGCGTGCCAGGTCACCAACCCGTCCATAGACCCGCTCAGGGAGCCTATGGAGCTGAGGACCTTCCTCGGCAGGAAGCCGGACAGGATCGAGATCGACAAGAAGGGCGATATGACCACGAAGCTCGCGCCCCAGCTCGTTCTCGAGACGCCCATCATGTTCTCAGCGATGTCGTACGGCTCGATCAACTATAACGTCTGCGAGTCCGTTGCACGGGCAGCGAAGGAGCTCGGTACCTACTGGAACACGGGCGAAGGCGGACTGCCCAAAACGCTCTACCAGTACGGCGAGCGTACCATCGTGCAGTGCGCGTCCGGCAGGTTCGGCGTAAGCCCGGAGTACCTCGGTGCCGGCGCCGCGATAGAGATTAAGATCGGTCAGGGCGCAAAACCGGGCATCGGTGGCCACCTGCCCGGAGAGAAGGTGCTGGAGGGCATATCCGAGACAAGGATGATCCCGGTGGGCACAGACGCCATCTCCCCCGCGCCGCACCACGACATCTATTCGATAGAGGACCTCAAGCAGCTCATCTACGCTCTGAAAGAGGCCACGCATTACGAGAAGCCCGTCTCCGTGAAGATAGCGGCCGTGCACAACGTCGCAGCGATAGCGAGCGGTATTGCACGGGCCGGCGCCGATATCATCGCGATCGACGGGTTTCGCGGCGGCACCGGTGCGGCACCCAAGGCCATACGGGACAACGTCGGCATCCCCATAGAGGTGGCCATCGCCGCGGTGGATGAAAGACTGAGACAGGAGGGCATACGGAACGCGGTTTCCCTGGTCGCTGCCGGCGGATTCAGGAGCAGCAGCGACGTCATCAAGGCGATCGCGCTCGGGGCGGACGCCGTGTATATAGCCACGTCCGCGCTCATGTCTCTGGGCTGTACTCTGTGCCAGCAGTGTCACCGGGGCAGATGTGCCTGGGGCATCACTACGAACGACCCGGAGCTTGCAAAGCGCGTAAACCCGGAGATCGGCGCAGAGCGGCTGGTAAACCTTATTCAGGCATGGTCGAACGAGATCAAGGAAATGCTCGGGCTCATGGGCATCAACTGCATCGAGAGCCTGAAGGGGAACCGCGACAGGCTCAGGGGTGTGGGCCTTTCCGAGGTGGAATTGACGGCCCTGGGCATACAGCAGGCAGGGATGTGAGATGATTAGTGCATACAGGTTTCAGCGCTATTCCTCTTGCCTAAGAGAGGAAAATGCGGAAAAGGTTACGATGATAGTATGAAGGTCGTATATCCGAGAGAACAGTGGTGTGTCGCGTGCAACCTGTGCGAGGTCGCGTGCATGACCGAGCACTCGAAGACAAAGGACCCGCTGAAGGCCTACCGGACTGAGAAGCCGCGGCCGGTCAGCAGGACAAGGGTGGAGTACAGGCCACCGCTCGCCATCTCCATCATGTGCAGGCACTGCGCGGAGGCGGAGTGCGTGGAGGCGTGCAAGAACGGCTCTCTGACGCGGAACGAGGTGACCGGCAGGATAGAGCTCGATCAGGACAAGTGCCTGGGGTGCTGGATGTGCATCATGGCGTGCCCCTACGGCGCCATCGGCCAGGTCACCAGGCCTGTCGGGCAGGAGGAAAGGCGCGTCGCGAACAAGTGCGACCTGTGTCCGGACAGAGAGGTCCCGGCATGCGTGAGTGCGTGCCCGAACCGAGCGCTGGTATTCGAGGATAGGGGATGAGGTCATGAAATACGTCATTATCGGAAACTCCTACGCAGGCGTGTTCGCAATCGAGGCCATCAGCAGGCTGGATGCGGGAGGAGCAATTACGGTCATCTCCAGGGAGCCGTACCACGTGTATGCCCGCGCCGCCATACACGAATACATGGACGGGGCCATCGGAGAAAGCCGGATGTATTACCGGGACAAGGACTTCTACGAGCGGAACCGGGTCACGGCGATGCTCGGCAGGACCGTTACCCAGATCCTGCCGGAGCAGCACAGGGTCGTGCTGGACGACGGACAGAAGGTGGACTACGACAGACTGATGATCGGCGCAGGCGGGGTCCCGATAACCCCCCCGATCGAAGGCTCCAAAGGGCCCGGCATGTTCACCTTTACGACATGGGACGACGCAAAGGCGCTCAGAGACTGGGTCAAGGCCCGGAAGACCCCGAAGGCGGTCGTCATCGGCGGTGGTCTTATCGGCCTACAGTGTGCCGAGGGACTGAAGCACATGGGCGTGGACGTGACGGTCGTCGAGCTTGCCGACTATGTGCTGGTAAAGGCGCTCGACCGCTTTGCTGCGCTGCGCGTGCAGCAGTGGCTCCGGGACAACGGCCTGAACGTCGTGACCGGCAATACCGTCGCGTCGGTGAGCAGGGTAAAGGGCGCTATTACGGGCGTGAAACTGAAGGGCGGTGAGCGGCTCAAGTGTGACACCGTCGTGCTCAGCATCGGGGTACGTCCCAATACCGGTTTTCTCGAGGGATCGGGCATCAAGGTCGACCGGGGCATTATGGTAGACAACAGCATGCAGACGAACATACGGGACGTGTTTGCAGCAGGTGACGTGACGGAGGCCGAGGACTTCCTCAGGAAGAGGCCGGAGGTCATCCCGATAATACCCGTTGCGACCATGCAGGGCAGGATAGCGGGGTCCACGATGGCGGGCAGGAAAGAGGTATACCCCGGCGGGCTGTCCCAGAGCGCGTTCCAGTTCTTTGGCAAGAGCGTGATCTCCATAGGGAATGTCATCTCTATAGATAAGAACGGCGGTTTCGAGGAGATCATCAGCGAGGATGGAGAGGTCTATAAGAAAGCGGTTTTGCGGGACGGGATGCTGGTCGGTGTACTGTCCATGAATTTTGTTACCCGGATCGGCATCTACAACAGCATCATACGATCGAGGATGAACGTCTCCGGCATAAAGGACAAGCTGCTGGCGGACAATTTCGGATTCCTCGATCTCCCGAAGGAGTTCAGGGACGAGATGCTGACAAAGCCCGGGTAAGGATAAGAAGTATATGGGAATAAAACCTTCTACACCGTATGGGAAGGACCACGGTGGCTGCGGCCTGGTCGGGATACTCGACAGGGCCGGCAGGCCGGTCTCCGGCGACATGATCGTGTCATCGCTGTGCTCCATGAAAGAGCGGGGCAACGGCCTGGGCAGCGGGTACGCGGTCTACGGAGCATACCCCCAGTTCAGGGAGAGCTTTGGCGTGCACGTCATGTACAACGACGCGGCTGCCCGGGGTACCGTCGAGGCACTGCTGAAGTCGAAGCTCGAGCTTGTCCACGCGGAGCCGGTGCCAGTCAGGAAGATCCATGCGATTGCAGACCCGCCGGAGTTCTGGAGGTATTTCGTCAATCCGCCGGCCCCGGTCATAGAGCAGGGCGAAGATGCGCTGGACGATCTGATCGTCGGCACCGTCATGGATATCAACGAGCGGATCGAGGGCGCCTACGTCGTCTCGAGCGGTAAGGACCTCGCGGTGTTCAAGGGCGTGGGGCACCCCGATGCGATCGCGGAGTTCTTCCGGATGCAGGACTATGCCGGACATCTCTTGCTCGGACACACGCGGTTCCCGACCAACACGCCGGGGTGGTGGGGCGGGGCACACCCGTTCACCATACTGGACTGGTCCATCGTGCACAACGGAGAGATCTCTTCCTATGGCACGAACAGGAGGTATGTGGAGATGTTCGGGTACAAGTGTACGCTCCTTACGGACACGGAGGTGGTGGCGTACCTCCTCGACCTGCTGATACGGAAGAAGGGCCTGCCCCTCCCGGCCGCTGCAGCAGTGCTTGCACCGCCGTTCTGGAAGGACATCCTCCAGATGGAACCGGCGAAGAGGGATTACTACACCGCACTGAGGGTGTCCTATGCGAACGCGACCCTGAACGGCCCGTTCGCCATCCTCATGGGCTTCAGCAACGGTATCCTCGGACTCAACGACAGGATAAAGCTGCGGCCGCTCGTTGTCGGCAGAAAGGGCGACCTCGTGGCGATCGCGAGCGAGGAGTCGGCGATCCGGGAGGTCATACCGGAGCCGGAGGACGTATGGGCTCCCAAGGCCGGCGAGCCCATCATCTTGACACTGAAGGAAGGAGCACCGCACTAGTATGCAGGACCGGATCGAAATCGACGCGAAGGGTGTGCATTACCGGGAGCTCAACGAGCGGATCCGTGCGGCAGTGGCCGAGGGTGCGAGGGAGATCGAGCTCCTCCACGTCAACGGCCAGCGATACATCGGCGACGGGCTCAGGCAAGACGTCAGGATCGCCGTCGACGGTGTCCCGGGGAACGACCTCGGTATCTTCATGAACGGCCCCCTCATCACCGTCAACAACAACGCGCAGGACGCCGTGGGCAATACCATGAACGGCGGAAAGATCGTCGTGAAGGGCATGGCCGGCGACGTGTGCGGCTACGGCATGCGGGGCGGAAGGCTGTTCATCCTGAGGGACGCGGGTTACCGGGTCGGAATTCACATGAAAGGGTACAAGGACCTGAACCCGGTCATCGTCATCGGCGGAAATGCCGGCGACTTCCTTGCGGAATACATGGCAGGCGGCGTGATCGTGCTGCTGCGGATGTTCGGGAGGGACAACGGCAGCAGCGCTACCGGCGACTATCTCGGCGCCGGCATGCATGGCGGTACCGTGTACGTGCGGGACGGCATTGACAGGAGAAAGCTCGGCAAGGGCGTGGCTGTGGCCGAAATCACGGATACGGACAGGACACTGCTCCAGGGCATACTAACGGAGTATGCCGCTGACCTCGGGCTCGATGCACGCGAGATACTGACCGAACGGTTCGAGAAGCTCATACCCCTGAGCACGCGGCCCTACGCTAAGCTGTACACGTACTGACCCACCACCATAATGGGAAATCCACCTTCTCACATCGTTGTTGAAGATCGCGAACGATACGGCGTACCAGGTGGGTGGATGCCGTTATCATGGGCGGCGGAGCAGAATCGATACGGGGTATATCCTGTCCGGAGCACGTGGCCATCTTCAGGGTCTCGTATAGCGAGGTCAGCATCGTCGGGCTTGACCCGAACTCGGATACCGTGGATCGGGAAAAAGCGCTTGCGCTCAATGCCCGTGTTGTAGTAAAAGAGAACCCATGATCAAGAGGGCCGCCTGGTACATCGTTATTCTCGTGCTCGTGTCCGCGCTCGTCTTAGCCGTACAGTTCGTGCGCTTCATCGTCATGCCCCCTTACCCGGCCGGGGTACTGCAGACCGTCGAGGTCCCGGCCGGTGACTCGTTCACGAAGATCTCCGGCATGCTCGCGGACAGGCACATCGTAAAGGACGAGTGGGACCTGAAGCTGCTCGCGTACCTCATGGGGGCGACGCACAGCGTAAAGTACGGCGAATACCTGCTCAGCGGCTCTATGAGGCCCACCACGATCATCGAGAAGCTTCTGAACGGCGAGGTCGAGCTGCACAAGGTGACCATCCCGGAGGGCTATACCGATCGGCAGATAGCACAGACGCTCGAGGAGAAGGGGCTCTTGAAGGACGTGGACGGCTTTAGGGAGCTTACCCGGGACAGGGCGTTCATTGCCGCGGAAGGGATAAGTGCCAGCTCGCTCGAGGGGTTCCTCTATCCGGAGACCTATGAGCTGAGCAAGGGGCTCCAGCCGAGAGAGATCATCAAAAAGATGATCAATCAGTTCAAGCTCGTGTATACCCCGGAGCTGCAGGAGCGTGCCGGCAAGATGGGGATGACGATGCTGCAGGTCGTCACGCTCGCTTCCATGATAGAGAAGGAGACCTCGGTGCCCTCGGAGAAGTTCCTCGTTTCCGCGGTCTTTCATAACAGGCTGAAGATCGGCATGAGACTGCAGTCTGACCCCACGGTCATTTACGCGATGCATATCACCGACGCGGTGATTACGAAGAAGGAACTCAGGACCAAAAGCCCGTACAACACGTACACGGTCTACGGGCTGCCCCCGGGTCCCATCTGCAACCCCGGCAGGGAATCTATCGTAGCGGCATTGTACCCTGCCAATGTGGCGTACCTCTATTTCGTGGCCAACAATGACGGCAGTCACGAGTTCTCCAGGACATTGGCCGAGCACAACCATTATGTAAACATCTACCAGAGAAAGGACAGGAAGGATGAGCAGTCTGAAAGAACACATAGCAACGATAGTAAACGAGTGCGGTCCGCGAATCACCGGATCTGAGCAGGACAGGAAGGCGATAGGGCTGATACGGGGGCTCATGGGCAGGACCTGCGACAGGGTGGACGTCGAGGAGTTCGAGGTTGCGCCGAGGGCACTGCAGAGGCTCACCGAGGTCATCACGTATGCGGTCCTTGCAGTGTTCATGACCTTTTTCCTGTCCCCGGCAGTGTCCTTGGTCATCGGGCTCGTCTTCGGTACCCTGTTCTTTCTGTCGCGGTGGTACGACGTGGAGGTCATCGACCAGTACATGGGGAAGAAGAAGACCGCGAACGTCATCGGTACGGTCAGGCCGTCTGGCGATGCGAAGCAGAGACTGATAGTCTCCGGCCATCACGACTCCGCGTTTAACATGACACTCCTGCACCGTCGGTTTGTCTGGCTCATGCCCGTTCTTGAGTTTTTTACGACGGTATCCCTGCTGGCCATGATCATGCTGTCGGTTTATGCCCTGGCCAAGGGTGCGTTCGTATATCCGTTCTTACCGGGCAGGCTATGGACGATCGTCCTTCTGGTTGGATTGTGCGGCGTTATGACCTCCCAGATCGTACGGAAGGGTCTCGTTACGGACATCGAGACCGAAGGGGCGAACGATAACCTTTCCGGGGTTGCCGTCGCGGTAGGCCTTGCTGAGCACCTTCGTGCGCACCGGCCCGAGAACACGGAGGTGATGTGCATATCCTTCGGTGCGGAGGAGCCCAACACGAAGGGGTCACAACACTTCGTACGGAAGCACCTGGAGACTCTGAAGGCGGTCCCGACGTATGTACTCAACTTCGACATGGTCGGTGAGGACGGTACCCTGCGCATCGTGAAGAAGGAGTACGAGGTGCGCGCCAGACATTCACGGACATTCGTGGACTTTGTTCGCCGGGCGGCGCAGGGCAGCGGAATCGAGGCACGACCCGGGGTTCTGCCCTTCGGCAATACCGACGCGACGCCGTTCAGCAGAAGGGGCCTTACGGCAACAAGCCTGGTACGTCTTGATAGCGCGGGTCTGCCGGGACACTGGCACACCATCGAGGATACCATAAAGAACATACGAGAGGAGTCTCTGAGGGAGTGCGTGGACCTCGCCCTCGCGGTGCTCAGGGCGATGGACGCACCCGCCGCTGCCGGGTAGGCGGTGGAGAGTTACTCGACGGCAAGTATCTCGACCGTGACACCGGCAAGCTTCTTGAACCTCTCCGCGGCTTCCCTGCCGGCCACATCCGAGAGCTTTCCCCAGTGCATGGGCACGGCGAGCTTCGGCCCTATGGCGGCGGCGATCCTCGCGGCGTCCTCGGCATCAGAAGTGTACTTGCCTCCCACCGGTACCAACAGCACGTCGGCCTTCAGGGACTTCATTTCCTCGATAAATTCCGTATCGCCGGTGTGGTAGATGCTCTCCCCGTCCATGGTCACGATGTAGCCGACGTTGCCGGCGGCCTTCGGGTGGAACGTCTTCGATGGGTTGTACGCGTAGGTCGCGGTGATCCGGACGTCCCCCAGGGTGATGGTGTCACCCGGCTTCACCGTTCTGACATCGCCGCTCAACTTTTTTTTCACGGCAGCGGTCGTCACGATGACCGTGTCTTTCCTGCTGAGCCTGATGATGTCCGGTACGGACAGGTGATCGAAGTGTTCGTGGGTAACGAGTATAATGTCCGCTTTCGGCCCAGGCTTCTCCACCTCCCACGGATCGATGTAGATCACGTTGCCGTCCGATATCCTGAAGCCAGCGTGCCCCAGCCAGGTAATCTTGTTCTTCATATCGGCCTCCTTTCAAGGGAAACATTGCCTGGGGCCGGGATCGAACCGGCATGGAGTTTGAGCCCCGAGGGATTTTAAGTCCCTTGCGTCTACCAGTTCCGCCACCCAGGCATCAATTGTATTTCAGATACTTAGCTGTTTTCATCACACCTGTCAACCACAGGTATGGCTGTTCCCAGCTTCAGCCTGTTTACGGCCGCCCTGACATTCTCAGGTGCTATGTGCGCATATCTCTGGATCATGGCAGCAGCCTTATGACCGAGGATGTTCTGCACTATATACAGGTCTACGCCCGCTTGTACCGTGAAGCTGGCTGCTGAGTGACGAAGCGTATGAAATACCACATCCGTAAGCCCTGTTTTCCGACAAGCTTGTTTAAAGTGATACTGTAGTCTTGTACCTTTTATCATCGCGCCATCCTCAGTGGTAAATACATAGGGACTGTTGACATGCCTCACCTTGTTCAACTCGACAAGAACATTCTTTACAGCATCATCCATCGGTAATCCAAGTATAACCGCTCTTTGTACGGTCCAGCCTCATCACACCCCTCGTCAAGTCAACCTGTTTCCAGGTTAAGGACATGATATTACCCCGCCTCATCCCTGTATTCACTGCCGTTACTACTAGAAGCTTCAGCCAGTCATCACATGCGTCAAGTATGGTGTGATATTCTTCTGCTGTCAGGTATCTTAGACGTCCATGATAGGAATCATTTGCAAGAGAATCTTATTAAATTTTCAAAGCTCTCTTTTATAATCCAGATAATCCTTGCCCCTGAAATTGATCGAGTCAAGTATTATAGTGCTTATTTCAGTTACTGAACATTGCTGACAGCGGAACTGAATGACTACCGCCTTGAAGGCGGTAGGTTCGGAGACCCGTCAATTTGAAATTGACTGTCATCGGCAACCTGCTCCCCTTCCTGCTGCTTGATATATTCCTGTATCGCTTCATCGGTGATCG
>JAJYLN010000012.1 GCA_021787665.1 bacterium
TCTTCTGCGCACAGTTTTCCATCCATAACCCCTGCCATAACATTCGCCCTCTGCTTGTCCTTCATTGTCAGTATCATCCTTTCCTCCTGCCTTTATTGCAGGATATTCTACTGACATTTTCACGTGGCAGTTAGTACTGACATTTTCACGTGGGTATCACAAAGAAAAACAAGGGGGTTGACACTGCCCGCAATTTCCCGTATACTTGAAACAATATCTGAAGGGGGGTGACGCGTATGACTTCGAGACTCGGCGAGCTTCTCGTGAAAGAAAACTTGATAACGACAGACCAGTTGAAGAAGGCTATCGAGGAGCAAAAAACCGAAGGCGGCCGACTCGGCTCGAGTCTTACGAAACTCGGGTTCGTCACCGACGAAGAGCTGCTCACCTTTCTCAGCAAGCAATACAATGTCCCGGTCATAAACCTCGAAGAGTTCGAGATAGACAAGGAAATAGCGCACAAGATACCTGAGAATATAGCGAAGAAGCACCTCGTCATCCCGGTCAACCAGACCGGTGCCACCCTCATCGTGGCGACTTCCGACCCGACCAACCTCGCCGTGATTGACGAGATAAAATTCCTGACCGGCTACAACGTCGAGTTCGTGGCGGCCACGGAGGGCGCCCTGAAAAAGTCCATCGAGAAGTACTTCGAGATATCCACGGATTACCAGGGTATCCTCGACGAGGCGGCCGAGGAATACGAGGTCATCGGGGATGAAGACAACATAGACATCAAGACCCTCGAGAAAGCGAGCGAGGAGGCCCCGGTCATCAAGCTCGTGAACTCTATCCTGAACGATGCGATCAAGAGGGGGGCGAGCGACATCCATGTGGAACCGTACGAGAAGAGCTTCAGGGTGCGGTTCAGGATAGACGGCATGCTCTACGAGATCATGAAGCCTCCCCTGTCGCTGAAGAACGCCATCAGTTCCAGGCTCAAGATCATGGCAAAACTGGACATCGCAGAGAGGAGGAGACCGCAGGACGGCAGGATCAAGATCCGGTACTCGGACGGGAAAGACATAGACTTCCGAGTCTCAGTCCTCCCCACGCTCTTCGGCGAAAAGATCGTCCTGCGGCTGCTCGACAAATCCAACCTCCAGCTCGACATGACGAAGCTCGGATTCAACGAGAAGCAGCTCAAGGACTTCAAGGACGCTGTGCACAAACCCTACGGCATGGTACTCGTGACCGGGCCGACAGGAAGCGGCAAGACCACGACGCTCTATTCAGCACTGTCCGAGTTGAACCAGATATCCAAGAACGTCTCGACCGCGGAGGACCCGGTCGAGTACAACATGCCCGGCGTCAACCAGGTGCAGATGCACGAGGAGATAGGCCTGAACTTCGCTGCCGCGCTCCGCGCGTTCCTCCGTCAGGACCCCAACATCATCATGGTCGGCGAGATAAGGGACTATGAGACCGCAGAGATAGGCGTCAAAGCTGCGCTGACCGGACACCTCGTGCTGTCGACGATCCATACCAACGATGCACCGAGCACCATCAACAGGCTTCTGAACATGGGTATAGAGCCGTTTCTCGTCGCGTCCTCCGTCCATGCCATACTCGCACAGAGGCTGGTCAGAAAGATTTGCGAGAAGTGCAAAGAGGATATCGAGATCGAGAAGAAGGCACTCCTCGATATAGGCATCACGGAATCGGAAACCGCGAAGGTCAAGGTCTACAAGGGCAAGGGGTGCTCGACCTGCAACAATACCGGCTACAAGGGCAGGATAGCCGTTTACGAGATCCTCACTATAGCGGAAGAGATACGGGAATTGATATTAGCGGGTGCATCTGCTAATGAGATAAAGAAGGAAGCTATGAGGATCGGTATGATGACCATGCGACAGAGCGCTATAGAGTTATTGAAAAAGGGACTCACGACCGTGGACGAGGTCGTACGGGTAACGGCAAAGGACTGACCGGGGAGGGCCGATGAGCTTTAATCTGCACCAATTGCTGAAGGTAATGATAGAGAAGGGGGCAAGCGATCTCCATATAACCACGGGCAGCCCGCCTCAGCTCAGGATAGACGGCGAGCTGGCACCGTTAAAAGTGCCTCCCCTCACCGCGACCGAGACGAAGCAGTTGTGCTACAGCATTCTTACGGACGCACAGAAACAAAAATTCGAGCAGGACAATGATCTCGACCTGTCCTTCGGGGTAAAGGGGTTGAGCAGGTTCAGGGCGAACATCTTCATGCAGCGGGGGGCCGTCGCCGGTGCATTCAGGACAATCCCCTTCAAGATCCTGAGCTTCGAGGAACTCGGCCTCCCGCAGGTCGTGTCCGACCTTACCAGGAAGGCACGGGGACTTATCCTCGTAACCGGCCCAACGGGTAGCGGCAAGACGACGACGCTCGCCTCGATTATATCCAAGATAAACGAGGACAGACACGAGCATATCGTTACTATCGAGGACCCCATAGAATACCTGCACCCCCACAAGAATTGCATCGTAAACCAGAGGGAGGTCGGTGCGGACACGAAGGGCTTCTCGAGCGCCCTGAAATATATCCTGAGACAGGACCCTGACGTCGTACTCATCGGCGAGATGCGGGACCTCGAAACGATCGAGGCGGCACTGAACACCGCGGAGACCGGGCACCTCGTCCTCGCGACACTGCATACGAACTCCGCGGTCCAGACCATAAACAGGGTGGTCGACGCGTTCCCCCCGCACCAGCAGCCCCAGGTGAGGGCACAGCTCTCCTTCGTCCTCGAAGGCGTGCTGACCCAGTCCCTCATACCCAAGCATAACCAGCCCGGCAGGGTACTTGCATGCGAGCTCCTGATACCAACGCCCGCCATAAGGAACCTGATACGGGAAGAGAAGGTCCACCAGATTTATTCCCACATGCAGGTTGGGCAGTCGAAGTTCGGCATGCAGACAATGAACCAGTCACTATTCAACCTCTTCCAGCGGAAGCTCATCTCGGTGGACGACGCTATGGTATACTCGACGGATCTCGAAGAGCTCAAACAGATGCTGCAGGCCGGTACTGCTGCACCGCCGTCTATCCAGGCCCAGGCAAGGATGCAGAATGCCCAGAAAAGCTTTTAAACGGAGGTAGTCTATGGCCGTTTTTACGTGGGAAGGAATCAAAAAGACAGGCGAGATCGTTAAAGGCAGCACAGAAGCCCAGAACGAGAACGCTGTAATAGCTATACTGAGGCAGCAGGACGTCCGGCCCACCGCCATCAAGGAAAAGAAGGCGGCCTTCGATATCGCCAACATGAGCATCTTCAAGGAGAAGGTCAAGGGAAAAGACCTGTCCATCTTTACGCGGCAGTTTGCGACGATGATAGACTCCGGTCTCCCGCTTGTCCAGTGCCTCGACATACTCGGCAGCCAGCAGGCCAACAAGAACTTCCAGAAGACCATTCGGGACATAAAGTCATCCATAGAGGGCGGATCCACGTTCGCCGCTGCCCTGAAAAAACACCCGGACACTTTCGACTCCCTGTACACCAACCTCGTAGCCGCGGGTGAGGTGGGCGGCATGCTCGACACGATTCTCGCGAGGCTCGCGACCTATATCGAGAAGGCAGAAAAGCTCAAGGGCAGGGTAAAAGGCGCAATGATGTACCCGATAATCGTGCTCACGGTCGCAGCAGGCGCGGTCACGATCCTTCTGCTGTTCGTGATCCCCGTGTTCGCGAAGATGTTCGCCGATGTGGGCGCTGCCCTGCCCGCGCCGACCCAGATCGTTATGGACATCAGCTACGGCCTGAAACACTACATCATCTACATCCTCGTCGCGATAGGCGCGATCATATACGGAGTAAGGTACTACTATAAGACCGCCAATGGTAAACTCATGATAGACGGACTGCTGCTCAAGACACCCGTATTCGGCGAGATTATACGAAAGAACGCGGTGGCGAGATTCACGAGGACGCTCTCGACGATGATTTCCAGCGGCGTACCGATCATGGACGGCCTCGAGATCGTCGCGCGCACGTCGGGCAACGTGATCATCGAGAACGCCATCATGAAGGCGCGTGAGAGCATCGCTGCCGGGAAGACAATCTCCGAGCCCCTCGCGCAGACCAAGGTCTTCCCCTCTATGGTCGTCCAGATGATCTCCGTGGGCGAGGCCACCGGAAACATGGACGCGATGCTTTCGAAGATCGCAGACTTCTATGACGAAGAGGTGGACACCGCGGTCGCTGCGATGACGTCGCTCATTGAGCCGCTGATGATAGTGTTCCTCGGCGTCGTCATCGGTGGACTTGTCGTCGCCATGTACCTGCCAATCTTTAAGATTGCAAGTACGATCCATTGATGAAAGACCGTAGCGATATCCCTCGCCCGGAACCGCCAATCGAGAAACAAGAGCTCCTGAGCAGGCTCTACTGGTCTACCGGGATCAGAATGGCCATCGTGACCCTGCTCGTCGGGTTCGCGGTGACCATCTACCAGTACCGGACGGTATTCAGCCTGCTGCCGTGGCTGTCTCCCCTGATCATCCTGATCATCTCCCTCTACGTTCTCAGCCTCATCGAGCTGCTGAACCTGAGAAGGCAGGAGGCACTCAGGAGCATAGCTTATCTTGCCACGGCGCTGGATGCCGTGTTCGTGTCCGCCGTCGTCGTCATGACCGGTGGCATCGACAGCATCTACACCTTCCTCTACCTGTTCGTTGCCGTGGAGGGCGGATTCCTGCTTTCCAAAAGGGGAGCGCTCATGTTCGCGTCCCTGTCCTCGATACTCTACGGGCTGCTCGTTGACGTCCAGTACTACCACCTGCTTCCCTCGCTGATACTACCGTCGCAGCTCTTTACCTCGATCGGGGGCACGCTGGTCAACATGATCACGTACATGAGCACGACGTTCATCGTGGGGATCCTGAGCGCCTTTCTCGGAGACAGCCTCATCAGGGCAAAGAAGGCTCTCTCTGCAAGCAGCTCGGACCTGCTTCGTCTGAAAAACCTCCACACCATCATCATCGATAGCATAGATACCGGCTTGATAACCCTCGATGCCTACGACAGGATCGGCACCATGAACCCCGCGTCCTGCCACATAACCGGGTACAGCATCGGCGAGGTCGCCGGCAAAAACATCGGGAGCATCGTGCCCGGCATTCGGCTCAGGGACTTCTCCACCAAGAGGAACGAACTCGCCATAAAGAAGAAGGATGGCACCACGATCCAGATAGGCTATACCGTGTCGAACCTCTATAAGGATACGGACAGGCCGATCGGCATAGTCATAGCCTTTCAGGACCTGTCCGAGTTGAAAGAGATGGAGGCGCGCCTGAAACGGGCCGATATCCTCGTTACTGCCGGCAAACTCGCAGCGAGCGTCGCACATGAGATACGTAACCCTCTCGCATCCATCAGCGGGATGATCCAGTTGCTCCGGGAGGATCTGAGAGGTAACGAAAAATTCGAGAAGCCGCTGGACCTCGTATGCAGGGAGGTGGACAGGATAGACAACCTGGTCACCGAGTTCCTCTCCATGTCGAAGCCCGTAACAAACATTCGGGAGGGCGTGACGCTGAAGCCGATCGTCGATGAGGTCTTCGAGAGCGTCAGGGAGAGAGGAGACTACAGCCCCTCGATAATCCTGCTCAACGCGGTAAAGGACGGGACATCTCTGCGGGCGGACGCGCTGAAGATGAAACAGATATTGCTCAACCTTGTTCTTAATGCTATTCATGCAATCAAGGAGGCAGGCACAGTGACCGTAGCATGCATCGAACAGGACAACCATGTTACGATCCTGGTGAAGGACAACGGGCGTGGTATGGACGAAACCGAGGTACAATCGTCCCTCGAGCCTTTCTGGACGACAAACCCGGGGGGCACGGGGCTTGGTCTTCCGGTCGTGCTGTCCATCGTTGAGCAGCACAACGGCGCCCTGTCCATAACGAGCAGGAAAGGAGAAGGCACGACCGTTGAGGTCAGGCTGCCGTTGTAATCCGATGGCGTGGAGGACAAAAAGGGTCCTACTATGATTCAGATACTGGTCGTGGACGATGACAGGAGCATGCGTGAGTTCCTCGAGCTCGTGCTAAAGCGCGAGCGTTACAGCGTGACGTGTGCCAAAGACGGCGCGGACGCCATCCTGCTCCTCAAGGAGAACTACTTCGATCTCGTTATCACCGATCTCATGATGCCCGCGATAAACGGGCTGGAGGTGCTGAAAAAAGCGAAGGAGCTGTATCCGGATATACAGGTAATCGTCATAACGGCGTTCGGGGCCATCGAGACAGCGGTGAAAGCGATAAAGCTCGGCGCCCACGACTATATCACGAAGCCGTTCAACAACGACGACCTGAGACTTCGGATCCATCGCGCTATCGAGACCCAGAAGATCGAGCACGAAAACAGGAGGCTCAAGCAGGAGCTCGGCATGAAGGATGGGAAGTGGGACATCATCGGCGTCAGCAGCAGCATGCAGGAGGTCTTCACCCTCATCAACAGGGTAAAGGACACGAGGACCAATGTCCTCATCTCCGGGGAATCCGGAACAGGCAAGGAACTCGTGGCCCGCGCAATACATAATCAGGGAGTGCGCAGGGACGAGCCGTTTATACCGATCAATTGCGGAGCGATCCCGGAGAATCTCGTCGAGAGCGAGCTGTTCGGTCACAAGAGGGGCTCGTTTACCGGGGCCATTGAAAACAAAAAGGGACTCTTCCTTGATGCAGATGGCGGCACTATTTTTCTCGACGAGGTCGGCGAACTGTCGCTCCAGGCACAGGTGAAGCTCCTGCGGGTCATCCAGGACAAAAAGATAAAGCCCATCGGGGACCCGACCGAGTACCCGGTGGATGTCCGGATACTATCCGCTACCAATAAGGATCTGAGGCAGCTCGTTAAGGAGTCCCGGTTCAGGGAAGACCTGTTTTATCGTCTGAACGTGATACAGATAGAAATGAGGCCTCTGCGGGACAGGAGAGACGATATACTTCCCTTGGCGAGACACTTCCTCGAGAACTATAGCGCGGAGTTCTCCAAAAACATTCAGAACTTCTCGAAAGAGGCAATGGACCTATTGAAAAACTACTCTTATCCGGGCAACATCCGTGAGCTTGAGAACATCGTGGAGAGGGCGGTCGCCATAGAATCAACGCCGGTCATACTGCCTGAATCGCTTCCGAAGGAACTAACCCTCGTGGCTGCCGACAAGGGTGGACGCAGCTATACCCTGGAGGACATCAGGCTCACGTTCAACGGCGTCATTGATAATCTCCTCGCTACCATAGAAAAAGGACTCATAGAAGATGCGATCAGGGCATGTTCCGGCGACCGGACAAAGGCGTGCGGGATGCTGGGCATACCAATGCGCTCGCTGCGGTACAGGATAAAAAAGTACAATATCATAGATTAGGCTTTGCGCGTTTCCGTATTTATTGCCAGCTCCCTTTGTTTATGCTTGATTGAATCGTGTACCTATTTATAAAAGGAGGCACCATGAAAATTTTGAAGACCGCAGGGGCAATACTCTTTATTACCATAGTACCTGCGATTGCAATGGCATCATCCCCTATCAACATCGATTCGAGTACCTACCTCGGAACCTACGGCCTCACGCTGAACAACACCGACAACAACTACCTGCCTTTCTATGAAAATGTAAACTTTACCTATTCGATACCGAGAGACGACCTGAGCATCAATGCATCGGGCTGGCTCAGGTACGATATGCTAACGGCCCCGTATCCACAGAGAACAGCTGCGGACTTCCCTTACGCGTACGTTACTTACAAGCCCGTATCGCTGCCATTAAAGGTCAAACTTGGCAGGATCTACAGCTGGTTTGGTGTGGCGAATGATCAATACGACGGACTTGAACTGATGCTCGGCAGCATGTACGGGCTAGGCCTGGACGCATTCGTGGGCAGTGAAGTGGACTCGGAACTACACAACAGCCCGGGCGGCATCACGACGGGCGGCAGGCTGTTCTACAACAACGCCTTATTCGGCGTGGGCGCTTCCATGCTCTATGCCGGAAACGACGGCCTCATATCGCAGGAGCGTTGGGGCGTCGACGGATGGGTAACCCCCGTCAGTATGTTGTACCTGTTCGGGAGATACTATTACGATATCGTCGATAAAACGGCTTATGACGGTACGATAAAGGTGTCTTTGAGCCCGTTGAAGAAGCTGTTCATAGACGCCCAGTACGGGCTATTCAATCCCGCATCCCTGATTGACAAGACGAGCATATTCTGGGTATTCAATACGGAATCCTACCGGAACATCAACGGCGACGTGGGCTACAGGATCCTCGATAATCTATCGCTCGCCATCGAAGGCACAAGGTACCTGTACAGCTCATACGGCAACTCGTACAGCTACGGAGCAAAGGTTACCTACGATAAACACCCCTACGCGCTGGGCCTGGAACTCGACAAGGTGGACTCCATGCCCACGGATTACCTGACGACGAGACTCTATGCATTCAGGACATTTACCATGGCATTTTACGCCGATATAGACGTCATATACACATCGTACATGGGCATGCTGAACGGCTATAGCCAGAGCTTGACCGGGCACGTCGCCGTAGGCAAGACTATCATCGACGACCTGAAGATTACCCTGTCAGCGGATTCCATAGACGGACCTTATGTGCGGCATGGCGGGTTCGGCATGCTCAGCTTGAAATACGAACTTTAAAGAGGAGATATTATGAAAAAAAAGGCCCTTTTGACCAGTGTCTTCATACTGCTCTCGGTTTCCTGCAACAAGGTACTCTCTTCGGGCAAAAACACCCTGATATTCTCGCACAAGCTGCACGTGACAACCAACGGTATAGACTGCCTCACGTGCCATGCAGGCATCGATACCACGACCACGACGGCCGGCAGTTACATTCCGAAGATGGACATCTGCTTCCAATGTCACAGTGACGCACAGAACAAGTGTACCATGTGCCACACGAACCCGGACAAGGCCGCGCCGTTTCCGATAGAGAAGCGTGACATCATTTTCCCCCACAAGTCCCACCTGCCGAGAGTCAAGGGCGATTGCACGTACTGTCACACAAAGATACCCTTCGAAACAAGACCGAAGCCGGGCAATCTCCCCACGATGCAGGTATGTATGTCGTGCCACCAAAAGGACTATGACACCCTGCAATGCTCGAAATGTCATACCGCGCTCAGCTCGTTATCTATTGAAAGGCTGTCAAAATTCACGCACAATGCCGGCTTCAAGGAAGACCACGGCAAGTTTGCAAGGATGGATTCGAAGACGTGCGAGCAGTGCCATCAGCTGTCGTTCTGCAACAACTGTCACAACACCAATGCCAAGATACTCCCGGCGGTCCGTTATCCGGAAGCACCGCAGCAGCCGCTTATTCACCGGGGTGACTGGCTTGCCGTACACTCCATAGATGCGCAGCAGGACCCCATGGCATGCTACCGGTGTCACACAGCATCCAACTGTCGTGACTGCCATCTGCGCCATGGAGTCGCTGCGAACGGATCGCCGAATACGGCCTCTCCCCACCCTGCAGGGACGGACTTTCTCTTTAACACGGCCTCGCCGCAGTTCCACGGAAGACTCGCCAGGCAGAACATCAACACTTGTGCGTCGTGTCATAGCGGCGGTGCGGACGCGGTGTGTATACAATGCCACAAGGTCGGCGGCATAGGAGGCAACCCGCACCCCGCGGACTTCAGATCCAGCCTCTCTATGAACAAGGACAAGGTCTGTGTCGTCTGCCACGGACAATGATAGGAAGTTCTGACGATGAGCCGGACCCTTGCTTTTCTGAAAAGAGGTAATACGTTTTCTAACCTCATGAAGTGCGTTACACTTGAAAGGTTGCTCCGTTCTGGACCATGCTGCAATTTATAAAGACATTCATAAAGAAAAAAGGAGCTCATATGGCAGCCCCAAAAAAGAAGACCAAGAAAGGGACAAAGGCCGTCAAGACCGTACGGCCGGCAGTCCGGCCCAAAGGTAAGGTGCGATCGGCAAAACTGAGATCCGGGAGGGCGCTGCGGAAGACGAAACCCGTACTGAAGGCCACAACAGCCACAACGAAAGCGCCTCTGCAGAAAAGGCAAGCCGCCCACGGAGAGTATGAGCATATCAAACAGATGCTCCTGAAGATGAAAGCAGAAATCGTTGACCAGCTTGTGAAGAAGAAGTCTTCCCTGGAAGAGGAGAAGACTATCGAGATAGAAGACCTCGATGCAATAGCAGAGGACAGAAACAGGGAGTACGAGTACCTGCTGACGACCATGGACACGAAGAAGCTCAAACAGATCGACGAGGCGCTCACGAAGATAGAGAACAAGACCTACGGAGTATGCGAGGTGTGCGGCGAAGAAATACCCGTTGCGCGACTGAAGATATTGCCCTTCGCCAAACTCTGCATAGACTGTGCATCGAATGTGGAAAAAGAAGAGGCCTTGAAGCAGTCGCTCGAGAGCGAGAAAGACATCTTTACACCGGGCAATAGCGAGGAAGAGAACGATATAGAATAGCGCCCCCCCTGCGCCGGTTACTACCTACGGCCCCGCGGACGCACCGATAGCGTGCGCCAGCACCGTGCTCAAGTCCGACCTCTGCTCAAAGCGGGCTGCTCTGTGAAATCGGTCAGCCTCCCGTGCTTTCCATAAGCTCTCCGAACCTACCCCCGATCGCATGAGATCTTGCATCATCCACCCTTATTTTCAGCTCTTCCTTTTTACCTCTTTTCCATCCCTACGCCCTCGGACGCGGCGTGTGTTTTGATCTCCACCGTATGCTCGAGGTGCGCATAGTAGTCTTTCAGTATCTCCAGAACCTCGGGTCTGCTGAATTCCTCCGCTACCGGCTTACCTTCCGACAGGGACTTGCGCAGTGCAGTCCCGCTCAGGATGAGCCTGTCCTCTTTGCCATGCGGGCAGGTCTTGGTCGAAGCCATGCCCCTGCACTTGTAGCAGTAGAAGGTCCAGTCGATTTTGAAGGGCTTGAGCTCGAGCGCGTCCCTGGGTATCTCGTCGAATATCTTCTGGGAATCGAACGGACCGTAATAGCTGCCAACACCCGCGTGATCTCTGCCCACGATGAGGTGCGTGCAGCCGAAATTCTGTCTGAAAACGCCGTGCAGCAGCGCCTCGCGCGGGCCCGCATACCTCATTTCCATGGGGTACCCGCCCATCAGGACGGTGTTCTTCACAAAATACCTGTCGACAAGAACATTGATGCACCTGGTCCGGACATTGGCCGGGATGTCCCCTTCCTTGAGCTTCCCGACGAGCTGATGGATAAACACGCCGTCCACGACCTCGATCGCAATCTTTGCGAGGTACTCGTGGGACCTGTGCATGGGATTGCGCAACTGGAGGGCCGCTATCGTCTTCCATCCCTTCTCTTCGAAGCGTTTGCGGCTCTCCGCGGGCCTCATGTAGATGTCGCTGAACTGTTTTGGATATGAGCTCTCACTCAAAACCTTCACCGGACCAGCAAGATTTATATCGGCCTGAGCCATGACTTTTGCAACGCCGGGGTGTTCCCTATCGCCCGTCCTGAAAATCTCCGCGCATTCATACGCTTTATCGATGGTGTATTTCTCCTTTACCCTCATGGTCCCCATGACCTCTGAGGTCTCATCGTCCACGAGCGCCACCTCGGACCCGTTCTTCAGGCCTTCCGCAACAGACTTTTGTGCCGAAAGCGTTATCGGAATGGGCCAGAATAGTCCCGTGCTTGTCTTATACTCGGCACATACGCCCTTCCAGTCGTCATGCCCCATAAATCCATCAAGGGGGGTAAACGCACCTATCCCGAGCATGATGAGATCGGACGTCTCCCTGCTCGTCATGGTAACCTTGGGCAGTCCCTGGGCCTTTTTCAGCTCTTCCTCCCGTGCTTTCCCCTCCAAGAGGAGGGGCTTTAATACCTGAGAGCCATGCGGTGAAATCAGTGTTCCCATTTGTTGCTACCTCCTTTTTCCTTTTTTCCGTTTCAATGAAATTCTTGTCTTGTGGTCGCCCCCCCCTTTTTATACTTGTAGCCGGCCACCGTGATCCGGGAAGGGGAAAAGCGGCCTCAGGCGTGCGCGATGATGTCGAGTTCCACCCGTGCTCCCTTGGGCAGGGCGCTAACAAAAACGGTCGTCCGGGCGGGTGGGGCGTCGCTGAAGTAACCCGCGTAGACCGTGTTGAAGGCACCGAAGTCGTCTGCGTCGACAAGATACGCGGTCACTCTGACGACATGCCCCATGCCGATCCCCCGCTCTTCCAGTGCATCCCTGACGGCGCTGAGTATGGTCCGTGTCTGCACAGCCACGCCGCCGTCCACGACCTTGTCGTCCGAAGGCTCCAGCGCTATCTGGCCGGACAGGAACAGGAACCCGCCGCTTTCAACGATCTGCGAATAAGGTCCCATGGGCTTAGGCAGCCTGCTGCTCGCTGCGACGCGCTTCACGATGCCTCCCCGGACAGAATCCTCTCCACGTTCGTGACATTCTTTATCTTCGATATGCTGTTCACGACCTCCCGTAACTGGTGGGTGTCACGAACCGCAATCTCGAACATCAGGGTTGACTTCTGATTCCTGTCCGGCGCGACGGACGCCCGTATGATGTTTACCCCGAGCGTCGAGATGGAATTTGTTATACCGGCGAGCAGGCCGGGCTTGTCCACGCCTGTTACCATGATCTTCACGGGCCTCAGAATATTGCTCGCGGCATGCCACTCGGCCTCAATCTTGCGCTCCGGATCCAGCTCGATAGTCTTGGGACAGCTTGCCGTATGGATCGTGATACCCCTGCCCCTGGTGATGAAGCCGACAATGGGGTCACCCACAATGGGATTGCAACAGTGGGCGAACCTCACGAGGATATCGTCCATGCCCTTTATCTTCACCGCACTGGACGATTTCCTCGCCACCAGCTTGAAGAGCTTCGATATCGTGCTGTCGGTCTGCGGCCGCTGCTCCTTGAGCTTATCGATCGGGATCAGGTGCTTAATGGTCTGGAGCGGGGAGAGCTTCCCGTACCCGATCTGCGAGTACAGGTTGTCGATGTTCTTCAGGTTTGCATCAGCGAGGTACTTGTCTATCTCGGTTGAGTTTACGAACTTCGAGAAATCGAGGTTGAACTTGGTGAACTCACTCTCGAGTAGCTCCCTGCCTATCTTCTTGCTCTCCTCCCGTTCTTCCTTGCTGAGCCACTGCCTGATCTTCGCTTTCGTCTTCGATGCGGCGACGATCCGCAGCCAGTCCCTCGTTGGGTGCGCCGTGGGCGAGGTTACCAGCTCGACCGTATCTCCGTTTTTGAGCTGTGCCTTGAGAGGCACAATCTTGCCGTTGATCTTGGAGCTTGCGCAGTGGTTACCGATATCCGAGTGTATCGCATAAGCGAAGTCCAGCGGCGTCGCGCCGACCGGGAGCTCAATCACGTCGCCCCTGGGCGTAAACACATAGACCTCGTCCGGAAAGAGGTCGACCTTCACGAACTGCATAAAAGATTCCGGATCTTTCAAGTCCTGCTGCCACTCGATGAGATGGCGTATCCATCGGAAGGTGATGTCCTCCTTCGTCTCGAGCAGCTTGCCCTCCTTGTACTTCCAGTGTGCGGCGATGCCCTCTTCGGCGACCGTGTGCATATCGCGCGTCCGTATCTGTATCTCGACCCGTTCTCCCTTGGGCCCTATCACCGTGGTGTGGAGAGACTGGTACATGTTGGTCTTGGGCATGGCGATGTAGTCTTTGAACCTGTCCGGGACCGGCCGCCATGTCGTATGAATGATGCCGAGTGCCTGATAGCAGTCCTTCACGGACTCCACGATGATCCGAAAGGCAGTAATGTCGTAGACCTGCTCGAAATCGAGGTTTGACTTCTCCATCTTCTGATAGATGCCGTAAAGGTGCTTGGGTCTCCCGGTCACCTCTGCCTTCAGCCCATCCTTCGCGAGTGTCTCCGCGAGGATGTGCTCGACCTCGAGCACGTACTTCTCACGCTCCTTGCGGCTCTTGGCAACCATTTTCGAGAGGCGGTAGTAGAATTCTGGCTTCGTGAAGCGGAACGATAGGTCCTCGAGCTCGGACTTCAGCCAGTAGATGCCCAGCCGGTGCGCGATGGGGGCATAGATGTCAAGCGTCTCCTTCGCTATGCTTTCCCGCTTCTCCTCCGGCATGTACTCGAGCGTTCTCATGTTGTTGAGCCTGTCAGCGAGCTTGATGATGATAACCCGAATGTCTTTCGCCATTGCAATGAGCATCTTGCGGAAATTTTCCGCCTGCTTTGCAACCTCGGTGTTGAACGTGATGTTGCTTATCTTCGTGACGCCCTCGACCAGGCCGGCAACCTCCGGGCCGAACAGCTCGGTGATCTCCTCCACGGTCGCCCACGTGTCTTCTACGGTATCGTGCAGCAGACCAGCAGCGATGGTGGGCACGTCCATCTTCAGGGACGCGAGTATCCCCGCGACTTCCATAGGGTGTATGAGGTATGGTTCACCGGACATACGTACCTGTCCGTTGTGCACCTTGGCGGAGAAGACGTACGCCTTGTTGATCAGATCTACATCGGCATCAGGATTATAGGAAAGAATCTTCTCATGGATTTCGTTCAGCCTGATCATGGTCTATGCGCGGGCAGGACCGCTGTCATGAGGCCGTACCACCCTGTCATGCAAATTACCTTCTTTTTTTGGGGATGCCGACCGTGTACGGGATCTTGCCGGCAGCGATCTCCCGAAGGGCTAGGACCACCTCCCTGTTGTCGTCCTTGTTGTCGATGAGCGCGTGGGCGCCCTTGATCAGCTGCTTTGCCCTCTTCATAACAAGCTGTGTGAGTATGAACCTGTTATTGGTAATCTTGAGCGAGTCTTCCACTGTTACTCTTGCCATTGTTCCTTCTCCTTACTTACTCTTATTGTACTATTCCTGTCGCCGGGTGTCAATTCCGCGAGCTCACGACGTCCTTCACGACGAGTTCTACGCTCTCGGAGCCGTTGTACACATTGTTTCTGACATAATAGGCTATGTTAGCATACTTTGGCAAGCTGTCGATGGACGCGACCGCATTGAACGACACGAGGTTCATTATGGAGCCGTCCTGTACTCCCCGACATCTCAGGACGTTGTTCTTCAGCATGACCGGGTCGGCGATCTTGACGTCGTACGAGGTGAACACGGGCTCGGCGTTGCCGGGACCGTACGGCATCAGGAGCCCCAGGTCGCTGACGAGCTTCTTCGTGATCTCCCGGAATCCCAGTACCGCGTCTATGCTCAGCGAGGGGACGAGCATGTCCTGTGTTAGTGTCGCATCGAGTAGCCTGTAGAAGTCGTCCCTGAAGCTCTTCAGGTTCTCCGCTTTTATCAGGAGCCCCGCCGCGAGCCGGTGCCCTCCGAATCCCACGAGATACTCGCTGAGCTCCTTCAGCGTCTCGTAGATGTGGATCGGCTTGATGCTCCTTGCCGATCCCTTCCCCATACCGCTATCCAGCGATATCAGGATCGTGGGCCTGTAGTAGGCCTCGACGAGCTTGGAGGCCACGATGCCGATGACGCCGGGGTGCCATTCCTCGGACGCAAGCACTATCCCCTTGCTTCCCAGCATGAACGGATCCTTCCTGATGAGCTCAAGGGCGTTCCTGAATATCCTCTGCTCGATCTGCTGCCGGTCGGTATTGATCCTGTCGAGCGTATCGGCAAGCCTGGCGGCGAGCAGCGGATTGTCGGCGGTCAGGAGCTGTACGCCTATGGCAGGATTGTCGAGTCTGCCTGCCGCGTTTATCCTCGGAGCGATCCTGAAGCTCACGTCCGACGCACGAACATCGCCGGACAACGAGGAGATATCCTTGAGCGCCTGTATCCCGAACCGCTCGGACTTCTGGAGTTCCGGCATACCCGCGCTGATAAAAGTCCTGTTCTCTCCCACGAGCGGGACGATGTCCGCAATCGTCCCCAGCGCTACGAGATCCAGGTAGTGCTTCAGGTTCGGCATCTCCGCATGATTGAAGAACCCTTCCTTCTTCATCGTGCTGCGCAGCGCCATCAGCAGGTTGAAGGCCACGCCCACTCCTGCGATGACACTGAGATCCTCGACACTGTTGTTCTTCGGGTCAAGGATGGCGTACGCCGGGGGCATGGTGTCCGGGATCTCGTGGTGGTCCGCTATGATAGTGTCAATGTTGTTCTGTTGTGCGAACTGTATCTCATCGTTGTTCGCTATGCCGCAGTCGAGCGTAATGAGGAGGCTGTACCCGTTGCTGACGAACCGCTTGATGCTGCCGATGTGGAGGCCATAGCCCTCGTCGAGCCTGCTCGGGATGTGGTAGTCCACGCTCGCGCCGACCGACTTCATGTAGAGGTACACCACAGACACCGCGGAAATACCGTCGACGTCGTAGTCTCCGTACAGCATGATCTTCTCCCGCCTCTTCAGGGCAAGGATTATCCTGTCCACGGCACGCTCCATACCTTCTATGAGGAACGGCGAAGGAAGATGCCGGAGGGCCGGGTGCAAGAACTGGTGCGCCTTTTCCGGGTCGGTAATTCCCCGGTTTATCAGGATGGTCGACAGAACGTCCGATATACCCGCGCTGCGCGACAGCCCCCTGACGGTGTCGTTCGGGGGACTGGTCCTGCTCTCCCACCGTCGCGCCATCACTTCCTCTTCTGGAAGAGCTTGCCCTTCTCCCCTATCCAGTCGACCACCACGGCGCTCGCTATGAACACGGATGAGTACGTCCCCACGATCACGCCGATCAGCATAGCGAGGGAAAAGTCGTGCAAAACCGAGCCTCCCATGAGGTACATGGCGAGCACCACCAGGAAGACCGTGAGTGAAGTGATGATCGTCCTGCTCAGCACCTCGTTGATGCTCCTGTTGAACAGCTCTATGTTCGTCTCGCCCTTCCTCGTCCTCAGCCGCTCCCGGATCCTGTCGAACACGACGACCGTGTCCGTGAGTGAGTAGCCCGCCAGGGTAAGGAGCGCCGTGACAACGAGCAGCGTTATCTCCTTGTCAAGCAGGTAAAAGATGCCGAGCACCACGAGCACATCGTGTGCGGTCGCTATCGTGGCAGCGACGCCGAACTTGAACTCGAAACGCCACGCAATGTAGATGATAATCGCGACCAGCGAGAGGATGATCGCCCAGAGGGCGTTCTTCTGCAGGTCCTTGCCCACGACCGGGCCTATCTCGTTCGTGCTCTCAACATCGAAACTGTTGTTCGGAAAGGACGCCTTCAGCGCTGCGATAATCTCGTCCGCCACGCTCGTGCGCAAGCCCTTGACGTTCTTGACGTCGATCAGGAACTCGTCCAGCCTGGGCAACTCCTGGATCTCCGGGGCCGGGATGTCCGTCTTCCTCAGGGCCTTCCGAATATCCGAGGTGCTGATGGGCTTCGAGAATTTCACCTGAACCGAGGTGCCGCCGCCGAAATCGATCCCGAGGTTCGCCTTGCCTCTGCCTATCTGGACGCTCGCGATGATGCCGAGAAGGACAAGCACGCCTGATACGACGTACGTGTACCGCCTCATCTCCATGAAGTGGATGTCGTGCTTGCCGATGAACTCGAGGAACCTCAGCCTTGTCAGCCTCACCCGGGAGTTCAGGTAGTCGAAAAATGCCCTGGTCGCGAAGAGCCCGGTGAACAGGTTCAGCGTGACGCCGATGCTGAGGGTCACGGCGAAACCCTTGATGGGACCGGTCCCGAACAGGTACAGAATAACGGCCGTAATCAGGGTCGTTATGTGGGAGTCTATGATGGTGTAGAACGCCTTGTCGTACCCGGCGTCAACGGCCGTTCTCACGGGCTTACCGAGCTTGAGCTCCTCCCGTGTCCTCTCGAAGTTCAGCACGTTGGTGTCCACGGCCATACCGATGGACAGGATGATGCCAGCGATGCCGGGCAGCGTAAGGGTCGCTCCAAACAGGGCGAGCAGGGCGAGGAGCATCACCACGTTGATGACGAGACCGATGTCCGCAATGACACCGGCGATGATATAGTAAACGAGCATGAACAAGACCACGAAGATGCCCCCGGCCACGGCCGCGGTCATACCGTCCTTGATGGAGTCCGTACCGAGCGTCGGTCCGACGACATTCTTCATGAGCACCTTGACCGGGGCCGGTAAGGCACCAGCTCGCAGCACGATCGCGAGGTCCTTCGCCTCATTCTCGGTGAAGCTGCCGGTTATCTGGGCTACGCCGCCGCTGATCCGCTCACGGATGCTCGGCGCGGAGTAGACGATATTGTCCAGAACGATCGCCAGCCTCTGCCCCACGTGCGCCGCGGTGAGCTGATCGAACAGCCGAGCGCCTCTGGAGTTGAAGCGTATCGAGACATACGGCTGGTTGTATTCGCCGCCAATCTGCATCCTCGCATCCGTGAGCATGTCCCCGGTCATGGAGATATCCCTGTCCAAGACGTACGTCTGGTAGGTCGTGATGTTGGTACTGGTGTCCCTGTTTACCTGGTACCCGATCTCGTACTGGGGTGGGACCTTGCCCGCAAGGAATTGCACGAGCTTGTCCTTGTCGTACGACCAGAGGTAGGGGCTGTTGACGGTCCCCCCTGCTGCCACGGGGACCGGGCTCGATCCCGCGTAGATCCCCTCCGGCAGGGCCTTGACGTCCTTCGTGAGGTCCGTCATAAAGGCCGGCGACTCGTCCACGAGCATGAACTCGAGCTGTGCGGTCTTCCCGATAACCTTTATGGCCCTCTCCGGGTTCTTTATCCCCGGTAGCTCGACGACTATCTGCTGGTTGCCCTGCGGCTGTATGATCGGCTCGGTCACACCGAACTGGTCCACGCGGTTCCTGATGTTTTCCACCGCCTGGGACAGGATGTGTCCTTTCATGTAGGCCACTTCAGCGCTCGTCAGGGCCAGCACGAAAGACGGCGGCCTGGAAGTGTCGAGCTTCCTGAGGTCCGGGAAGTCGTCCTTCACGATGGTCAGGAAGCTGTCCACATCGCCCGGCCGCACGAGCGTGACGTCGATCTCGCCGGACGTCGTCACGGAGATAGACTGGAGGGCGATCTGTTTGCTATTGATGGACGTCTTCAGCTCATTCGCCTTCCTCGTCAGGTCGTCCTTGATGGCCTTATCGATGTCCACGCCAAACACGAGGTACGTTCCCCCCTTGAGGTCCAGGCCGAGGTTCAGCTTGGCGGACGGGAACAGGCTCTTCCACCACCCCGGCAGCGTCTCTATGAACGAAGGCAGGACGATGAAGACGGAAAGGACCGTCAGCAAACCTACGAGTACCAGCCTCCATACAATATTTTTCCGCATGTTTGCTCCTTTAGATTAATTTCACGTTATTGATAAACATCGAAAACCTGGTCCCCAGGTACTCCGCGGCACGCCTGCACAAGAGCATCCTCGTCAGGAATATCTCGAAATACTCGACGACTTCGGATATCCCGGTATCGATCTCCAGGTTCAGCTTGATCTGCTTCTCCTCCCCGTCGACCTCGAGCCCGGACTGGGTCACTGCATAGTTGACCCGGTCGTGGATGTCGAACGAGATGAAGTTCCTGTTCCGTACGCGCGTCCGATGGACGTCCGCCTTGTCCGCAACGATGACTGCAGCCGTGACCGCGCTCGTGATCTCCACGCTCTCTTCCTCGTGGTTGCCGATCGCGCTCATCACCACTGCGGCGTCCTCGATGCTGAAGCCGTTGTTCTCGAGGATATCCTTCGCGACGAAGGCGCTGAACACATTGTGGTTCACACGGCCGATGAAGTTACCGATATCATGGAGGTAGCCGGCCGCGCCCGCGAGCAGGATGCTCTTCGCCGGGAAGCCGAGTCTCTCGAGGATGTACCCAGCCCGCTGCGAAACGAACAGGGCATGCCTCCTGCCGTGTTCCGTGTATCCTATTTGCTCGAGATGCCGGTCAGCAAGGTCGATGTACACGGCGGTTCTGGGATCGTCCATGACCTGCTGCAGGACCTTGCTGACCGGGACGTCCATCGCTGCTCTACTTGCCCGTATCTCCGACCTTTTCCGCTGGCGCAGGCTGGGCCGTATAGCCGGTGATGTGCGCCTTCTCTATCTTTATCCTGACGCCCTCGGCGATCTCGAGTGTGATCGCATTGTTCGATATGCCGGCGATCTTGCCGTACAAGCCGCCCGAGGTAATGACCTCGTCGCCCTTCTTCAGGTTCGTAATGAACTCCTGGTGTTTCTTCATCTTTTTCTGCTGTGGTCGTATCAGCAGCAGCCAGAAGATGGCAAAGATTATGATCAGGGGCAGGAACATGCTCATCAGGCCGGACATGCCGCCTCCCTGAGCGCCCGTCGTACCGGTCTGCTGCATGGCACCCATTGCGTATGCGATTGTATCCATCGTGTCTCTCCTTCTTTTTTTCTATCTTTTCTAAAGGGACAGCGCCCTATTTATTGGAACGAAATAAGGCGATGTCCCTATCCACCGTAAATGAACCGCGGGACCTTGTCAAATTAAAGCGTACCGATCGGGTACGACGGTTGAAAAACCGGCCAGGGTGTGGTAGATTCGTTCACTGATGGAACGTACTGTCGAGATGTTCAGGACCTACCTTGGCGTAGAGAAGGCCGCTACATCCAACACCATCGACGCCTACCTCGCCGACGTCGGGCAGTTCGCCCTTTATCTCGACGGCCTGCGCCCCCGTAGGACCCTGGAATCGGCCGGCGTTCCGGAACTGAGGGGTTTCGTAGCCTCGCTGCTCAAGACGGACAAAAAAAGCTCGGTGGGGCGCAAGCTCGCAGCGCTGAAGACCTTCTACAAGTTCCTGCTCAGAGAGCACATCATCGCGATGAATCCTGCCGCCCTCCTATCCCTGCCGAAGAAGGACAGGACCTTGCCGGGCTTCCTGAACGTCGACGAGACCTTCGGGCTGCTCGGGCTACCGGAAACTGACAGCGTGTCCGGCCTGAGGGACCGGGCCATACTCGAGCTGTTCTATGCGAGCGGCCTGCGGGTCTCGGAGCTCGCCGGACTGGATATCGGGAATATTGACCTCGCCATAGGGTATGTCAGGGTCATCGGCAAGGGCCGCAAGGAGCGCGTCGTGCCGGTCAACGCCAAGGCACTGCAGGCCATCCAGGCATATCTGACAGCAAGGACAGGCTTCTTCAGGAACGACGACGGAAAGGCGCTCTTCGTGAACAGGCGTGGTGCCAGGATTACGAGGAGGGGAGTAGGCCTGATCGTAAGAAAATACATGGTACAGTCAGGCATAAACAAGCATATAAGCCCGCACTCCTTGCGGCACACCTTCGCGACGCATCTGCTGGACGCGGGCGCGGATCTGCGGCTGATCCAGGAGCTCCTCGGACACGCGAGCATTTCGACCACGCAGGTCTATACCCACACGAGCATGGACAGGTTGATGAAGGTCTACGACGATGCGCATCCCCGTGCGCATAAGAAAGACCGGGGATAAAGGCCTTCCGTGAAGAATACTCAACCCAAAATTCCATCGTGGTTTCCATGGACCCGAGACCGAGGGTCCTCGACGGTATATCCACACTGCCGTGGAACATATTTCTGGAGAGACTCTGGGCCGACGAAATAATCCAGTGAGTAACCGGGTCATCCCTTCACACTGTTTTATGTAAGTCTTGATATTGACTATCTGCTGCAATATATTCGGAAGTATATCTTTTTTACAGGGAGATACCATGTTTCAGGGGACCACGATCATAGCGGTTAGGCGCAACGGCAAGGTCGTCATGGCCGGGGACGGCCAGGTGACCATGGGAGACACGATCATGAAGCACACGGCAAAGAAGGTGCGGAGGCTGTACAACGATACGGTACTCGTAGGCTTTGCAGGCTCCACGGCGGACGCCTTCACGCTGTTCAGCAGGTTCGAGTCGAAGCTTGAGGAATTCAGAGGCAATCTCATGAAGGCCGCGGTACAGCTCGCTAAAGACTGGAGGACGGACAAGATCCTGCGCAGACTTGAGGCACTGCTCATTGCAGCGGACCGGACTTCGTCCCTCCTGCTGTCCGGTACCGGGGATGTCATCGAGCCGGATGAAGACATCATCGCCATAGGCTCCGGGGGCAGCTACGCGCTCGCAGCTGCAAAGGCACTGAAAAGCTTCTCCAATCTCGAGGCGAGGGCTATTGCTGAAAACGCGATGAAAATAGCGTCGGAAATCTGTATTTACACGAACAACACTATTACGTTAGAAGAACTCTAAAGGGGTAAAACAATGAGGAAACCAAGGAACGCCGCCGTCCAGATCGAGAAAACGGAGCAGCCCGATCTGAGCGATACGCTTATGCCCGTCGGCATAGTCCAGGAACTCGACCGGTACATCGTCGGACAAAAGGACGCAAAGAAGATGGTCGCCATTGCGCTGAGGAACCGGTGGCGCAGACAGCACGTCCCCGCAGAGATTCGCGACGAGATAGCGCCCAAGAACATTATCATGATAGGCCCCACCGGCATCGGGAAGACCGAGATCGCGCGGCGGCTCGCACGGCTCGCTCAGGCGCCCTTCATCAAGGTGGAGGCATCGAAGTACACAGAGGTCGGGTACGTGGGGAGGGACGTGGAGTCCATCATCAGGGACATCGTGGAAATTTCCGTCAAGATGGTCCGTGAGGAGGAGGAAGACAAGCTCCTGCCCAAAGCCGAAGAACTCACGGAGGAGCGGCTGCTGGACCTGCTGCTCCCGCTAAAGAAAAAACCCGTGAACAACAAGCAGCAGGACGGGGAACAGAAGGCGCTCGAAGTCGTCGAGGACGCAAAGAGCACCAGGGAAAAATTCAGGGTGATGCTGCGGGACGGCAAGTTCGACAACAGGTATGTCGAGATGGACATCCAATACATGCCTACGCCGGTCATCGAGGTTTTCTCCGGCATGGGGAGCGAAGAGATGGAGTTTAACCTGAGGGAGATGTTCGAGACCATGCTCCCGAAGAAGACGAAGAAAAAAAAGATAAAGATAAGCGAGGCCAGGGAGCTCATCGTTCAGCAGGAGCTCGAAAAGCTCGTGGACATGGACAAGGTCGTCAGGACCGCGACAAAGAAGGTCGAGGAGTCGGGCATCGTGTTCGTGGACGAGATAGACAAGATAGCGAGCAAGGACTCCGGCTACGGCCCGGACGTTTCCAGGGAGGGCGTGCAGAGGGATCTGCTCCCGCTGATCGAGGGCACGACGGTCATGACGAAGTACGGTATGGTGAGGACCGACCACATGCTCTTCATAGCTGCGGGCGCCTTCCACGTCAGCAAGCCATCGGACCTGATACCCGAGCTGCAGGGGAGGTTCCCCATACGGGTGGAGCTCGACCCTCTGACCAAAGAGGACTTCGTGAGGATACTCACCGAGCCGGACAACGCACTGACCAAGCAGTACACCGAGTTGCTGAAGACCGAAGACATACAGCTCACCTTTACCCGGAGCGCCGTGGAAAAGATAGCAGAGATAGCGAGCATCAGCAACGACAGGCTCGAGAACATCGGAGCGAGGAGGCTGCACACCGTCATGGAGAGACTCCTCGAGGACATATCCTTCGACACTGCGAAGTACAAAAGCACGCGGATCGCGATAGACGAGAGTTACGTGGCAGAGAAGCTCAACCCGATCCTCAAAAACGAGGACCTCAGCAAGTACATCCTGTAGGCCGGCATGGAAAAGTTCATCCAAAAAGCGTCGGTCTTGGTAGAGGCGCTCCCGTACATCAAGCAATTCTACGGCAAGACCTTCGTGTTCAAGCTGGGCGGGCACGCGATGCTCGACGAGCAGCTCAAGGAAAACTTTGCACGGGACATCATTCTGCTCTGGTACATCGGGCTCAAGCCCATCATCGTGCATGGCGGCGGTCCCCAGATAGATGACCTGCTGAAGCAGCTCGGTAAGGAGAGCAAGTTCGTTGACGGGCTTCGCGTCACGGACAGCAAGACCATGGACGTCGTGGAGATGGTGCTCGTGGGTAAGATAAACAAGGACATCGTCGGACTAATCAACCACCATGGGGGAAAGGCCGTAGGCATCAGCGGGAAAGACGGCAAGCTCTTGGTCGCAAAGAAGATCGAGATGCAGGGGCACAGCGGCGAAGGAGCTGGCGTTGACATGGGAAGGACCGGCGACATTATCGGTACGGACACCAAGCTCATACGGACACTGGAGCTCAACCACTTCATCCCGGTCATAGCCCCGGTGGCCGTCGGGGACGATGGCCAAGCATTCAACGTGAATGCCGATATCGCCGCCGCAAAGATAGCGGCATCGCTCAAGGCGGAGAAGCTCATCCTGCTCACGGACGTAGCAGGTGTCATGGACAGCAGCAGTAAGCTGATCTCGAACATAAAGTCACCGGACATCGATGACCTCATACGCTCTGGCGCTATCACCGGCGGCATGATACCCAAAGTGACGTACGCGTCCGAGGCGATAGCGCATGGCGTACGGAAATGCCACATCATCGACGGCCGGATCCCCCACGCGATCCTGCTGGAGATATTCACGCCTGAGGGCGTGGGCACCGAGATAGCGTAGCCGCTATTTCATGCGGCTCTTGATCTCGAACAGGGCGATGCCGGCGGACACGGAGGCATTCAGGGATGCCGGACGACCGGACAGAGGTATCGAAACGACAACATCGCACACGTCAATCACCGGTCTCCGTATGCCGCTGCCCTCGCCCCCTACAACGAGCACAGCACCGGCCCGTGCATCCACATCGCCGAACCCGGCCTTCCCCTGCATATCGAGCGCTACCGCGGTCAGCCCGCCGGCTTTTAACGACTCCACCTCTGAACGCAGGTTGGCGACCACCGCAATGTCGATGAACTCCGTAGCCCCGCTCGATGCCTTGACCACGACCGGGGAGATGCCGACGGAGCGCCGCTTCGTAAGAAGCACGCCGTGGAGCCCAAGACACGATGCCGTCCTGATGATCGCACCGGTATTATGGGGGTCCTGGACCTCGTCGAGCGCTATGATGAAGGGCCGCTCGCCTCGCTGGGCCGCCTTCGCGAGCATGGACTGGATATCGGAGTACGGGTACGGCACGAACATGCCAACGACCCCCTGGTGATCATTGGTCGAGGCAATCCTTGCAAGCTCCTGCCGCGGGACGGCACTGAGAGGTACGCCCCGCTCCCTGGCAAGACGCCGCAGGACGTCCTCGTACCTGTCGCCCCTCGAGCCTGACAGGTAGATTCTGAGGGCCCTCCTCTTCCCTGCGGTCAGGGCCTCTACCACCGGATTGATACCGTAGATGACGTCAGCGGATTTATGCTCCACGTTCCCTCCTCCGGGCCAGGGCGTATCGTGCAACGAGCAGCAAGGCCGGCAACAACAGCAGGAGGGCCATGCCGTACATGCAGGACGCACTCCCGGACGTACCGTAGGCCAAGCTGCATGAGAATCCCCTGTTTGGGTAAAGCCTGCCCTCCACCGGCCTCCTGAACACGCCGCCGGAGACGACGAGCGCGTAGGGCTGGTCGTCAGCCGGCTGTACGCCCTGCGGTACGTTGTGCCCCTTGATCGTGAGCCTGTAGATGCCGGTCTCCGGGTCCGGTATCTCTATCTGCTGAATGTTGTTCGTAAGGTCCGGCTGGTCCATCCCGTTGGGGTAGTATGTCCTTCCAGCCGGGTCGGTAACGGACACCTCAAGCTGGTTGACGATAGCTTTGCTCGCTCCCGGGGACGCCGGATAGTCGGTCCATACCAGCGTGATCATGAGCAGTTCATGGTCGAGCACCTCGAACTCGAGGGTCCTCTGTCCGGCCGTCGTCATGCCCCGACCGGTCGGATAGTCAAAGACGTGCAGATACCAGCCCCGGGGAGGTGACAGTAGCCTGCGCAGGTCCAGCCTGCCCCAGCCCTCGACATTGTTGGGCCTGCCGGGCACCTCGAGGTACTTCCCGATGCCGTACTGTCCCGGATACATGTCGTGGGCCGTGTTGATCAGAACGGCCTTCACCAGCGCCGCAGACGGCGCGGTCATACCCCGCAACGCAAGCCACTGCCGTACGATCGCTGCTCCGCCGGCAGCGACCGGCGTCGCCATGCTCGTCCCGCCGAGGAACACATAGCGCCTGTCCTCGCGCGACGTGGCCGTTATCCCCCAGGAAGACGCCGAGCCCCATCCGTCGGTAACCGTACTGATGGCGATATCGTCGAGCATCACGTAGTCCGCAGGATCAGACGCGGACACCGTGAACCGCAGGCCGAACCCGTTCAGATTGTCCGTACTGGTATCGGTAAGATAGGAGAGGATATCGTAGTCCTTACCCTGCCAGCCGGTCGTTTCCGTAAAGGTGTCCATGGTTATCCATGACCCGGACGACGGGTCATAGCATTCCAGGGAAAGAACGCCGTCCGGCAGGTAAGAGCTCACGGAAAACGAGAGTTCCGCTCGCCCGCTCACGCTTGCGATGGAGAGTGGGGTGAAGAGCTCTGCAGCAGACAGCACCGGAGCGGTCACAACGGTCACCCCGAGCGCCTGGGCACTCTCGTAGCCATACTTCTGTATCGCGAAACCCTGCGACGTGCCGCTTATCGAGAACGCCCCCGGACCGTGCTCGAAGCCGTTGGAGTAAAACACGGAGCCGGACCGCGCGGACAGGATAAAGGTGCCGGGAGCAACGAGGTCCGGCTCTATCCTGCCATCGGATGCAGGGCCCCGACTCGAGAACGCGGCCATGCCGTCAGGATCGTCAGCGATCCTGCCCGTACTGATGGGGGGCGCGGGGAAGCTCGCCGGCCAGGCAACGCCGTAGGTCAGTTTGATCGTGGGCCGGTAGCTCTCGGATGCACCCACGGTCAGACAGTCCTTGGCCAGCGCCGGTGTCTCTATGCTACCAGGGTCCACGATCCCGTCCGCGTCCGCGTCCATACCGTCATTGCCTGCCGCAAACAGGACGAGCATGTCCGGGTGCGACCACATGAAGGTGTCGAGCTCCCATGCGAGTATGTCGTAGTAGTTTATATTCGATACGCCCCAGCTATCGCTGTGAATGCGGGGAGCGAGCGGGTCGTCATAGGCCTGCTCGAACAGCTTGCCTATGGAGAAGGATATGCCGGTGAATTGTCCTTGTCTGTTCATGACGGCCTGGAACACGAACCGGTCAACGCCGTACGCCATGCCGTCGTGGGGCATACCGGCGAACGGCGTCACGGTGTCGTGCCCGAGCAGCGTGCCGGCCACGTGTGTTCCGTGGCCCACATTATCTGCAAAGGAATACACGTCCGGATAGCCCTCCGCGTACACGCTCACCTGCTTGCCCAGGAACGCAGGATGGAACGGCATACCGGTGCCTGTGTCTGTAATCGTCCCATAGAACCTGCCCTCCGAAGGATCGTAAGCAAGCCCGGCATTGCCGGTATCGAGCCCGGTGTCTGCTATCGCTACGGCCTGGCCCCGGCCGTCATAGCCGTTAGTATTCTCGTACACGGTGGACGCAGACATCCTTGCGCCGATGATCCATGACGCCACGTCATTAAGCAGGATAAAACGCGGGTAGGGCTGAATCCACCTGACGTCGCTGGAGGACGCAAGCGAGAGGAGCGATCCGGCGCCGGCACGCACATGGGCCAACGGGCCGTCGCCGCTCCGTGCTGTTCCGACGACCGTTCCCTCGAGAGACTCGATGTCCTGCACGAGCGTCCCGCCGGTGACGGATCGGAATCCGAGCACGAGCGCGTCATAGGTTGCGTCCGGGCCGGATGCAATGAGCCGGTCGTAGAAGTCAGGCGGTACTCTGAATGAGGGCCGGTAGGCCCATACGCCGGCAAGCCTGTCTTTCAGGTTCAGCAGGTCTCCCCGGTTCGCAAGCACGATGAACCCGTTCTCCGGAACATAGCCTTCCTTGACCATCCCGGACGATTCGAGCATCGAGACGTCCGCAGGCATGACCCTGCCCCTGAACCGGATTATATAGGGCAATCTGCCGGAAGGCAGGGACGACATGCGCAGGGAGGCGTCCCGGTCCACGACGTGGCCGTTGAATATCAGGGGCCCTGTCCCCCGGCCACATCCCGCCAGGGACAGTCCTGCCAAAGTCATCAACCTAATGAAATACCGTGTCATAAAGGTTCCTTATCTGCGACGATGGCGTGTTGATAATCGAGAGGTACGGGTCCTTCACCACGTCGGTATCGAGGTATATGAGCCCGGCACGCTTGCCCCTTTCTATGCTCCCGAGCCTGTCCTCAATGAACAGGGCGCGCGCCCCCCGGATCGTTGCCGCCTCTATGGCAAACATACCTGCCTTCGATTTCAGCACCGGCCGTGCGATCAGGTACAGGAACCGTATCTCGTCTATCATGTCGAGCGAATAGTTACTGCTCAGCCCGTCCGTGCCGATACCGAGCCTCGGATAGTCACGGAGCAAGCCTATGTCCGGCAGACCCACGCCGAGATACGCGTTGCTCCTCGGACACAAAACGATGCCGGCCCCGTGCGAAGCGGCGAGCGCGAGGTCGTGCCTGTCGGTGTGGACAAAATGCACGAGCGTAGCGTGCTTTCTGAAGAACCCGAGCCGGTACAGGTAATCGACCGGGGACCTGCTCCCGGCCATGGCAGGATCCCTTCGTACCAGCAGGCCCAGCCTCCGCGCGAAGTTGTTGTCCTGCCCGGCGACGAGCCTGCATTCATCGATGCTTTCTGCTATGTGCGTCCCGTACGTAGCGAACCGTGCAGGCGCCTCCCGGTATGCCTCTGCCGGGGTCGAGTACGGCGCGTGCAGGAACGGCCTTTCTTCTATGGCAGCGCCGCGGGTATACGGCCTCTCTACGAGCTTGCGGAGGGACGTGGCTTCCCGGAAGAGCACGGTATACAGGGGGGCATCGAGGAGGGGCTGTCGGTCGATACCGATGGTTGATATCTCGCCTACCCCGACAACGCCGGACCGAACGAGCACCTCTATACCTTCACGGACGCCGATCGCGGCCTTCTTCCGGGAGAGTGTGAGTCTTTGTTTCACGATCCCGAGTATCCATGCAGGGAAATCATCCTCCGGATCGAGCTTTGCCTGCAGGAAACCGAGCTCGAGGTGCACGTGCCCATTGATGAACCCGGGCATGAGCATGCCACTGCCGAGTTCCACGGTGTCGGCCCTGTACCTCCTTGCGAGCCTGCCCAGACGGTCCACATCATGAATGAGGCCGTCCCTCACATACACGGCGCCGTCCTTGATTACGGGTGATACAACCGGGAACACGTGGCGCGCCGAGAGAATGATGCCCTTAGTATTCATGCCCAGTCCCTGCCGCAAGCTATCCTGCTAATCTCCCTGCCATGCAGCAGCTTCCCGGCTTCTGTCAAAATCTGGCAGACAATGTCTTTAAACAAGTTCATACTGAAAGAGTGCCTTTCCGAATAAGATACTTTACCGCCTTTTCCTGACGCTCATTTAAACCTTTTATTTTAATCTTTTGAAGCCGACTGTCCTGTTTAATCAACTGCTTGCCCGTAGTCTGGATTTCGGTCATCTGGGACCGTAGCCCGTCTACAAAATATGCAAGCCAATTGGTCATGTCCCTATCGTTCTTGAGATTTATCGCGTCCGGAAAACCGCGCACCCGCTCGACCTCAACGAGTCCCCTGTGTATCTTCAGTGTTATGGTATATTTCTGATTAAATACCATTGTTTTCCGCCTTTTTTATCTCTTGCCTTCCTTCAGGAGTATGTCCAATTCCTTCTTATCCATGTTTGGTCCTTATGAACTTCTTCGCTGAGAACTATTGACTCTATTATCTGGACTCTTTAGTTTTCATTTCCCCAACACCTTACTTACACGATTGAGCCAGACATCAGTTAATGATGTTAAATCACCTGTGTCACCTAACCTCAAGGCTGTAAGGTATTTTTCTTTTTCTTTGAGTTCTATGGAAGCGGTTTCGATAGGAGGAAGTCTAAGTTTAAAGAAAATGGCTGTTAAAAGTATTCTGCCTATACGGCCAGTAAAATCTCTAAACGGATGAATCCATGCAAAACGCCAGTCAATCCATGCGAGCAGTTCAGCCAATGCATTCATGTCGTCCCTAAGATTGTTTATTCTTGTTTTTAAATCTTCACAAAATAGCCTGCTCTGTATAGGGACTTCATAGAATGGCGTTGGGATGAGTGTACCTACTTGAACATTTATATCTCTGAATCTGACCGCCCAGTCAGGGAACAGTGCACCGGCAATATCTTTATGGAGCTTGCATATCCATTCCGGGGTGACCAATATATCTTCCGGTCTTTGGGCTACTATGCTCTCTATAACTTTCACTACAGTAACGGCGAGAAGCTCAGAAACTTTTGAATAGGCTTTAACACCATCGGATGTTTCAAAGGAGCGGGTTGAGTCTAACGACTTCGTACGGTCTTTTTCAGGAGAGTCTTCAGGCGGTTTATATCCACCGGCTCCTTCTCGAACTCCATGGATCTTACCACCAGATCCAGAATCTTTCCCTGATATGCCTTCCTCAGAGTTATTATATCTGAGTGTTTTTTTTGCCAGTTTATCAGGGCTTGCTGAAGTTTTCTTTTGTCTCGCTCTGTCATGTTTTTGCTCCCCACGTGTATTTTGACACGAATTTTCATTTAATGCAATGGGACCGGCGCGTTGATTATCCTTGCCTTTAAAAGATTTCTTCATGGTTTTATTTGGATCGCACCAGTCGATTTGTGTAGCATTTTTCAACCAATTTTATACCAATTTTCGTAATACTCCCTTGCCGACATTCCGCCCAATCTCTCATGAGGACATACCGTGTTATAGTCCTCGATCCAGCCGGACATTTTGGCGCGTACGTCTTCAAAGCTCGCGCACAGGTTCTGGTTAACATAATCCGCCCGTATCCACCGATTCATAGATTCAGATACCCCGTTACTCTCAGGACTCCGTACCGGCGTATTGCACACCTCAAACCCTACACTCTCCATCCATGCCACCAGCTCCTTGTCGATGTATTCTGCCCCATGGTCCGTCAAAAGCTGGAGCTTGGTTCCCTCGGGGATGCGTTCCATCCCAAACCGTTTCACAAGCGCTTCTTGTATCATCTTCTGCACAACACTTAAAACCAGGGACCTCTCCCCTGCATACGAGAGCACCGCGATATTACCACAGTCCGTTATCATAGCCAATCTCCCTTTTCCCCGGTTCCAACACCGTATCTCAAGGATGTCCGATGACCAGCGCTGATTCAGCAATGCCGCGATTACCTGCACGGTGTGAGGTCGTTTCTTATGCCGCCGTGTATTGCGTTCGGTACTCAGCCTGTGATTCAAGCGCATATTCGAGGGGGTTGACTATAGGAATGAAAGATTCTGTGACCTTAACAGGGCCACATCTTTCATTTTGGCAAACGGTTTCTTGTTTGTTTCGAACCGTTCGATGAGATCGGATACTTGTTGAGGAAGCGGTTCATTCATAACATCATAACTCCCTTATCTTAAGGGAGAGATATACACCTTTATCTTATGTAAGGAGGATGACGCTGGAGTACAGGCATGCCTGCGCGCTAAAACAAAGGTGAACTTCGCTGTGCAGGTACGCCTTATTGATTGGCCATCCATGAATATCCTTTGTTCAGATTTTCATGCCTTTTGCTATGAAATCTTGTTTCGCTTCATGCGCAGGGGGCCTGGAGGTGTCGTTTTTTTTCTGTTGCCGGAGCATGGTGCGCCTTTGTTGCTCTTTTGACGCACGACCATACCATCTCGCATAGGTGTAGATCAGTATGGAGTGGGGCTTTGTTCGGCCGATGTGACCCGATGGCGAAGGGTGCCCGCCTGAATCTATCCTTCTTTTTTACTCGCCGAACAGATGGAACACCAGCCCGGACAGGAGCTTGGGATAGAAGTAGGTCGTCTTCTGCGGCATATTGAGCCCGCCGAGGGCAACGGCCTTCACGTCCCCGGCCGTCGGCGCATTGAGGACGAACACTGCGTCGCCTTCCTTCATAGACATCAGCGCGCTGTCCAGCTCGTGGTGGTAGGACAGCCTCCCCCCGGAGGAAAACGACTGTTCCGGTATACCGAGGACCGCTTCGAGTATCTCCTTGTTGAGGATGTACACGTCGAGCGACTTCAACGCCTCAGGGGTAGGGTCGTCCCTGAGCCGCAGGGGCCTGTAGCCGTGGAGCACATAGTGGTTATCGCTGCCGTGGAGCTTGAACCCGAAGGCCTTGCCCCGGGCCTCTATCTCCCTGACCCATGACTGCACGCGGTCTCCACCGCCGGTACCGCTCAGCATCTCAACCTCGAAGCAAGCCTTCAGCCTGTCGACCAGCTCTCTCTCGCTGGAGGTGATACCGTGGACGACCCGGTGCGTGGGGAGTATCACCAGGCCGGGGTCGCTGATATTGGTAAAGTAGGACATAACGTAGTTATAGCCTGCGTCGTCGTCCCGGCCGTGCATGGACGTCCTATAGTCCCGGTATCGTATCGCGGTCTCGTACCGGTGGTGACCGTCTGCGATATAGGTCTTTTGCCTGCCTATCAGCTTCTCCACGGTGCCGATGATTTTCTCGTCCGTTATCCTGTAAAAGAAGTGCTCCTCGTCGCCCTCCTTGATGTGCGCAAGCAGGGTGTGTATGGCCGGACTAATCGTGATGCACTCGACGCACCTCTTCTCGTCATCGTACAGCACGAAAATGGGCGATAGGTTCGCCGCGCATGCCTTCATCAGCTCGAACCTGTCCTCTTTGGGCTTGGACAGGGTCTTCTCGTGCGTATAGACGTCGCTCCCGATACGCATAAGGGTGACGAAGCCGTGCCGCTCGAACATCCTGCCTTTCGCCTTGAACCTCTGAATGTAGAGGTAGATGGACGGCCGGTCATCGCTGACCAGGACGTTCGTCTGCTTCCACTCCTCTATGAACTTCTTCGCCCTCGAATACCGGTTATTATTGTCCCCGTCGCCCTCGTGCTGCCTCCCGAGAATGAGTCTGACCACGTTGTACGGGTGCTTCTTATACAGGGCCTCCTGCTGGACCTCACTGATGACGTCGTAGGGCGGCGCGACCACCTGCGATAGGTCGAGCAGTTTGTCGTTGTATCGTGTTCCCCTAAACGGCCGTATTTCTGTCATACAATACCCTCTCTATTTCAGCCTTCGTAATAATGCCATCCCGTACATAGAATATTCGTTCCTCGGTCACATCGACCACCGTGGAAGGCACCGTGCGTATCATACCCCCGTCAATTATAAGGTCAACCTTATCGGTAATGGACCGCGGCGTGCCTGACACAGACCCGACCTGCTCCTCGCCGGTCCTGTTTGCGCTCGTGGACACGAGCGGATGATCATAGACAGAAAATATTGACCCGATCAACGGATGGGGGGACAACCTCAGCCCGATCGTGCCAGTGCCTGCTGTGAGCATGCTGCTGAGGCCGGGCCGGGCCCTGAACACGAGCGTCAGCGCACCAGGCCAGAACGCCCGTATCAGCCGCTCTGCAACAGGCGTTACCTCCGCGGCGAGCCCCTTCAGCATGTCCCTGTCCCTGATAAGTAGGATCAGAGGCCTGCCCTGTGTGCGCTGCTTTATCTGCGAGACCCGCTCGACAGCGGCCTCGTTGAAGGCATCGCAGCCTATCCCGTAGACGGTCTCGGTGGGGTAGAGGATGGTCCTGCCCTGTCTCAGGGAATCGGTTATGACCCGTATCTTCTTGCTGTCCACGAGGACATCGCTGAGGCTTAAGATGCGGTACGGAAGTTCGTCCATGTATGAAATCCTGGCCCGGGGGAGATCCTGCCCCGCCGGCCACGGCTACTTCTTTTTGCTGCCGGCAAGGTCTCGCCTGTATTTCAGGAGCTTACGGTTCAGGGACCTGTCGTTGAGCGCGAGTATTTCCAAGGCGAGCAAAGCAGCGTTCTTTGCACCGGCCTCCCCGATGGCAACCGTGGCAACCGGTATACCCCCCGGCATCTGCACGGTCGATAAGAGCGCGTCCATGCCGGACAGGTATGATGAGGGGAGCGGCACGCCTATCACCGGCAGCATGGTTTCAGAGGCCATTGCCCCGGCGAGGTGGGCGGCGCCGCCGGCGCCGGCGATAATGATGCTGTAGCCGTTTTCGCCCGCCCGTGCGGCAAGCTCCCTGGTCCTGCCCGGAGCCCTATGTGCCGAGGAGACCACCATATCGTAGCCTAAGGAAAAATCGTCCAGCACCTTTGCGCATTCGGACATGAACTTCGCGTCCGAACTGCTACCCATGACGATCAAAATCTTCTTTGTCTTCATACAGGCTGTGTATCACAGGGGAGCGATCCGATCAAACAAATGCCCGGCAGGCCACTACGCGGCAGTAATCCTGTTTACGGACTCCACCGCCTTCTGTCTCTCCCCGTCTATGAACATGAGCAGCCCGTCCATAATCCTATCGAACTCGCTCCGGAGCACGTCGAGCTCGTGCTCGTCGAACTCAGCCAGCACATAGTCAGCCGTCTCTTCCTGATTGTCCGGTCTGCCGATGCCTATCCTGATACGGTAGAACGCCCTTGTGCCGAGCTTCCCGACAATGGACTCGATGCCCTTGTGCCCGGCGCTGCTCCTGTCATAGCTGAATTTTACCTTGCCGGTCGCGATGTCCACATCGTCGTGCACGACAACGATGTCGCGCGGTACCAGCCCGAATTCCTTCATGGCGGCGTGGAGCGCGGTGCCGCTCAGGTTCATGTAGGTGAGCGGCGCCATCAGCAGGACGACGCGATCCTTCACCTGCCAAACGCCGGTCAGGGCGTTGAACTGCTTCTTTTTGATCGGGACGCCGAACCGGTCGCTGAGGGCCGACAGGAACAGAAAGCCAGCATTATGCCGTGTAAGCTCATAGCGGCGTTCAGGATTCCCCAGGCCCGCGAGTATGAGGCCCGGCGCATGTGCGGGTTCCGATGCTCGGTGGAAACCAAACAAGAGGGCTTACTTCGATTCCTTCTTTGGCTCTTTCTTGGGCTCCGGCTTTTCTTTCGCCTGCGGGGCAGCCAGCTTCGTATCCTTGGCAGCCTCCTTGCCCTCTTCCGCGGGTTGTTCGCCTTCCCTGGCTTCCTTGCCTTTCTTTATGACCTCAGGCTCCGCAGTTGTGGCCTCCGCGACAACAGGCTGGACGATCGCCTCTTCCTTGGCCGGGATCATGACATGGACAACGGGCGTCTCCGGACTGTCCATGAACTCTATTCCCTTGAGAGGATTGATGTCCTTCACGTGCAGCGTGTGCCCGATGTTGAGCTGCGAGACGTCGATCTCGATGTGTCTTGGGATCGCGGTAGGCAAACATTTGATGTTCAGCTCCCTCGTAACGATCTGGAGTATGCCGCCGAGCTCTATGCCCTTCGCCTTCCCCGTGACGAGCACCGGGGCCTTCGTCTTTATGGCCTCCTTCTCCGAGACCTCGTAGAGATCCACATGCAAAAACTCGTCCGTCACGATGTGCCTCTGAATTTCCTTTATGAGCGCGAGCTTCTGGCCGGCATCGCCGTTGTCTTTGATGTTTACCCTGAGTATCTCGTTACTGCCGGCCTTTATAATCTTCTTCAGGCTTTCGACGGGTATCGCCACATGGACGGTGTCGTGGTGTTTGCCGTAGATAACCCCCGGTACTTCTGCGCGACCCCGTATGCTTTTCGCCTTCTGTTTCCCAAACTCTGTCCTTCGCTTAACGTCAATGATGAGCTCTTCCATTTTCTTCTCCTTTTGATTCATACGAACAACGAACTCACGGATGTCTCCTCGTGGATGCGGATGATCGCCTCCGCGAGCAGGTGTGCTATGCTCTTGACGACGATCTTCCTGCACGCTGCGGTCAGCTCGTTCGGCCGTATGGTATCCGTCACGATGAGTTCGGACATCGATGAGCCGTTGATCCTTTCGATCGCATTGCCGGACAGCACCGCGTGCGTCGTGCACCCGAACACCCGTGCGGCCCCGTTCTTTATGAGCGCCTCCACGGCCTGTGTCATCGTACCGGCCGTATCGACGATATCGTCGACGATGAGCGCGTTCCTGTCCCGCACATCGCCGATAATATTCATGACCTCCGACACGTTGGGTCCGGGGCGTCTCTTGTCGATGATCGCTATGGACGCATCGAGCCTCTTTGCGAACGCCCTGGCCCTCTCCACGCCGCCGGCGTCGGGAGACACCACGACGATGTCCCTGTCGATCCTCCCCTTGATGTACTCGAGCAGGACAGGCATCGCGAAGAGGTTATCCACCGGTATGTTGAAAAATCCCTGGATCTGACCCGCGTGCAGATCGACGGTCAGTATCCGGTGGGCGCCCGCCGTCGTCAGGAGGTCCGCCACGAGCTTTGCCGATATGGGGGTCCTCGGGTTTACCTTCCGGTCCTGCCGTGCATAGCCGTAGTAGGGAATCACCGCGGTCACCCGCTTCGCCGACGCCCTCTTGAGCGCATCGATCATGATCAGCAGCTCCATGATGTGGTGGTTACCGGGTATGGAAAGAGACTGGACGGCGAATACATCCATTCCCCTGACGTTCTCGTTGATCTCTATCCTGCTTTCCCCGTCGCTGAAGGTCTTCACCATCGCGTCTCCGGGATAGAGGTTGAGGTCCTTGCAGATGTCCTCCGAAAGCTTCCTGTTCGAGCTGCCGCTGAATATTTTTAAATTCTCATTCATTTTCATTGTCCCATACTGGGGCGGGAGGATTCGAACCTCCGCATGGCAGATCCAAAGTCTGCTGACTTACCGCTTGTCTACGCCCCAAATAAGCAAACGCACTTCCCCGTGTCGCCCCCGCGGGATCCCGTCCAGACTCGCGTCCCCTACCCCCGGCATCAGGCCTCCACCTGCTCCGGTGCGGGGTCTTCTCCGGTACCTTTCTCGATCCTCCTCTTGTATGCTCCGATTACCGTGTCCTCGATCTTCTGTCTCGTCTCGTTGTTCAGCGGATGGGCTATGTCCTTGAAGCTGCCGTCCTTCATCTTTTTGCTCGGCATGGCAACAAACAGGCCGCTGTCACCGCTGATGACCCTGAGGTCTCTGATCACGAAGCAGTTGTCCAGAACAATGGTCGCAAATGCCTTCAGTCTCTCCTCGTTGACCGAGAACACCTTAACCTCTGTAATCTCCATACCCGTTTACCTCCTTTTAAACGCCCCGAACTTTGTACACCGACGCGTATTCCTCCGACGCCTTCTCAAGCGCCGCCTCAGCTTCCTGCTCTCCAGGAAAGATCCCAAAGACACAGGACCCGCTACCGGTCATCATCGCCGCTCTCGCTCCAAGGGATAGGAGTCTCTCCTTTATGGTCTTAATCACCGGTGCATATACGCCGGTACCCCTCTCCAGGTCGTTCCGAAGACACCTCATAATATCATCCTCTCTGTAGATTGCAAGATCGCACATAGAGGGTACGGTGTTTTCTGTCAATATTTTTATCTGCGAATATGCCCCTGTCGTAGATATACCGAAATCCGGCTTTACGACGACGTAGTGCAGCGGACATTCGATCCTGACCGGTCTGATGGTATCGCCCCTGCCGCTCGCCAGCGCTGCGCCTTCGATCATAAAGAAGGGGACATCGGAGCCCACCCGCTTCGAAAGCTCGAACAACTGCCCGTCCGAGTACGACGGCATGATCCGGTTCAGCGCCTTCAAAACACAGGCCGCATCGCTGCTTGCCCCTCCCATGCCTGCCTCCACCGGGATGTGCTTCTCTATCTCAATGCTGACCTTTCTTTTCTTCAGGTCACGAAGCCCGAAGAACAGCTCCGCTGCCGTGTACGCGGTGTTCCTCCGGTCAACGGGTATGCCGCCGGTGGCGCCGGGCGTACCCTGAACACCGGCCCGGTCTTCTCCCTTGTCTGCCGGCGCCTGCCGACCCTGACCGGTCAGGGTGCTGACGCGGATATCGATCGTGCTGCCCTCTTCAACGGATACAGAAATCCTGTCATAGAGGGACACCTTCTGCATGAGCGAAACTATATTGTGGTAGCCGTCGTCCCGCTTACCGATGATATAGAGAAACAGATTGAGCTTCGCGGGCGCGAGCGATGCGGACAGGTCCATGGTCTCAGGAGACTTCCTTAACGATGGCGGACTCCTTGCCCCTGTCCATGGTAGAGCTGCCGTTGAACAGTGCACCCTCTTCTACGGTAAGAGAGGGGGCATGGATGTTGCCGGAAAACCGGCCTTTTCCCTTTATCTCGACCTTATCACTCGCCGTAATGTTGCCGCTCATCTCGCCGTTGAGGATGAGGGAGCTCGTCTCTATCTCTGCCTCTATCTTCGCCGACTCTCCGATAAGCAGCTTCCCCTTTGACTGGATGTTGCCCTTGAAGGTGCCGTCTATCCTCACGACGCCGTCGAACACCAGCTTCCCCTCGAACGTGCTTTCCCTGCCTATTATCGTATGGATCTCTTCCCGCTTTACGTCGTTCTCTTTCTTCTCAAACATGGTATACCTCCTACTGCTTCGCCCGTATGATATCCAGAATCCTGTCGAGGTCGTCGATGGAGCTGTAGTGGATCTCGATCCACCCCCTGCTGCCGGTGTGGCTGATCCTGACCTTTGCGGCAAAGCGCCTCCTCAGCTCTTCTTCCATCGCGCCTATCTGAACGCTCTGCTCGTCCGGCCGCCCGGGCCCCGGCGCGCCCTTTGTTCCGCGGCCCCTCTGCCTGGTGTAGCTCTCCGCCCCTCTCACGGTCAATCCCTCGTCCCGTATCTTCCTGAAGAGCTTAATCTGCTCCTCCAGCGTCCCGAGCGCAAGGATGGCCCGTGCATGCCCAGGGGTGATGCCGTTGCTCCGCAGAGCTTCCATTATCTCCCCGGGCAGCTTCAGCAGCCGTATGGCGTTCGTCACGGTCGTTCTGTCCTTACCGACTCTCCTGGCAACTTCGATCTGGTTCAGCCCGAAGTCGTCCGTGAGTCTCCGGAAGCCCTCGGCCTCCTCGATCGGGTTTATGTCTTCCCTCTGCAGGTTCTCAATCAGGGACAGGAAGAGCTGGTCCTTGTCGTCCACTTCCTTTATAACGACGGGCACCTCTTTGAGACCTATCTTCCTCGCCGCCCTCAGCCGCCGCTCCCCGGCTATCAGTTGATATCCCTCGCCGACCGATCTGACGAGCAAGGGCTGGAGAATGCCGTTTGCCCGTATGGACTGGGCGAGCTCCTCGATGGTCTCCTCATGGAACGACTTCCTCGGCTGCTGACGGTTGACGGATATCTTCGCAATGGGGCACATACGGTATCCCGTACCGGATGCCGGCTCCTTCGCCTTCACGGGTATAAGCGCCGACAGTCCCCTGCCCAGGGCGTTATGCTTTTTTTCCATGGTTTGCAGTTATCCCCTTTTCCTTATGCTTGAGGAGCAGCTCCTTCGCCATCTCGATGTAGCTCGTCGCACCCTTCGACGTGATATCGTACAGCAGCACGGGTTTCCCGAAACTCGGTGCCTCGCTGAGCCTCACGCTTCTCGGTATCACTGTCTTGAACCGCAGGGACGCAAAATGCCGGTCGATCTCCTCCTTTACCTGAAAGGAAAGGTTATTTCTCGGGTCGAACATTGTCAACAAAATGCCTTCTATCTTGAGCTGATGGTTTATATTCTCTGTAACGAGCTCCACGGTCTTCAGGAGTTGACCGAGGCCCTCCATGGCATAGTATTCGCACTGGAGCGGGATGATGATGCTGTCCGATGCCGTGAGCGCATTGACGGTGAGCAAGCCGAGGGAAGGTGGACAGTCAATGATAATGTAGTCGTAATCGTCGGCTGCCTCCTTCAACGCATTCTTCAGCCTCGTCTCTCTGGAAATGACGTTTATCAGTTCTATCTCCGCACCGATGAGCTCCTGGTTCGCGGGTGCGATCCGGAGAAACTCGAGTTCCGTCTGCCTGACGATTTCGCCCATCCTGGCCTTACCGATGATCGTATGGTATATGTTCTTGGCAACACCGTCCCTGCTGATATTGTACCCGCTCGTCGAGTTGCCCTGCGGGTCGAGGTCCACGAGCAGGACGCGACGCTCTGCAACTGCCAGGCTTGCAGAGAGGTTCACTGCCGTCGTTGTTTTGCCGACCCCGCCTTTCTGGTTCGCTATGGAGATGATCCTTGCCATAGATCCCCTTTATGTCAAAACATCACGGGCATGTCAATGCGACAGAAGACCACGCACGCGTCTCTTGCAGGGTTGAAGAATAAGTCCTATAAAGATCCGAGGACCTACACGGCCTATGATCAGCACCAGTAAAGAACAGGTGATTGCAGAAAGGATGCGGACCCTCGGTATTCGAGAGGAGGACATCGTGGAGAAATTCGTCCGCTCCCGGGGACACGGGGGACAGAACGTCAACAAGACATCCACGTGCGTCTATCTCAGGCATGTCCCGACAGGGATCGAGATCAAAATGCAACGGGACAGATCCCAGTACGTCAACAGGATACTTGCAAGGAGCCTGCTGGCCGATAAGGTCGAGGCGTTGGTACTCGGGGAGGAGAGCCGGGTCCGGCAGGAGATCGAAAGAATCCGACGGCAGAAGAAGCGGCGATCGAGGCGCGCAAAGGAGAAAATACTGAGGAACAAGAAGTGCCAGTCCGTAAAAAAGGGGTTGCGAGGTATGGTGCATGAAACCGATGAATAATGCGGCCATGGATACCCTTTCCAGAAAACTCGGGGCATCGCTGCTCAAACGAGGCAGGACCCTCTCGACCGCAGAGTCGTGCACCGGCGGTATGGTCGCAGAGGTCATTACCGATGTCCCGGGTAGCTCGCGGTACTTCGTGGGAGGCGTGGTGGGCTATTCGAACGGGGCCAAGGCAGGAGTACTGCGCGTGGGCAGGGGTCTCCTCGCCAGGCACGGCGCGGTATCGAAAGAGGTGGCCGGCGCAATGGCGAAGGGCGTCAAGCGGCTCATGCACACGGACTGCGCAATAGCGGTCACGGGCATTGCCGGACCGGACGGCGGTACGGCCCGGAAGCCTGTGGGGCTCGTCTACATTGCCGTTGCAGACCGGGGGAAGGTCCATATTCAAAAATTTATCTTCAAAGGAGACAGGCACGCCAACAGGGAAATGGCCACACGTAGAGGCATCAGGATGCTGATGGCACTCCTCAGGTCCTGCCCCCCCCGGCCTTCTCGATGCGCAGAAGCTTCTTCTTGATCTCTACCCCTGAACTGAATCCTCCGAGGGATCCGTTTGCCCGTACGACCCTGTGGCATGGGATGATGATCGGGACAGGGTTCCTGCCAAGGCTGTTCCCTACGGCGCGTGCCGCCCTGGCACTCCCCAGAGCCGAGGCGAGCTGCTGGTAACTTACGGTCCTGCCGTAGCGGACCCTGCGCACTTCCTCCAACACGAGCCTGGTAAACCCCGAGACAGCGGTCATGTCGACCGGCACTGAGAAGTCTTTCAGGAGGTGCCGGGCATAGAGTCTGAGCTCCTTCGCAGCCTTATCGAGAATCAGGTGCGTGGCAGCGCAAGAAGCACCACCGCCCGCTCCGTGCCTCCTGCCCCTCAAAAACGTAATGCCTTTCACGCCGGCGTCGGACGCCGTAATCCTGATTCGACCGAGCACAGGGATGGTCACGAAAGCCATGGAGGACTTCTGGCCTATTCGTTTTTCCCGTGGCAGTTCTTGTACTTCTTGCCGCTCCCGCACCAGCACGGGTCGTTCCTCCCTATCTTTTTCTCACTCCGAATCGGGCCGGTCACGCCCTGGCCCGGGGGCGGGGACGCCGCCGGGCCAGCAGACGCGCCGGCAGTCTGGGCCATGTTCAGGTTGAGCTTCAGGGGTGCCCTCTGGAGAAGGGGCACTTTTTTATCTTCCTTCTCCTTTATCTGGATCTTGTAAAGCCTGGTCATGGACTCGTCCCGTATCTGGCTCATCATCTGCTGAAACATATCGAAGGCCTCTTTCTTGTATTCGACCAGCGGATCTCTCTGCCCATAGCCCCTGAGCCCGATCCCTTCCTTGAGATGGTCCATATTCAGGAGGAAGTCTTTCCAGTTGCTGTCGAGCACCTGGAGAAAGATGAACTTCACGAGCTCCATGAACGGGACATCGACAATGGCACTCTTTTTCTCCCCGAGGCGCGCCTTCGCCTGCTGGATAAGCATGTCCTTCAGTCTGTACGCAGTCAGGTCGTCCTTCTGTGCCTCAGCGTGCTCCACCTTCAGGGAGAGCATGCCGTCGAGCGCGCCATTGATGGCGTTGAAGTCCCATTCCTCCGGTCTGTTCGGGTCTTCTATGTGCTTGTGGAGGATGTCGTCTATGGTCTCCTCGGTCATCGTGCTGATGAGTCCGTCGAGCCCATCGCCGTTCAGGACCTCCTTCCTCCTCGCATAGATGACCTCTCTCTGCTTGTTCATCACGTCGTCATACTCGAGGAGCTGCTTTCGTATTTCGAAGTTGTGCTCCTCGACTTTCTTCTGCGCGTTTTCGATCGCCTTCGAGATCCACGGGTGCGTGATCGGCTCCCCCTCTTCCATGCCGAGCTTCTGCATGAACGACGAGATGCGCTCCGAGCCGAACCGCCTGAGGAGGTCGTCCTCCAGGGACATGTAGAACCGCGATGAGCCGGGATCTCCCTGCCTGCCCGACCTGCCCCGCAACTGGTTGTCTATCCGCCGCGCATCGTGTCTTTCGGTACCCACGATGTGCAGGCCGCCTGCTTCAAGGACTTCCTTCTTCTCCCGGTCGCACTGCTCCTTCGCAACCTTGGAAAGTTTTTGAAAATCTTCCTGCTTCGCCTCGCCGGTCTTTATCCGGTCCTTTACCATAATCTCCGGATTGCCTCCGAGCAGGATGTCGACGCCCCTGCCTGCCATGTTCGTTGCTATCGTTACGGCGCTCTTCCTGCCGGCCTGGGCGATGATCATGGCCTCCTTCTCGTGGTACTTTGCGTTCAGCACGTGGTGCTTGATGCCCCGCTTTGTCAGCATCCTGCTCAGGACCTCGGACTTCTCTATCGAGATAGTGCCGACGAGCACCGGCCTACCCTGACCATTGAGCGTGATGATCTCGTCTATCACCGCATCGAACTTCTCTTTCTGCGTCCGATAGATCATGTCGTGGTTATCCGTACGAATCATGGGCAGGTTGGTGGGTATGATGTTCACATCGAGGTCGTATATCTTCTTGAACTCCGTGGCCTCGGTGTCCGCCGTGCCAGTCATGCCGGCGAGCTTTTTGTACATCCTGAAGTAGTTTTGAAAGGTCACCGTCGCAAGGGTCTGGTTTTCATTTTCTATCTTCACGGCCTCCTTCGCCTCGATCGCCTGGTGGAGCCCGTCGCTCCACCTCCTTCCCGGCATGAGTCTTCCGGTAAACTCGTCCACGATGACGACCTCTCCATTCTTAACGACGTAGTCCACGTCCTTCTTGAAGATGACGTGCGCTTTGAGTGCCTGGTTGACGTGGTGGAGCGTCTCCATCTGGGACGGATCAAAGATGTTCTTGAGGCCGAGCAGCCCCTCGACCGTCAACGCACCCTGCTCGGTCAGGACGGCATTCCGCTGCTTCTCGTCTATGGTGTAGTCGACCTCTTTCTTCAGCCGCGGGATGACCTTGTCTATGGTGTAGTACTTGCTCGTGGACTCCTCGGACTGCCCGGAGATGATCAACGGGGTCCTGGCCTCATCTATGAGGATACTGTCGACTTCGTCCACGATGGCATAGTTGAGATCCCGCTGCACCATCTCCTGAAGGGTGAACTTCATGTTGTCCCGCAAATAGTCGAAGCCGAACTCGTTGTTCGTGCCGTAGGTAATGTCCGAACCGTACGCAGACTGGCGCTGCTGGTCGTCGAGATCATGGAGGATGACGCCGACGGTGAGTCCGAGGAATTTGTATACCTCGCCCATCCACTCCGCGTCCCTCTTTGCAAGGTAATCGTTCACGGTGACAATATGAACGCCCTTGCCCCCCAGCGCATTAAGGTACGCCGGCATCGTGGCGACGAGGGTCTTACCTTCGCCGGTCTTCATCTCGGCAATGCGTCCGTTATGGAGCACGATACCCCCGAGGATCTGTACATCGAAGGGCCTCATCTGCAAGGTGCGTTTCGATGCCTCCCGGGCAACCGCGAACGCCTCCGGGAGTATATCGTCGAGCGTCTCACCCTTCGAGAGTCTCGCCTTGAACTGTCCCGTCTTTTCCTTGAGCTCGCTATCGGAGAGGGCGGATACTGCGGGTTCCAGACCGTCGATGTCGTCGACCAGGTACTGGATTTTTTTCAGGTCCCGCTCATTCTGGGAGCCGGCTATCTTTTTTAAGATCGTATCAAACATCGTGTTGTACCTTTCGGGATTTACCGGCTAACGTATTCCTTCGGCGGTACGATGTCAAACGGGCCCGGCCTCAGCGGTCGCTTTTCCGGAACAGCCTCTTGTATACCTCTCGCTTGTCCAGGCCGGTCATGGACGCCGCCGCTGTAACGAGGGACCGCCTGTCGTACAGGGACAGCCCCACGTCCTTCCCGTGCCCTTTGCAGTCCACGATGACCGTGTACTCTCCCTTGATAACGCCTGCCTCCAGTCTGCCGATGACCTCGCTTATGCTGCCACGGACGACCTCCTCGTAGACCTTGGTGAGCTCCTTGAATACCAGCGCGGTGCTCTCGCCAGCCGCATCCCTTATGGACCTCATGGTGCCGAGCAGTCTTCGCGGGGACTCATAGAAGACGACCGGCATGTCGAGCGTGCAGTATTTTTTTATGGCACGCTCCCTGGCTCCGGCGGTCGAAGGCATATACCCGATGAATACGAAGCCTTGTCCCTCGATCCCGCTGACCGATACCGCGCAGACGAGCGCCGAAGGCCCGGGCACCGGCACAACCTTTATCCCGCTGCCCAGCGCCTGGTCCACGAGGTGCGCACCGGGGTCCGCTATGCCAGGCGTGCCTGCATCCGTTATCAGGGCTACGCTCATACCCTGTCTGAGAGATCCGATAAGCTCGGCGTATCTCTCCGCGTCCGAGTACCGGTGAAGGCTCATCAGCCTCTTTCGGATGCCGTACCTCCTGAGCAGCACCAGGGACTGCCGCGTGTCTTCGCACGCTATGATGTCCACCGTGCGCAGGACGGCGAGGGCCCGGAGGGTTATGTCGTCGAGATTGCCGACGGGCGTCGAAACGACGAACAGACTACCGGTATTCTGCATCGAATGCGTTCTTGATCAGCTCCACGGAGCTGTCCGGGTTAATGGCGATAACATCGAACCGTACCGGCCTGCCCTCGAGGCGGTTCCTCTGTATGTAGTCGATGGCGGTCAGGGTGATCCGCCTCCTCTTCCTGCTCACGACGGAGTCCTGCGGACTGCCGAACAGGGATGTGCCTCTGCTCTTGACCTCTACAAAGACCGTGTGGGTCCTGTCCTTCGCTATGATATCTATCTCTCCGAAGTGAGACCTGTAGTTCCTCGTAAGGATCTTATAGTGGTGCCTTTCGAGGAACCGTGCGGCCTCGTCTTCAGCGGCATTGCCGATCATCCTCCTGTTGACAGACCTCTTCTTCACGGCGTCCATTTCGGTCGTACTGCTCTAACCGGTCCTTGGTGGTACTTACACGCCCGTCCAACTCCTCGCCGCGGCATGCCAAGTGTCTGCGCCCTATCGTTAGTTCACGGCTACCGCTACCTGCACACCCGGCGTAGCGCCGGACGAGACATCTATGTTGTCCTTGTACGATATGGTACTCGCAGTGATGCCCTGGCCCGTCGGTATCGTGCAGTTGAGGTACGGCACCTGGAGAGGGCTCCCGGGGCTCGCGAAGTACCCGGCGGTCACGAATCTGACATGGAGCATGCTGACGCCGTTCGCGTCCGTAATGTTCGTGTACGGCGATGTAGTCGGGTTACCATTCTTGTCCAGGAATATGATGACGGGCAAGTTGTTGTCCCCGCTGTTGGTCAGCGTGAAGGTGGCCTTGTACTGCACCTTTACGCCCTGCATGGGCACCGACGAGGATACGCCATTGGTCCCCATCACATTGTTCCTCTGCACAAGCGCCATGATGTACTGATCCACACACACATCCACACTGTCGTTCAGGGTAATGGCCGTGGGGAAGACGGTTATTGATGCGTTGCTCGGGGCACCGGTAGTACCGCAGCCCATAACGAGTATCATTGCTGCAAACGATACAGCAAACAAAAGTTTCTTTAGCCTCATAGTGTTACCTCCGTTAATGTTTTCTTCAATAATCTTTTGTCCATCCTGTAAACCAAGGGCATACCGATGTCTTTCAACAGCACCATGTTTATCGTATCCACACCCCCCTTTTTATCATAGTCCATCGATTTACTCAAGCCCTGCATGGAGGTGCCGCCCGGCGACGTGGGCAGCCCCACGCTTCTGACCGCATGTTTTATCCTCTCCGGAACGTTTTCCGTGCACAAGCCCAGACGGTGCGATAGCTGCGCTGCCATGATCATACCGAGTCCTACGGCCTCGCCGTGCAATACCCGGTAGCGAGTTGAACTTTCTATGGCATGGGCAAAGGTATGACCGAAGTTCAAGAGCGTCCTCGTGCCGGCGGTCTCCCGTTCGTCCGCTTCTACAAACGCCGCCTTTATCCGGCTCGATCCGAACACGATGCTCATGAGGGCACCTGGCGCATGGTGCAGGACATCGTCCCGGTGTCCCTCGATATACGAGAACAGCCTCCTGTCCCTTATCGCCCCGTACTTTATGGCCTCGGCGATGCCTGCCCGGTAAGTCCTCGCCGGGAGCGTCCTGAGCAGGCCTATATTCGAGTACACGAAAGCCGGTTGGTGGAACGTGCCAACGACATTCTTGATGAACGAATAGTCGACGCCTGTCTTGCCGCCGATGGCAGCGTCGACCTGAGCGAGCAGTGTGGTGGGAACCTGGATGAACCGTATCCCCCTCATGTACGTCGAAGAGACAAAGCCGGTGACGTCACCGACAACGCCGCCCCCGAAGCCGACAAGCACGGAGTTCCTGTCCGCGCGGTACGTGAGGAGCCTGCCGTAGATCCTCCGTGCCGTATCGAGGCTTTTCTGCCTCTCCCCGTCCGGCAGCACGATCGACCGGTACCGAAGGCCTGCCCCTTCGAGGGCCGAGCTCATGTCTTTGCCGTACAGCCTATTGACAACGGTATTGGTGATGACGAACAAGCTGCTGGGACTCAGGGAACTGACTATCCTGGCCAGCGAGGCGAACAGGGGCTCGTCGGTAATAGCGATACTGTACCGGCAGGGCATGGATCGGAGCCTGAGATTGACCGTCTTCCTCATAGCCCGAGCAGCCTCGCTATCTCATTTGCTATAGCCGACGGTGATCGTTCGTCCGACTCTATAACGAGAGCGGAATCCAGGTACCTCTTTTCCCTCTTCTCGATGAGGCCCCGGATGGTCGCAAGCCTGTCCGTGCCCCGCAGGAGAGGCCGCGTGTCCGTGTTCGCTGTTCTTTTATAGAGGACATCTGCTGACGCCCTCAGATAGACCATCTTCCCTATGTTCTTAAAAAACGCGTGAACCTCGTCGTTCATCACGGCCCCGCCACCGGTTGCTATAACCGACGGAGATACCAGATTCATGGACAGAATGACTTGCCTCTCTACCATTCTGAAATACTCCTCTCCCTTGCTACCGATAATGCCGGAGATGTCCATTCCCTCGCGTCTCTCTATGAGGAGATCCGTGTCGACGAAGTCCCTCGCCGTAAGCCCGGACAAGGCTTTCCCCACCGTCGTCTTGCCCGCTCCCATCATGCCTATCAATATCACATGCACCATACATACTAATACCTTTTGAGGGATGCGACATAAGCCCGGTAGTTCCTTACCAGCTCCTTCATCGTGTCCCCTCCGAACTTTTCCATGACAGCGCCCGCAAGCTCCACGGCAGCGACGGACTCGCCCACGACCGAAGCAGCCGAGACGGCACAGACGTCCGACCTCTCGACTGTCGCCCTGACGGGCCGCCTGGTCCTGATGTCCACGCTGTGCAGGGGCCTGTACAGCGTGGCTATGGGTTTCATGTACGCCCGGACGATGATCTCTTCGCCATTGCTGATCCCCCCTTCGATACCCCCGGCCCTGTTCGTCTTTCTGTAGAACCCCTTCCCTGTAGAAAAAAATATCTCGTCATGAACCTCGGATCCATGCAGGGAAGCGTTTATCATGCCGTCCCCGATCTCGACCGCCTTTATCGCCTGGATACTCATCATGGCCCGTGCGAGCCTGCCATCGAGCCGCCTGTCCCACTGGCTGTACGACCCAAGCCCTGCCGGCATGTTCGTTGCCCTGACCTCGAACACTCCGCCCAGCGTGTCCCCCCTCTTCGATGCGCTTTTTATGAGGGCGACCGCCCGTGCAGAACGCCGGGCGTCCGGGATATTCATGCCGTGCGGGTCCGCTGCTGCCACCCTTCGGAGCCTCCCGAGGTATTTGTCACCTAACGTCCTCGGAGGCAGTACCTCCGGGGAAATCGCTACCGTGCCGACGGAGACGACAAAGCTGTAGAGCCCTATGTGCAGCTCCCTCAGCAGCAGCCCTGCCAGTGCCCCGACCGCGGTCCTGACGGCAGTCTCACGTGCGCTCGCCCGCTCCAGGACGTTCCTGAGGTCGTGGTGATCATACTTCATGCCACCCGCCAAGTCAGCATGGCCGGGCCTCGGCATCGTAACGACCCGTGCTCCTGAGACGTGGAAAGGGGACATGACCTCCTGCCAGTGGTCCCAGTCTTTATTCTCGATGTACAGCGAGACCGGCGATCCTATTGTATAGCCGGCCCTCACGCCGGAGAGGACGTCCACCCGGTCCTTCTCGATAGACATCCGCTTCCCTCTCCCATAGCCGGCCTGCCTCTCCGACAAAACGAGGTTTATCGTGTCCACGTCTATGAAGAGACCAGCAGGAAGTCCTTCGACTATGGCCGTCAGGCCTCTGCCGTGGGACTCCCCGCCAGTCATGTATCGTATCATGGAACTGTGGTCGTCGGTCCGTTCCCTTATTGGTTCACGATCCGGGGTGTAATGAAGATGAGCAGCTCGGTGGTCGTGTTTGTGTTAGTCGTGTTCTTGAACAGCCAGCCGATCAGAGGTATCTTGTAGAACCACGGAACACCGGACACGGTGGTGGACTTGTTGAACTGGTATATGCCGCCGATGACGGTGGTCTCACCGTTCTTCACGAGCACCTCGGTGTCTGCCTCCTTCTTGGATATACTCGGCACACCGCTCGCGCTGAGTATGGAGGTATCAGGCGCGTTCTTGGCGGCCTTTATCTTCATGATGACGCTGCCGTTCGCGGTGATGTGCGGAGTCACCTCGAGGCTGAGGACCGCATCGATGAATTGGGTCTGTGTACCCTGCTGAGATACCGTCTGGTAAGGTATCGAGAGACCCTGCTGGATAGTCGCCTGGGTATTGTCGAGCGTCGTGACCTTGGGGCTCGAGATGATCTTGCCTTCGCCGGTCTGTTCCATAGCGCTCAACTGGAGATCCAGAAGGATGCTGTTGGTGATGTTCCCGAAGGTAAAGCCTATCGTACCGCCAGCTCCAGTCCCGACCGCTGCCGGGAGGTTGACGATGTAGTTGCTTCCGCTCGCACCGGTTCCTCCGGCCAGCGGTGTGGGCGGAGTCGTCGCGTTCTGCCGTATGATACCGCCTCCGATCCCTATGGTGTTGGGGAACGAGACGCCGGTCGGATTGCCGTAGGCAGGGCTTGCCACATAGTTCGTGCCCCATTGCACGCCGAGCTGCCTGCTGAAGTTCGTGTTAGCCTCGACGATCCTCGCCTCGATCAGGACCTCCGGGGTCTGGAGGTCCAGTGCCTTCACGAGCTTCTCTGACTCTGTTATCACTTTGGGCACGTCCTTGATGATGAGGGAGTTCGTCCGTACATCGACGTTCACGGATCCACGGGATGTCAGGAGCGACTTGATCTGCGTGGCAAGGTCGCTCGCCTTCGCATAGTTGACAGGTATTATCCTGGTGATGAGCTCCTCGAGCTTCTCTTGCTTCTGCTTGGACTCGAGCTGGGCCTCTTCTTCCTTCCTGAGTTTCGCGAGCGGCGCGATCCGTATGATGTTGCCGACCTGCACCATGCCGAGGTTGTTCGTCTGGAGTATGATATCGAGGGCTTGGTCCCAGGGAACATTGACCATCCTCATCGTGATCTTGCCGGCAACATCATCGCCCGCTATGATGTTCTTGTTGCTCACCTCTGCTATCAGCCTGAGTATGTCCTGGATGTCCGCATCCTTGAAATCGAGAGAGATTCTCCTCCCGGTGTACACCCGCTTCATCCCGAGACTCTGGGGAGAGAAGGCGACTGGCGACGCCGCGGGTCCGCTTATCTGTTGGGGAGCCGGGGCTCCGGGTATTTCGCCCTCCGGCTTCGGCAGGACCACTACGCCCTGTTCATGCACGCCCGAACCGATGGTGGCAACGAGCTTATTGCCCTTCTTCTCGATCGTGTAAGGCGGAAATGACCCACGGGGGGTATCGAGCACAAACCTCACCTTGTCCGGGTACTGCCCGATCCTCACTCTCTGCACATCGCGCGTGTTGATGGGCATCTCGAGCGCGGGAAACAGGTTACCCACATTGAGGACATCTATAACCAACCTCGGAGGGTTGTTGAGCTTGAACGCGTTGTAATTCCCGATGTCTCCGTTCCCGACAAAGTCTACGACTGTTTTATTGTCGTTCACTGCATACTTGATATCAATGATCTTTGATGCCGTGGGCTGCTCCGACTGTGTCGGCTGGGGGAGGGACTGCTCTTCGACGACAGGAACTGCAGGGGTCGACAACGGCTGTGCCGATAATGGCGGTAATGGTTCTGCCGACACCGGGGATAACGGTGGTGCCGACTCAGTGGGCATGACCTCTCCGGTGGGCTGTGTTGCCGCCTCGGGCTGGAGGGACTGGATCCCCACCTCCGGTGTGGGCCCCACCTCCGGTGTGGGCGCAAGTCCTGCGGCAGGCGCCATCTCCGGCAGGAGAGGCTGCTGGGTGGTCTGTGGAGCTGACTCCCCGGCCGGCGATGTTATCGTTGGAGAAGCACCCGACTCCGGCGTCCCGGTCAGTAGCGGGGCCAACGCTGTTCCTGTCTCCTCCGATCCGCTGACCGGGATCTCGGGCAGGAGGCCAGAGGGTTGGGCCTGGGCCACCGAGGCCGTCTTGGAGACATTCACGACGAGATTGTTCCCTTGGACCACGGCGTTGTAATCAACGAGCTTGTCCAGTCCTATGTCGATCCTGCCAACGACGTTCCCGGACTCCTCCTTTACAGGCTTCGTCTTGATCGTGTTTATCACGCCGTTGTCGATGGGAAGGCTCTTGGACAACGCGGATATGTCCGCGTTGGTCAGGTCCACGACCACCCGTAACGGGTTGGTCATCTTGTATACCGTGTATACCGGGGGAACGCTTCCTTCTATCGTAAGGATGGTCGAATCGGCCTGATCCGCCACGTTTATATTACCGATAAGATCCTTGTTTGCGGTCGGGGCGGGCCGTGCGCCCGCACACGCACCCACAAGAAAGACCACCATCGAATTCAGCAATACAATCCTCGTCTTGATTTTTATTTGCATTTTGTTCCCCCTTAAAATTTTTCAGTCTTTTTCAGTTCCATCGTAACCTCGTTCGTCTTCACTTTCCCGGTAAAGACGTCCGTGTACTGCTCCAGAACAACGAGCCTGTCGTTCATTATGCGGATGATAACTCCGTTGTTCTTGCCAATCTTCGTCCCGATACCGACGATGTAGGTCTTGTTCGTCGGGTCTGCTATGATGGCTTTTGCATTCGTCACGCCCCATATGATGCCCTTCAGCGTGAGCTGATCGAGCGAGAACTGCTGGAGCGGGGTCAGTGCCGCGTTGGGCTTTACCTTCGAAATATCGAACGGCTCGAAAGGGTCAGGCTTGCCTGCCGGGTTGTAATAATACGTCGATGTTGTCGCGGTAACAGCGGCCGGGGCAGGCGGCTGTGCGGTCACGTTCGGCTGCACCGCAGGAGCCGGGACCTGTGCCCGCTGTGGTGCGGCGGTGCTCTGGACGCCAGGCTTCTTGCAGCCTGCAGTGGCAAGCATCAGCACGCCGAGATTGATCACGAACAGCAATCGCATCTTTTTCATACATTTTCCCTCTCTCATTTTTTGGCTCCGGGTAACGGGGTTGTCTCCACGAACCTGAATATCTTCGTCATGAACGACGCGTCGAGCATAGCCTTGCCCGTAGAAGTTTGCTGCAGGACCGTGAGACTAATGTCCGCCACGTTGACGATCCTCTGGAGTTCCGCAAGCTTAAAGAGAAACATGGCGATATCGGTATACGTGCCGGTCACGTGCAGTTGGACCGGTATTTCGGCGTAGAAGCCCTTCACAACCTCGGGCATCGGCTGCACCTGTATCACGTTGAGTTCCGATGTCTTTGACAGGGTGTTCAGGGTGACCAGGTACTTGTCCACGTCGGAGCTATTCGGCAGCTTGGTCAGGGCCTCGCTCAACTGCTCCGAAAGTTTGTTGAGCTCGTCCTGAAATTCCTGCTTGTGATCAGCTATTGCCTGGGTCTCCAGGACCTTTGCTTGGAGCGATCTCTCCTGCGACTGGAGTGCGGCGAGGGTATTCCTCTCAGACAGGTAGCCGGGCCAGACATACAGGTCCAGCAGCAGTATCAGTACCAGCACGACTCCCAGTATCAGCAGCTTCTGCTGCATGTTCAGCTTCGATAAGGCGCTCATATCCATGATAATTCCTCCTTTATTCCTTTCGTCCCTACTGTCCGTGACCAGTCCCCGGGACGGCATGGAACTTGCAAGTCAGCGAGAACTTATACAGCAGCAGGTCGTTCGACTTTACCTGCTGCGTATTGGCAAGGCTGACGTTCCCGAAATACGGATCGTGGGAAAGGTTGTCCATAAACTCGGCCAGAGTGCTGTTATCAAGCGCCACACCGCTCATGCCGAGCATGTCGCCGTGCTGCTGCAGCGATGTAAGCCACAGCTTTTTCGACAGGATGCTCGTTTGGTCTATGGGGATGCATTTCGACAGCTCGTCCATGAGGTGGACCTCTGCTGTCCTGTTTTTCTCGAGCGTGGATATGATGTTGAGCTTGGCCTTGATTTGGTCCTTCATCTTCTTGAAGTCATTGATATCACTCACCTCTTTATTGAGTTGGACCAGCCTCTGGTTGAGACGCGAGATGCCCGCATGTGCCGAGGAGATCGATCGCCCCATGGTGTACTCCATGAAGAACAGAATAGCGACGACGACCACCACCAGGGCCCCGCCCATGGCGAGCTGCTGGTATATCGCGACTTCCTTTGCGGTTGTACCTTTCTTTGCCTGTTTGAGTAGATTGATTGTTATCATAGTCAGTTACCGGTCCTTCTTATTGCCAGGCCAACGGCGATGGATACGATGGGCGCTATATCATTTATATAGTTGATGTCGAACACCTTGGTGTTGACCGCCACGTTCTTAAACGGATTAATGAGCTCCACAGGCAGGCCCGTCTTCTGGGTTATAGAGTCTGTAAAGCCAGGGGTCTTGGCAGTCCCCCCGCTCAGCATAATCTTCGCTATCTTCTCCCCGCCGGTCGACAGGTAGAAGTCTATGGACCTCTGGACGTCCGCGGAGATGGCCTCGGACGCTGACTTGATGATCTCCATGACGTCCGGGGTAACCGGGGCCCCGTCGCTCCCCACCTTCCGCTTTTCCGCTTCCTCCCTGGATATGTTCAGGCCCTTCTGAATTTCCTCGGTGATTTGGTTGCCCCCTGACTGGGTGAGGTCCCTCGCAAAAATGGGTATCCCCTTGCTTACGACGTTGAAGTTGGTTATGCTCGCCCCGACGTTCACCACGGCCACCGTATCGTTGATGTACTCGGGATAGTTAATCTCGAACATGTTCTGAAGGGCGAAGACGCCGATGTCGATTATGGTCGTGTGGAGCCCGGCATCGCCGATGGCGGTGATATAGTTGTTGATGAGCTCCTTCTTTGCCGCGACCAGAAACACCCCCATCTGACCTTCTGCGGTCGACCTCTCGAGCACCTGGAAGTCGAGGTTCACCTCATTGATGTTGAACGGGATATACTGCTCCGCCTCCCACTGTATCGATTCCGCCAGCGCCTCATCCGTGGTGATGGGCATGTTTATCTTCTTCATGATCACGGAGTGTCCGGACACGGCGGTTGTGACGCCCTTCGTTTTCAGCTTCAGGTTAGCGAGGATGCCTTTGATGGCGTCCGTGACGGCTGATGGGTTGATGATGTCACCGTCGACTATCGTGTCTGGCTGAAGATCCGCTGTACCGAGGTTGATCAACTGGTAGCCTTTTTTCCCGACAGCTTTCAGTTCGATCAGCTTTACGCTGCTCGTGCCGATGTCCAGCCCTATGAGTTGTTTACCACCACCAAAAAAAGCCATAAAACCTCCTTCTCCTCTCAATCAGGAAACACCTTGTCCTTGTCGGTGATCTTGAACCCCAGTGCCTGGATGATCTTCCTCTTGGTGTCCACCCTGCATTCCTTGCCCTGCTCTATCCTTGTTATGGTGAGGACAGATATGTTCGCCTTCCTTGCCAGCTCTGCCTTACTCATCAGCGCTTTGCTCCGCACTTGTTTCAGATTGTTATGCTTCCCCATATAGTATACCTCACTTGCTATCATGGATACATGAACGGAAACATAATGTCAAGTATTCTATAACTACAGTACATTCATTGATATATAATTATATATAATTATTGTTTCCCTCTCTGGAGGTTGAGCGTGAATTTCTGGGACGCAGTGCCTCCGTATCCGTCGTCCACGACCACCGTGACGGTAGTCTGTACGGGCGGTTTCACATCCTTCGTGTCCCACGTGATCAGGCCATCTTTGCTCACGATCATGCCACGGGGCGCGGACTCGAGCCTGTACGTCAGCGGGTCGTGGTCGCTGTCGGTCGCAGATACCTGGTATGCGTACGTTTCTCCCGTGAAGGTGGCCGGAGGGCTCGATACGATGACCGGGGGCGTGTTCCGTATGGCGATGTAGCCGCTCGATATGGCCGTCCCGTTTAGCCCGCCGGCCGAGGGCGTTACGACGACGCGCACCACGTCACCATGCCGATACGCGCCGCAACTGAAGCTATCACCGGTCTGGTCCTCCACCTCAGTGTTGTTGACGTACCACCGGTACGAGAAGCTGACTGGTGCTCCGCTGGCGTCAGCTGCCTGTACGGAGACATGCATCGTCGTCGCGATGGTGGGGTATAGCGGCTCGAGGTCTACCGAGGTTATAACCGGCAGGGCGACCGTTACGGTCACCGGAGGTGAGGTTAATGCAACCTCCCTGCCGCTGCTGTCTTTGCCAGCAACCACGGCGGTAATGGTGTCACCCTTCCCGAAGCTGGCGCGGAGTTCGTTCGAGACCTGCCCCTGTTGGCCGTTGATATACCAGGTGATGTCCTTCGCACTTATACCCTCGGGTATCTGAACCGTAAGGGTATCGCCCGGCACCGGGTTGCCCGGCCGTATCGCCACGAACTGATTGCGCGGATGCACCGGCACCGTGCTGCCGGAAAACACGGTCCTGACCGGGGGCCCCTTCTGGCAGCCTACCGTGAGCGCCAGCATGCCAAAAAACAAAGCAAGCCATTTCATACTGTCCTCCTTCTATGGTTCGATGCCATACTCTTTCAATTTATACATCAGGGCTCTGAGGCTTATTTCGAGGAACTGAGCCGCGCGCGTCTTATTGCCGCCTGTTTCCTTCAGTGCCCTCTTGATCAGATCGACCTCCAGACTGGCCTGAGCCCGCCGTATCGAGAGGTCCTCCGCGGCCGGGGGACGGGCTCCTTTCTCTGCCCTGATGGAGTCCGGTATGTTCTCTGCGGTTATGCTCTCTCCCTCGCTCATAATGCACGACCTCTCGATGACGTTCTCGAGTTCCCTGACATTACCGTACCACGGATAGGCCATGAACAGATCTATGACCTGATCGTCGAATCCCCGGATCCGCTTCCCCAGGACCTCGGCGTTCTTTTTCAGAAAGTGTGCCGCGAGAAGCGGTATATCTTCCCTGCGCTCCCTGAGAGGGGGCATCTGTATAGTGAACACGTTCAGCCGGTAGAACAGGTCGTCCCTGAATGTTCCTTTCTTCACTTCTTCCGGAAGCGACTTCGACGTGGCCGCGATCAGCCGTAGGTCCACAGCCGTGGACTTGGTGTCACCGATGCGGGATATTATGGACTCCTCGATGGCCCGCAGCAGCTTCACCTGAAGATTGAACGGCATGTCCCCGATCTCGTCGAGGAACAAGGTACCGGTGTCCGCGGTCTCGAACAGACCCTGCTTTGCCGCGTACGCCCCGGTGAATGCCCCTTTCACATAGCCGAACAGCTCGCTCTCGAGCAGGCTCCCCGGGATCGCTCCGCAGTTGATCGAGACGAACGGCTTGTCCTTCCGGTCACTGTTGTAATGTATCGCTTTGGCAACGAGGTCCTTGCCGGTCCCGCTCTCCCCGGTGATGAGCACGGTGGTCTTGTAGCTGGCCACCCGCTTTATCTCGTTCAGCACGCCGAGGACCTTCTCACTCTTGCCCACTATCGAACTGAAATCGTAGTCACGCGCCACGGCCTTTCTGAGGACGAGGTTCTCCCGGTACAGCCGCAGGCGCTCTTCGGCCTTCTTAACGGTCAGGACGAGATCGTCCGGCCTGAAGGGCTTCGTGATGTAGTCGTACGCCCCGGCCTTGATGGCGTCAATTGCGCTATCGAGGTTCCCGTAGGCCGACATCATGATGACGGTGGTCTCCATCCTGTTGTGCTGCAGCGCCCTGAGGAGTTCCATGCCATCCATCCCCGGCATCCTGATGTCGCAGATCACAAAGTCGTACGGCTGTCGCTTCAACTCGAGGAAGGCGTCCTCACCATTCTGGGCGACAGCCACGGCATAGCTGTTCGTCTTGAGAATATTGGACACCGCGAACCGTATGTTCTCCTCGTCGTCAACGATGAGTATTTTTGTCTGTTCAACCACTGGCGTACAGTATATCATGCAACGCGGAGCGATCTCAAGTAGTCGGAGAAACTGTGTTGTCCGGTCTATCCACGCCGGATCGCAGACTTGATGGCATGGGCCAGAGTGTGCAGGCTGTTCGATGCGTCCGGATGGTCCTCCACGAGCTTTACAAATGCACTGCCCAGAACGATGCCGTCAGCAACAACGGCTGCACGTCCTGCCTGCTCTGGTGTTGAGATACCGAAACCGACCGCGACCGGAACACGCGTGCGCTCCCTGACCCACGCTATGTCACCGAACACTGCACTGTTGATCTCTTTTGATGAGCCGGTCACACCGGTCAGCGAGATGTAGTACAGGAAACCCTGCGTGTTTCGCGCGAGCTGGAGGAGTCGCCTCCTGCCGGACGTGGGCGCGGCAAGCATAATGACGTGGATGTCGGCGATATCCGCGTGGTCACGCAGGAGCCCGCTCTCCTCCAGGGGCACGTCCGGCAGTATCACGCCGCTGACGCCGCTCGATGCCGCGTCCCTGAAAAAGTTCCCGGCGCCGTACTTTATGACCGGGTTCACGTACCCCATCAGGATCACCGGGACAGCGGAGGCCTTCCTGAATGTCCGGACCGCCTCGAATATCCGCCGTATGTTCGTCCCGGAGCCGAGGGCGCGCTGGGCCGCCCGCTGGATCACCGGACCGTCGGCAATGGGGTCCGAAAACGGCATACCGAGCTCTATGATGTCGGCCCCACCCTCGGCGAGTGCCTTCGCGTAAGCCACTGTCTTCTGGATCGAGGGGTCCCCGGCCATGATATACGCGATGAGCGCCTTCTCGCCCCTATCCGCCAGTGCCGCAAACGTCGAGTCAATGGGATTCGTCATGCCCCCGCTCATTCTCGAAGGCCATGTGTTCCCGTATGATATCCATGTCCTTGTCGCCCCTGCCGGAAATGTTTATGATGACGACGGAGCCCTTCCGGAGCCCCGGAACATACCGGAGGGCGAACGCAACTGCGTGCGCGCTCTCGAGTGCCGGGATGATGCCTTCGGTCTTCGAGAGGTAAGCGGTTGCGGACAGGGCGTCGTCGTCCTTCACCGTGTACACCTTAAGCCTTCCGGTATCTTTGAGGTGGCTCAGCTCCGGGCCGACGCCCGGGTAGTCGAGCCCGGCCGAGATGGAATGGGGAATAACGATCTGGCCGTCCGTGTCCATGAGGACCCTGGTCATGGCGCCGTGGAGTACGCCCTTATCGCCCGCCGTCAGGGATGCGCCGTGCTTCCCGGACTCGATACCGAGGCCACCGGCCTCGACGCCGATCAGGGCAATATCGTCGTGCCGCAGGAACGGGGTGAAGAGCCCCATCGAATTGCTGCCGCCCCCGATACATGCGATCAGGACGTCCGGGAGCCTGTGCTCGAGCCCCCGTATCTGCCTCATCGCTTCCCTGCCGATAACCGACTGGAAGTCCCTGACGATCATCGGGTAAGGGTGCGGTCCGGCAACGGAGCCTATGACGTAGTGTGTCGTCGCTACGTTGGTGACCCAGTCGCGGATCGCCTCGTTCATGGCGTCCTTCAAGGTCATCGAGCCGGATGACACGGATATGACCCGTGCGCCGAGCAGGCGCATCCTGTCCACGTTCAATGCCTGCCTTTTCACGTCCAGGTCACCCATATAGACTTCGCAGGGGAGCCCGAACAGTGCCGCCGCGGTCGCCGTAGCTACGCCGTGCTGTCCTGCTCCGGTCTCCGCGATGATCCGCCGCTTGCCGAGCTTCTGTGCGAGCAGGACCTGCGCGATGGTATTGTTTATCTTGTGCGCGCCGGTATGGGCGAGGTCCTCGCGCTTCAAATACACCCGTGCGCCGCCCAGGTCTGCGGTCATGCTCGCCGCGAAATACAGGGGCGTTGGCCTGCCCACGTAATGCCTGAGGTAATATCCGATCTCCTCCCGGAACGATGCCTGGCGAACGGTACGCCTGTACCCCTGCTCGAGCTCCCGCAGCGCGCGCATCAGGGTCTCCGGCACGAACCTCCCCCCGTATCCTCCGTAATACCCAGCCACGTCCGGCATGCTGTTCTTCCTGTCCGGCTTTTTCATACCGTGCGTGTACCTATCTGAACCTCATGCAACAAATTCGACTGTCACGTCCGGGATAAGGCCGAGGTGAACGGCCTGCCCGATGAATTCCTGGACTGCATCCCTGCCTTCCCTGCCCGGCTCAAGGGTATAGTCGTTGACGTACATGAGGGCGAACCGCTTTACCCTCTCCATATCCAGCCCCCGCGAATATCCGGACGCATAAGCCATCGCCTCAGCCTCGTGCGAGAACCCATACGCGATGCTGTCCTTAATAGACTGGTTGATCGTGCGCTTGAGCTCCTTGCCGAGCGAACGCCTGACGAGGTTTATGCCGAGCGGCAAGGGCAGACCCGTTTTCTTCAGCCACCATGCGCCCAAGTCCACCAGTACGCTCAGCCCCTCGTCCGCGTACGTGATCTGGCCCTCGTGGATGATGAGCCCGGCATCCACCTCGCCGGCCTTCACCGCGGGCATTATCCTGTCGAACGGCATCGTCCTGGGGTGGAACGCTCCGATGCACATTTTCAGAGCGAGAAATGCGGAGGTATACTCCCCCGGTATCGCGATGACAGCGTCCTTCAGCTCGCGCCTCTCCCGGCTGACGACGATGGGCCCGTATCCCTTGCCCATGCTGGCGCCACACGAAAGTATCTGGTACGTGCCGGCGATGTACGGATAGGCGTGCAGGGACGCCGCGGTGACGTCCAACAGGGGTACTTTGTACGGTGGGCTCTGCATGGCCCGCCTGTTGAGCGTCTCTATATCGGTCAGCACATGCTCGAACCGCACGCCGGCGACGTGCACCCGGTCGTGCGTCAGCGCGTAGAACATGAACGCATCGTCCGCGTCCGGGCTGTGCCCTATCGTCAGAACCTTGTCACTCATGGCATCCCACCTCCGGGGAATAGAACCGAGCACCTGTAGTCATAGGGTGTACTGTTTACTACATTATGGGCCTTTAGACAAGAGGCCGCGGACCGGGTGTGCTTGATCATTATATTCTCGATTTCTTTGCTGTAAAAGCAAGACTCGTCTTTGAACTGGATGGTGGTCAACATTATACGGATGAAGGAAGAGACAATGATAAGAAAGCCCTCGGGTTAATCCTCTCCCCAAAGGCGAGGAGACAGGAGGAAGAATGAGCTTCACTAACTGACCCCGCACCTTTTTCGAAGAAACCGCACTAATTGGGAAACTCAGGGGGCCGGCCGGTGCATCGCGTGCGATAATCCTTGTGTGCGCCACGGCGAGTGGGTATAGAGGGATCGATCTACGGAAAGGACTGGAGGAGAGATGAAGGTACTGACGATAATAAACGATCCGCCGTACGGGTCCGAGAAGGCCTACAACGCGCTGCGGCTCGCCATGGCCATCCAGAAGGGTTTCAAGGACGCGAAGGTCACCGTGTTCCTCATGGGCGACGCGGTCGTCTGTGCGATGCCGGAGCAGTCGACCCCGGACGGGTTCTACAACATAGAGCGCATGCTCAAGTCCATCATGAAGAACGGTGGCACGGTAAAGACCTGCATGTCCTGCCTGAGCGTCAGGGGCATGCTCGAGACCATGCTCATGGACGGCGTGGAGCTCGGCACGATCGATCAGCTCGCCGAGCTCACGATCCAGACGGACAGGCTCGTCAGCTTCTGAGTCAGAACACCTCTATCCGATAGCTCGTCCCCGGATCCGAAGGCACACCCTGCAGCATAAAGATGCCTGTCGTGCCGATAAATCCCTTCACCTCCCACGCGCCGCCCGCGATCGTGCCGCACGCGACCGCGCCGGCGTCCTGCGTAACGCACGTCCCAAGCAACTGGCCATTCTGGTCGGTCAGCACAAGCCCGCTGCCGGGGTCCAGTCCGGACGACGACGAGGTGAGCGTGAACACGGATCCGTCGTACACCGAAAACCCGCCGTTCGCGCCCGGGTATACCCGTATCGTCTGGGCCGTTATGACCTCCGCAAGGGTCGTGACGGTCACCGTTGTCCCGGTTATCAAGGTGTCCGGCGCCTGCGTGAGCAGGGGAATGACCGCGCCCGCAGGGACGAACACCGGTATCGTGTCTATCGGTGCGCTCACGGTAACGCTCACGCCTCCTGCAACGGAAGGCCCGCCATCGAGCGGGTACCATGCGCCTGCCGGCAGGTACAGGGTCCTGCTGGCGGCGCCCTGCGTGATCACCGGTGCCACGAGCATATCGTCACCGAACAGATACTCGTCGTCTATCAGCGCAGTCTTCGGATCGCGGTAATACCTGAGCCACAGGGCCTGCATGATCGGGGTCCCGAGATCGTGGGCCTGCATCAGGTAGGTATAGATGTATGGAAACAGGTCTACGTGCAGGATTGCATATCGTTTGAACATCTGGATCGTGCCTGCATCCCTGTTCCAGTTCCAGTTCGTATAGTACTCGAACCCGTTGTGCGTCCTCATGACCGGGGTGAAACAGCCGAACTCCGTCCACCGGAAGTAGAGCTCCTTCGTCGAAGGTATCACTCCGGCGAAGCCTGCTATGTCCGGCGTGAAGATAGGCACGCCTGACACGCCCATGTTCAGCGCGGCGATCACCGCAGTGGGGAACCCGAACTGGGAGTCGAAGTCCGTGTTCTGGTCCCCTGCCCAGACAACCGGCTGGTACGGCTGCGACCCGAGGTAGCCGGAGCGCATGAAGAATGCAAAGTCCCCGGAGGGTATGGCGGCAGACATGGTATCGTAGTTGAATCTCGCCCAGAGCACCGGGTACTCATTATGCAACAGGGTTGCCGGGCCGGCCTTCATAAAAGAATCGTAGGGGAGCCATTCGCCGAAGTCCGCCATCCATCCGCTGAACCCCAGCGTCGTTGCGCTCTGCATGAAGCCCTGCATCCATGCCGCTGCGGCCGGGTTGGTCAAATCGACCATGCTCTCGGGGCTTAAATGTGCACCGGTAAAGGTGTACGGCTGGCCCGCGCTGCCGGTTATAAGATAGCCGCCGGTCACGGCCGCGTCCCACTGGTCCTGGGATTCGTCCACGAAACTGTTGAAGTACGCCAGTGCCTTGAGCCCCATCGTGCCGAGGGTCGCGTTGACGCCGGCCATGTCCGGGTAGAGCGAGAAGTCCGGGGTCCAGTGATAGGGCAGGTCGTATCCCCCGAGCATGGTGCTCCCGCCCACCCAGTCCTGATACCACAATGCCGACGAGGGCACGCCATCCGCCCGGAGCTGGTCCGCGGTGGTGGTCAGCGACAGGCTGCCACCCTCCACCGATATCCACGGGCCGATGACCCATGGATTGGACAGGGGCTGCCTGCCCACGATGCCGGTAAAGTCCTGGATTATATGGATAGGGTCCACGTCCGCAATCAGGACGATGTGCATATCCGTGTCCCAAAGCTCGATACGCGCCCGACTCGGATCAGAGGCGCAGAGGTCGAACCTGCTGTAGGCAGTCGAACTGATAAGGATGCCCGCAGGCCTATTGGTAAGCATGAACGGCTCCGGGAAATACGTGGGATGGAGGGCTGCCTGAATGGCCGATGGATTGGGAAGATCTTGCAGGAATCCGTGGTCCTGCGTCCATATCCCTACGACGTTGCCCTTCTGATCAAGGCTGTTGAACTGCTCGCCCAGGCCGTAGAAGTGGTCGCTGTCGCTACAGGAGAGATCCAGGACCGTCCTGTTTATGGCCTGACCGGGGGAGGTCGTGCCGGCCGGCGCAGTGACCGTGATACCGAGCATGTGGTCGTTTATCGGCGCAACGACCATGTACCCGTCCCCGGCCGGCGTAACTATTCGTACGACGATCCGGGCCGGGCCGGCATAGGTCACGTCGAACGCAGTGGGCTGAATCCATGCTGTCGTCTCGGTAATAGCAAAGGAACCGAACTGCTCCTTAACGGACGGCGTGCCGCTCCCGAAGACGATCGTGCCGTCCGGGGCGCCGGGCAGTATCGTCCGTCCGTACCTGTCCGTCACGGAAAGGTCGGTCCCACCGACCCGAACCCCGAAGGTGCCGAGCGTGTACGACTGCGCACCGGACGGACCGCCGCAGCCCGCTGCTCCGGCAAACGCCACCAACGCTCCCAGGAGCCAATAGGATATCCTCTTCATGCCGCCCCCTTTACTCGTATATTTTCTCGTCCCCTCTGTCTGCCTCCGGCGCGTCTGCCTCCAGGTCCCTCAGAGTGGCCTTCTCGCCGAGTACCTCTCTGTAGTACTCGTGCTGGATGATGAGGTTCATGATCTCGCTCGTGCCGGTCCATATCATGGCCAGCCTCGCGTCCCTCAGGGCCCTCTCGACCGGGTAGATGTTCGTGTAGCCGATGCCCCCGAGGATCTGCATCACGTTGTTCGTGACCCTCCACGCCATCTCGGTCGCGTACCGCTTCGCCTCGGACACGAGCCGGCGGGTGGTGCCGGTGCTGCCGTACTCGTCCACCGAGCGTGCGGCAGCGTGAACGAGGGCGCTCGCTGCGTCCAGGTCCACGATGCCGTCAGCCACCTTGAAACTCACGCCCTGGAACGACCGTATCTTCTGGCCGAACGCCCTGCGCCTGTCGGAGTATCTCGCCGCGATCTTGAGGAGCTCGCGCGCACCTCCCAGCGCGCCGGCCGCGGAGGTCATCCGCTCCGGGATCATCATCTGGTTGAATATGAGCCCGCCGGCCCCCTCTTCCCCGATCAGGTTTTCCGCCGGTACCCGGGTGTCCTTGAACAGGATCCTCCCGGCCCCGCCCCCGCGTGTCCCGAGGAGCCCGTACACGTGCTTCACCTCCACGCCCATGTCCCTTTCCACGACGAACACGCTGAGGGACATCTGCGGCTTCGCCTTCTCGTCGGTCTTCGCGTACACCAGGAACAGGTCCGCACCCTCGGCGCCGACCACGAATCTCTTCTGACCGTTCAGGACGTAGTGGTCACCTTCCTTCTTCGCCGTGGTCGTGGCGCCGAAGAAGTCCGAGCCGCCGCGCGGCTCGGTGAGCGCCTCGGCACAGAACATCTTCCCCTCGAGAAGCGGTTTGAGGTATTTCTTCCGCTGACCGTCGCTGCCGAACACCTGAAGGGCCTCGCCCACGATGCTCACGAGCGAATACAGGCAGGCGAGGGACGTCCCGAGGACCCCCACCTCCTCGAGGGCCACGATCTCGTCCTCCCACCCGAGCCCCCTGCCGCCGAACTCCGGCGAGAACCGCAGGCCCAGCAGCTTCCGCCGTGCGGCCTCGCGCACGTACTCCGCCGGGTACACCACCTTGTTGTCGTCCATGTCCATGAGGAGCTTTTTGGGGACGGACTTGACGAAGTCCCTTGCCTCGTTCACAAGCCCGGTCTTCTTCGGGTCCATGTAGATGTCCAGCATACTGCCTCCTTGTATACCCCCGGGTTTTATACCTTTCCGTCATAGTTTGCAAGGCGACCGGTTTCGGTTAGATTTTTATATGATTTGTCAGGGTGGCTCTGCGAGCGTGAAACCGTAAATTTCTGTTAAATGTACACGCTCCTGAGTTTCCCACTTATTTGAGTCGAAAATAAAAAGGTTGATTTTACAATAGGTTGCAAATAAGAAAGTAGTGTGAAACCGCACTACGACAAAATCGGTAAGGTTGTGTATAAAGAGGGATACCTCAATTCCCTCTCCCATTGGGAGAGGGAAGGGTGATGGCTTTCTTTAAAGGCATATGTAACAATAAAACTATATAATCACTTTCCCAATTCTACTAAGGTGTTCCTCCCGCTTGCGCAGAAACTACGCACGGACATGACGGATGCAGCGCATACGCTATGGCAACGCATAAGGAATAATCAGCTTGGAGTAAAGTTCAGAAGACAGGTTGTATTTGATCATTATATTCTCGATTTCTTTGCTGTAAAAGCAAGACTCGTCATTGAACTGGATGGTGGTCAACATTATACGGATGAAGGAAGAGGCAATGATAAGAAAGCCCTCACCGTAATCCTCTCCCCAAAGACGAGGAGACAGGAGGAAGAATGAGCTTCACTAGAAAAATTTCTGAACTTGAGGCTTCAATTTGTTTCATTCGACCTTTTTCAAGATGTCCGGCAAATAATAGGCTATCCTCAGAAAATCATTCGGCGATGTAAAGCCGAACCTGAAAAGGTCGAGGTCCAGTGCATCTATAGCCGAGAACCCCGGCATAATTTTGCGCAGATACATTAGGATTGCGTCGGTACACACCCATCTCCGGGATGTCATTGCCGGAATCTTCAACGGGATCTTCAGTCCCAGCCTGTAATAGATCATCATGTTCGATATGTTTACGATACCCCTGAGCGAGTTGTATCGCGTGCCTTCGAGCCGATGCATGGAACGCAGGAACTCGCTGAGCTGCTCCGTGTTCTTCCACACGGGACGCAAGATCAGCAGGGACTTGCCGGGCCTGAAGAAATGGGAGGCCGGCAGTCTTTTGGTGACTGGGTAAACGACGTTCATGGTCTCGTTGTCTTCCAGCACGACCGCGGAGTGATCGTACAGGGTACAGGAGATCTTTCTCCATAGCGTATAGAAGGCTCCGTAGGTCTGCGTAAGGAGAATGTCTCCCGGTACCAGTCTGGAGTAAAGCGACTCATCAACCGGATTGTTCCCGATACTCAGGGCGACTTCGGAGCATGGCTTGCCCTTTTTAAGATGCATACCTTTTCTCTTCTGCCTTTATGCCAATTGTATACCATCACGTCCGCCCTGTAAACCCCGTCTGAATCAAGAGCGCAGGGAACTCTTGGCTCTCATGAGACATACTCTGCAGGTTTTTCTGTCATTCCGCGCTTGACACGAAATCCAGTCTTCTTCCGCTCGTCCAAGAATCTTAATATTAAAGAAAACCCACGGTTCTTCTCATTGGAATTGTGCAATGCGTAGACACGTCCTCACCTCCTTCCGTAAATAGCAGTGTTGTCTTCCGTTCCCTTTTCATAGTAAATCCACTCTGTCAAATGTGTAGACCTGACCCCATTTTGGGTCGGCGGCATTACCACAGGAAGGCAATCGAACGCTTGCCCAGGATATAGTCGTCAAAGATCGTCGTGGCACGTGTTCCGGCCATGCCCGCGCAAACACACAGCGGCAGCAAATGGTCTTCACGCGGATGGCAGTAGCGTGCGGCAGGTGCCTTCTCCCACTCGGTCAGCCGTTGATCGCAGTCCGATGCTGACAGCGGACCCGTGCATGTTTCGATGAGCCAATTCTGAAAGCTGTCATTGGCTGCGTCGGACCTGCGGCCTCCTTCCCAGATAAAGGCCCTTAAATTGTGAAACGAAAAGCCGGACCCTATAATGAGGATATTCTCGTCAAGCACGGTGTGCAATGCCCTGCCCAGCGACAGATGCTCTGCCGGATCAAGGCTGTGCAGCAGTGAAAGCTGGAGCGCCGGAATATCTGCGCCCGGGTACATCAGCTTGAGCGGAATGAACAGGCCGTGGTCAAAGCCCCGCCGGGCATCGATGCGCGCCGGGACGCGGTTGTGGACCAGCAATCCGGTGATCCGCTCTGCGAGATCGGGACTGCCGGGCGCAGGATAGGTGATATCGTACGCCGCATCAGGGAAGCCGTAGTAGTCATAAAACAGAGGGGGCGCTGCTGCACCGGTCACCGTGGCAATGTCCTCTTCCCAATGTGCGCTGATGACGAGGATCGCATCCGGCCGCCTCAAGCGGGACGGAAGACGCACCATGAAATCGATCATCGCCTGATGGCTTGCGTCACCGAGAATAGGCAGGGGACCTCCCCCATGAGAGAAATAAACGATCTGTGCCTTCTGTTTGAGTTTATCTTTGTTCATATGCTTTCACCAACAAGGGCAAATAAAAATGATGCCGGCCGTCAAAAGTCTTTTTATCAAACCACACCGGGGAATACAAGATTGCGAACAGACACGTCAGTCTTCTGCCTGAATCAATTGGTCAAATGTGTAGCCCTGACCCAGTCTTTTCCGACGCATCTCCTCCTTAAGATAAGGGGGGACGGAAGGGAGTTATGAACCATGCTTGTTTTGCACCCTCTCCTCTGAGGAAAGGGGCGGGGTGAGGTCTTCTTCACTCTCCCCCTGACAAGGG
>JAJYLN010000013.1 GCA_021787665.1 bacterium
TCCCCCGCGTGGTCACGTGGTAAAATGCTCCGGCATACAATATCCTAAATGGTCTTGACATAATAGATGCTTCTTACTTCATGTAAATACATTTGTCAAATGTGTAGGCTTGACCCCTATATTTTCCCTGAAGAGCTTATTAAAGATGTTTTAAAAGAACTTGACGACCCGGAAGATGACAGCAAAAAAAGATGGCTTTCTATTTGTTAATGTTGATGAAAAAAAAGATGAAAGAGAGAAAATGATTTAAGAATAATATAATCTCATATGGTAAGGAAAAGAAGGAGCAAAACAGGGATTACTAATCTTTTTTCGAAGAAACCACACTAATTGGGAAACTCAGGTTACTTTATCGGCAACTGCCGTGGGGAACAAGCAAGTCAGCAGTACTGGCCTTACACCGGCCCCGTATGGCCGTGAGGAAGATAATAGAAGCAGAAGTAACATAATTTTGCTGTCCTCTCCCTTGAAACTGGGGATCACTCAGACTGAGGCCAATAATCTGTTGACAGCCGGCGGTTTATAGGGTTACATAAAAAATCCTCATGGATACCTCGAGCTTAAAAGAGTTTATTTTACTTGTGCCTGTCATACTGTTCTCTCTGACCGTGCATGAGGTCTGTCACGGCTATGTTGCGGATCTGTACGGGGACCCCACCGCGAGGGACACGGGCAGGCTGACCCTCAACCCGATAGCACACCTCGATCCGATAGGCACGCTCATGCTCTTTATCGCTCATTTCGGCTGGGCCAAGCCCGTCATGGTAAACCCGTACAACCTGAGAGATCCCAAGAAGGACATGATATGGATATCCCTTGCCGGGCCGGGCGCAAACTTCGCCCTCGCTCTGGTGGCCGGGCTTGCGATAAGGCTCACGATGTTTTCCGGCGTCATCAACCCGTCAGACCTGCTAACGTCATCCCTGTACTCTATGCTCATCCTCACGCTCCAGATCAATCTCGCACTCGGACTGTTTAACCTCATACCGATACCGCCCCTTGACGGTGCGAAGGTGTTGTTCGGCCTGCTGCCGTACCATTTGGAGCAGAAATTCGCCTGGCTCGAGAGGTACGGGATGGTCATCCTTCTTGCTCTGTTTATTCTCGATAGCTTTACCCCCATCAAAATAATCACGATCCTGATTTGGCTGCCGGCAGACCTCCTTGCGTATCTCTTTTCCGGCCGGTCGCTTTTTTATCTATTAAATGTCCTGAGCGTGCTCCTGGGCGCATAGCGGTATGGGTGTTGTATGACGGTGATGGAGGAAGACTACAAGGTCAGGCTGGATGTATTCGAAGGTCCGCTCGACCTGCTGCTCTTCCTCATCAAGCGCAACGAGCTCGACATCTATGACATACCGATCTCGTTTATAACGGAGCAGTACCTCGCATACATCGGCATGATGCAGGTCCTGAACGTGGAACTTGCCTCGGAGTTCCTCGTTATCGCTGCGACACTGCTCGAGATCAAGGCGAGGATGTTGATACCGACACCGTCAGAGCAGGAAGAGGAGGCCGAAGACCCGAGGCTCGAGCTAACCAACAGGCTGCTCGAGTATCAACGCTTCAAGAATGCGGCCCTACAGCTCAACGACAGTGCTATGCTGTACCGGGACACATTCATACGGGGCATGCACGAGGACAGCGGCAATGAAGATTTATCGTTGAATATCGATGCAGATCCGTACGATCTTCTCGTTGCCTTCAAGTCGCTCATGGACAGGGCACGGGGAGAGAAGATAGCCTACATGGCGGTCGAAAGAATAAGCGTCGCACAGCGTATCAACGATATCATGGAGCGGATCGGTATCGTCAAGAGTATGGCGTTCGATGCGCTGCTGCCTCGTGAATACACGAGGATGGACATCGTGGTGACTGTCCTTGCGATCCTTGAACTATTGAGGCTGAGGATGCTACGCTGTGAGCAGAAGGAGCCGTTCGGGACTATATGGCTGTTTATGCAGGAGTAAGGTATTCTCCCCTCTTACGATACGAGGGCGGGGTACCCAAGCGGGGCTTGGGTCGGGGCGTCATGATCCTCAGCATACGAACCGAACAGGCAGAAAAAAGCTCCCTTGATCCCTCCTCGGTAGGGGGGATAACGCAGAAGAATGAGCATGGGTTATAAATAAACAGGGAGAATTACCATGGAACGAGAGAAGCTTATAGCGATTATCGAAGCGCTCATCTTCGCATCTGACAGACCATTGAAGGTGAAGTATATCGATCAGGTCCTGTCCATTATCGATACCGGGGACGTCAGGGTCGAGGACCTGATCGGAGAGCTCAGGGCCAGGTATAGTACGGACAGCACGGGAATCGAGCTCGCGGAGGTTGCTGATGGGTGGCAGCTCAGAACCAAGCCGCAGCTTGCAGACTGGGTTAAGAGGCTGAATATCGTAAAACCTTCCAGACTGTCGACGCCCGCTTTAGAGACACTGTCCATCGTCGCGTACCGACAGCCTATCACCCATGCAGAGATCGACTACGTAAGGGGGGTCGATAGCGGGGGGGTAATAAAGACCCTGCTGGACAGAAGGCTCATCAAGATTGTCGGAAAGAAAGAGCTGCCGGGCAGGCCCCTTGTCTACGGGACGACGCAGGAATTCCTCGAGCTATTCGGGTTGAAGGACATAGCGGCACTGCCGAGCCTGCAGGATATAAAACAGATCAGTGCAGCAGAGGAGGAGCTTGAGAAGGCACAACCGGAGCTCCCACTCCCGACTCATGAAACTTCAGATGAAGAGTGAATCCCCTTGGCGCCTCGTCAGCTAAGAGGTCCAACGCAGAAGGATTCTTTGTGGTAAAAAAAAGTTTTGTTGATGGATGTATCAAAAAACTTCCTCTACTCTCGTATCGCCGGCATAGACGAGGTCGGCAGGGGCCCCCTTGCAGGACCGGTGGTAGCATGCGCCATCGTCATACCGGATAACCTCACGTGTGAGCTCATCAAAGACTCGAAGCTCCTCACACCTCATGCGAGGGTCAGGGCCTACGAGTATCTGAAGGAGCATGCGTTGTCATACGGCATCGGCATTGTCGATGAGCAGACGATAGACAGGATCAATATCAGGAATGCGACGATGCGTGCGATGGAGCAGGCGCTGTCGATGCTGGAACACGAGGTCGAGGTGGTTCTGATAGACGGAAACATGCGGATCAAAACAGAACTGCGACAGGAGACCATCGTTGGCGGTGACAGGCTATGCCCCAGTATTGCAGCGGCATCGATAGTTGCCAAGGTCTACCGGGACTTCATTATGGAAAGGTATGATTCGAGTTATCCCGAGTACGGGTTTGCAAAGCACAAGGGCTATGGGACAAGAGAGCATATGGCTGCGATCAGGAAGTATGGGCCCTGTCCCCTACATAGGAGATCGTTCCTGAAGAAACTCTTCAAAAAAGAAAGAGAAGGGATGTGAGGGTTCACTTATTTTTTATAGACTCCAGCAGCTTCCGGGCGAGGGGCTTGTCGTACATGACCCAACCGGCACGATATGACGGCGAGCTGAAGTTCAGCACCTCTTTGAGGATCTTCCGTGCCCTGTCATACTTTCCTTCGCTTATAAAGATCTTTGCGAGCGTCGTAAGCGGCATGGTGTAGCGCGGGTCAATCCTCATCGCTTTATCGATGTAGGTAATCGACTTGTGGTTGCTGCCCCCGAATGCGCCGGGGAGCTGGTAGTAGAGCTCAGCGTACGCCTCCAGTACGAACAGCGATTTCGGGTTATACCGGTATGCCCGGTCGAGGTAGAGCAGGAATTCCGGCAGAATAAGCACTGCCTTTATAAAAATCTTGCGCTGCGCTATCCTGCCTATGTTGCCTGCGTACCAGAAACAGGCGTCGGAGCTTCTCGGATCGAGCTTGATGGCCTTCCATGCTGCGTCCCTGCCGGCCTCGTAGTCCTTCAACGCGTTCGTATGGGTAAGCCCCGCGAAGTCACCCATGGTAAGGTAAGCCATCGAGATGCCTGCATATGCCCTCGATTGAATCTGTGGCCGATTGTTTTCTTTTATGACCTGCGTATAGATATGGATTGCCTCTTGAATGCTGGCTATGTTTCTATCGTAATCATCGAAGACGTCCCTTGCCTTTCGGAGGGTCGCTGCATGGACCGGCATGCCGGAAAGGAAACATACTATCAGCAGGGCAGGGGTGAGGCACGGGTTCTTAAAACGAAAGCGCATCAATTGCTCACGCTCCGTCCCCGGATGACCCGCTGAAGGGCGCCGAGAGGACGTATCCTGAAGTTACTTATGAACAGGCCCAGCAGCTTTGCATGGTAAGCGCCGTATTCCATGAAGTAAGAGGCGGGAGACTCTTCTTCCGCATGCAGTACGATGGTGTTTTTACCGCCGTGCAGATAGACTGACGGGATAGATATCCTGCCGATGTCTGGCGTTATGATGGAAGACAGGTCGAGTCGGGCTATCAGGGTTGCATCGTCGAATACATCAAGGGTACCTATCCTTGATGACGGTTTAGAAACGAAGAAGCTTATGGTTGCGTACCCTCCGACCCAGTGCGACAGCCTGATCTCTGCGTCGATCAACATCGTTCTGTATGCCATGCCATTCGCGTAATAGTGCAGGGGGCCCCATCCTTTCCCGAGGTATACGACGGGTTTGAGGACCGTCTTATCCTGATTCGGTACAAAGAACATCGACGTCGATCTGTCGTCGACAAATGGCTTGCCGCACATCCTCGTCAGCAACTTATACAGGGCTTGTTCTGCTCCTTTATCGATACCGGATCGCAGGCGGTTTCTGTGGAGCAGTATGACGGAGACCTTGCTCTCGTTCAATGCGCTGAGTCCATAGGGGAGACAACGCCCGATGTCTCTCTTTATGATATCGCCGCGACTGAGTATCTCCGGTTCGCGGAACGCCTGCAGGAGCGGGTTGAGCAGCGTGAAGTCGTTGACCTTGTAGGGAGCTGTGGGGATGCGCCCGTAGATGACAGGCTTGTCGTGGTATGTCTGGTAGTACAGGTAACGGTACGAATACCTTGTGTACGGTGGATTCGATCTTTTCCCCGAAGGAAGCTCGTAGATCGCATGTATCGCATTGCTGGATTTTATCATGTTATAGATCGGCGGTATTTTTGCTACAGAAGTATCGAAGGGTAGGTGAGGTGTCACCTCGAGGGGTACGGCGATTGCAAGAAGTGCTGTCGCCAGGATGGATGAGACATTCCTTTTCGTGACGAGGGACAGCGCGCCCGCCGTAAAGACGGCAAGCATAAGCTCAACGTCGAGGCAGTACCTGCCGGGTGATCCGAGCAGATGGATCAGAAAAGTTTTCCCGATCAGCAGGTATGGCATAGGTACCAGGTAGTATGATTTCCTGAAGGGGATAAGGAGAGGGCCGTTTATCATGAGATACGGTCCCCATGAAAGTAACAGCGCCGCTACAAGAACCAGTATGAAGAGGCCTTTATAGCGTATCGTCGATCTCGACAGCCCGATAAAGGCGAGAACCAGCACGAGGTAGCCTGGAAAGACATACCGGGACGGCTGGCCCGTGGTTATGTCCGCAAAGAACCGATGCCAGAAAAAATCGCCCCGCGTGGGCAGAAAGTAGCCGAGCAGATCTTGCGGACCGGCCACGGTAGCACTCGCCGGATCGTTGAGTACATGGGGCGTACCGGAGCCGGATCGGTAGAAAAGTACCGCGATGCCGACAGCGATGCCCCCGGTCAACAGGAGACCCAGCAGCCTTTTTTCTGTAGAGAGCAACTGTCTGTTTGACGTCAGGGCGTAGAAAAGAAACGCGATCGCAAACAGAACGAGGAACGATGTGGCTACAGACGGGGCCGACAGTACGCTCAGCGACGCGAAACACGCCATCAGGAGGAAGTCTTTCATGCCCGGTCGCTCTATGAAGCCGAAGAAGTACAGCAGAAACAGGGGTAAGAATTCTATCGTGGAAGGGCCGAGTGTATTGCTGGCGGCGAAATGGTAGGCGGAGAACGTGTAGACGACGCCTCCGACAAATGCAGATAGATCGTCGTCGACGAGCTTCCTGAGAAACAGAAAGGCGAAAAAGCCTGATAGCGCGAAGTGGGCAAGGATCAGCAGGTTGTAGGTGATAAGGCTGCCGAATAGAGGTTGGAGCGGCAGAGCACCGAGCTCATTGACCGGCGTCGACCAGAACATGGAGACGTTGTGTAGCGGATAGTACAGTGCCTGATTGACGAGCGGGCTCGTATGCAGCGTAAGGATGGCATGCTGAAACCACCACAGGTCCCAGAGGGACCTGTACGCACGGTCTCCGCCTATGACCCTGCTGCCAAGATGCAGGACAATCGGGTAGGTAAACACGAGCGTCAAAAAGGCATACAAAGCCAGGGCGAGCCACCAGGGAAGGTCGTAGGGCGTGTTCCTGTCTGAGACGATTATGTATTTACCTGTTAAAGCCCTTCTCACCTGGCTGCTCCCTTTATCTGATCGCCGTCAATCTCCTGCCCCTGGTCTCCGGGAAGGCCCATATCCAAAGGCCAGCGAGGAGCGCAAACAGCGAGGCTATGGATATGCCGCCGCCGAGCCCGTAGTGCGCCGCTACAACGACGATGACGACCGGCGTAAAGAACTGTACCCCCCGGGCAAGGTTGAATGCGGTCCCCATGGCCGTGTTCCTGATCTTCGTTGGAAACAGCTCTGACATGAGGGGGCCGTACCCTCCGAAGAACCCGGTGCCGAACCCCACCATGAACATGAAAACGAGTATTACGGAGGGATAGTTCGCAATGAGGCCCCACAGCAGTGTTACCATCACAAGTCCGGACGCCATAAGGATCGCATAGATGGTAAACGCGGGCCTCCTGCCGAACCGGTCCGCGATGAATCCGAAGGTCGCGTAACCTACGAACCCCCCGGTCTGGGTTATGATCATCCACAGGCCGGACTTGCTCATCGAGAAATGCCTTTGCTCGTAGAGGTAGCCCGGTAGCCACGCGTAGGTAAACCAGTATGCCGACATGATGAACACCGCGAGCAGCAGGGACTTCATGAATGTCCCTGCATATGCCGGATCAAGGAGTGCCCTGAGCTTGCCCCCGGTCTCTTTTGTGACAACATCGTTCGATAGCGTGCCGCTCTCTATGAGGCGATTGCGCTCAGTCCACAGGTCGGATTCCGGCAGCCGCTTCCTTACCATGATGACCAGCAGTGCCGGCAGGACAGATACCATGAACGACAGCCTCCATCCTATGAGGGGCGAGACAAATCCGCCGATCAATGCAGCAAGCGCTACTCCCACTGGTGCGCCGGTTTGCATGAATGCGCCGAACCTGGCCCGTACGCCGGGAGGGAAGGTCTCGCCGACATAGGTTTGTCCGGTGGCCCACTCGCCGCCCACACCTATACCGGTAAGTATTCTGAACAGCACGAGCGAATAGAAGCCCGGTGCAAGACCGCTCAAAAAGGTCCCTATACTGTACGTGAGGATGGTCCATTGCAGGACGCTCCTCCTTCCGTAGTGGTCCGCGAGTATACCGAACACGATTCCTCCGAGTGCGGTCGCTGCCAGCGACGTACCGAGTATGTAGGAAAGGTCGATGTTGGAGAGACGGAGCGCTCTGCCGATAGGGATCAGCAGGAACGTATAGAGCGTAAGGTCGTAGAAATCGAACACCCATCCGGCCCATGACATAAGCAGGATATAGTAGTGCTCTTTCCCGGGCTTTTTGTATTCGCTCAACAGCCTGTCAGCCATGTTTTTTACTATAGGCATGCCCGACGGCCATGGCAAGGAATATAAACATGGCCAAGAAGGTCTGCCACGGTTGAACGTACAGTCGTTTTCTGCTAAAGATCCGAGCTGGTGTTATGATGGTTTCCATGCGATCGAATGATGCTGCTATTTTGAAAAAAGTGTTCTTTTCTGGCGTTCATGCGGTGACGGGCTATGGGGCTGTTCATCATGCGGTACGTCCGACGACGCGCGGTATAGAGATTGCCGGCAAAGAGTACAGGTTCGGCTACTACAAAAAGATCATCGTTGTCGGAGCGGGCAAGGCTTCCTTTTCCATGGCGCGTGCAATCGATGAAGTCCTGGGCAGCCGTATCGACAACGGCATCGTCATAACAAAATACGGTTACGCGGGCCGTTTGAAACATATCGATGTCTTTGAGGCAGGACATCCCTTCCCCGACCAAAACGGCATAGAGGCAACGAAGCGTCTGATGTCTCTCGCCGCTCATGTTGACCGATACACCCTTGTGCTCATGCTGCTTTCCGGCGGCGCCTCATCCTTGCTCGTAGCACCGGACGGCGTGTCGCTCAAGGATAAGATACTGACGACCGCGCTCCTCCTACGATCGGGCGCAGGCATCGATGAATTGAATATTGTTCGGAAGCACCTCTCACGGGTGAAGGGGGGGAGGCTTGCAAGACTCTTTTATCCGGCCCGGACGGTCACTTTGATAATTTCTGATGTTATCGGAAATCGTCTCGGGAGCATCGGATCCGGCCCGACCGTGGAGGACACGTCGACACCTGCACAGGCGCTGGAGATACTCGACAGGTTCCATCTGAAAAAGGAGGTCCCTGCTGCGGTCATAACAAGGCTGGAGCAAAGGAATATGGGCCCTGCGGTACGTCCCGGTCCAGCGCGGGCAAGGAACGTCATTATCGCAGACAATAGGAAAGCCGTTGATGCAGGTAAGGCAGAGTCACGGCGGCTCGGTCTGAGGCCGTTGATTCTGACCACCCGTCTGCACGGTGAAGCCCGAAGCGTGGGACATGAGCTTGCTGCTTTAGCACAGAGAACGGCAAACAGGAAATACCGGAAAAGCAGGCCAATCTGCATGATCAGTAGCGGCGAGACAACGGTCACTGTTCAAGGGACGGGGAAAGGCGGCAGAAGCCAGGAACTCGCCCTGGGCTTTGCAATCGATATCAGCGGCAAAAAAGGCATAACCCTGCTGTCTGCAGGGACCGACGGGACTGATGGCCCGACCGATGCAGCGGGGGCTCTCGTCGACGGAACTACCGCTGACCGTATGGAGAGGTCTGGTATGGATCCGGCTGCATACCTCCTGAATAACGATTCTTATACGGTACTCGACCGCGTGGGGGCACTTTTCAGAACAGGTCCCACCGGTACCAATGTGATGGACATTCAGGTGATACTGGTGTCGTAGGACCTGCTCATAGGTGCGATATGCCGTCGTCGTGGTCGCTCTTTGAGTTCTTGATCGTCTTCTCGAGCCATTCTTTGACGATTTCCTTTGCTCCGAGGCCGAAGGCTATCGCGAGACCCAGGATCACGCCCCCGAAGGTGATGGAGAACGCCGCGACGATGACGTTCTTCCCTATCTCGAGTAGGTCGAGTGACACGAAGACGAAAAACACGATGACCGCAAACTTCGTCAGCCTGCCTATCGCCTTTGCGTGGGGGACATGTGAGCTCACTGCTGCGAGTACCACGATGCGGTCCAGGAAGTTGCCGAACAGATACCCTGCCGTAAAAATAATGATCGCTGCAATCAGCTTCGGCAGGTACAGGAAGAAGCCCGTTATGAGGTTGTCTATGGGCCCGAGTTTGAGCGCACTGAGACCGAGCATGAGGAAAACGAACACGATGAACCAGAAGATAAACCGCTCAGCAATCGCACTCATGGTGGTGCCGCTGAACGCGACAGACAAGCCGGATCTTTCCCCGATCTCGTTCAGTTTTATAAGCTTGAAAATCCACTTCGCCGCCTTGCCGAGGAGCCATGCGAGCAGAAACCCGATGATGATGACGAACAGCATGGTCAGGACATTGGGAATGTAGCTCACGACGGTATGATACCACGCCAGGAACGGATCGATAACTATCGTGTGGAGAAATTTCATCATATACCTCCTCTTATTTTTTCACTCCCACATACCTTTCAGGAAAGGCTTCTGTTCAAGGAAGCTCTTCACGATCCCTTCTACCGACTCCTCTGCCTGCTGTGCAGAAGAATACAGGGTCTTATAGATAAAAGACGCAACCTTTCCCAGGTAAAGGGGCACCAACACCTTCAGGATGGAGTTCCTGTCCATCTTCTTCACATGAAACGCATAGGCGAACTCGTAGACGATCCTTGCCCAGAGGTCGTTCGGGAATTCCTTTGTGTCTGCCAGCTTCATAGTGTCCTGAAACGTGCCTTCCGAAACTATCGATCTCAGGATGCTCTCTATTGCCGAGAGTTCATCGGTAAAGCGGCGCTGCATCCTATCCACATCGACGGCTATCGGTTCTGGCACGGCCTCGTATACGAAGCCGTACAGTGAAACCGACGTTATCTCGCCTGATTCAGACCATGTTGACCGGTATGTTTCCATGAGCATAAACGTGGTCCCTACTACCTGCATAAACATATCGACCAGGTCCACGGCCGGGTCCTTTGCTTTGTGGATCTTGGTACCAAGGTAAGACTGACACACTTTGTATCCTTCCGCAAGGGCAAGGGTCGAAAGCCAGATGTCGATACCGAACCTGGCGATGTCCGTGTCCCAAACCGGCTTCTCGAGGTAGGTCTTGAACAGATTCCTGGATATGCAAAAATCGCCCCCTATCGGCTGCCTGAGCGACCTGCCGTAAAGTGCCGTCGTAAGCGGATAGATTATCATGTTGGTAATGGTGCCGTCGTACTTGTATCGCGAGTAGTACGGGGCCACGAAGTCGTATTGGTTATACAGGATCGGGCCGAGTAGGTTCTCGATCCACTCAGGGGAAATACTCCGCAGGTCCGCATCGACGAGCACGCACGCCTTTGCTCCATACTCCTGGGCCTTTTCCAGCACAAGCTTCACCGCGCTCCCTTTCCCGGGAATGCCGGTATAGGGAATGGAGAGCTTGTGGACCGGGAACAGAGGGTGCGTCGTGTAAACCACGTTCGGGTATTTTCCGGTAAAGGTCTTCACGATGTCGGATGTCCCGTCCGTGGAGCCTCCGTCGGAGTTGATGATCACACACCGGCTCGAGGGGAAGTATTCCCTGACACCGACGGTAACAGCCTCGAGTACGTGGGGGATAGTATCGGCGTTATTGAAGCTCGGTATGCCCACGACAATATCGAAATCACCCTGATCTGCAGAGACGCGGGCGGTATGCTGCGGATGGTTTTGCTCCTCTTTTTTCAGGGACGCAACAGCAGGCCTCTCGTGCTCCTCCAGAACCACTTTATCGACCCGGCTTGCGCCTGCCGAGAAGAGGGACTGGAAGTATTCTGTGCTCGGACTGTCGCGGAGGTCCAGCTTTTTGTCCTCCTGCAACCGTCTCATAAAGGTCTGGAGAATGCCGAAGGCCATCCTGCTCAGTTCGGCGAGTCGCTGGTTCCGATGGATGCGTGTCTCAAGGTCGACCTGCGCCATTGCGTCGATACCGATGAGCTTTAACAACGAAATGAGCATGCCTATCTCGATTCCGTACCCGGTTGGGAAGGGGATCTGCTCGAACACCCGCTTGAAGCCCGCGTACTCCCCTGCGAGAGGCTGGATGAAGCCTGCAAGCTCAGGATAGAACGCGTTGATAAGAGGACGCGCGAGGAGCTCGGTGACTCTTCCTCCTCCTACGGGCATGAACTCCTGCCCAGCCTGCAGCGGCCTCATATAGAAGCCCTTGGTAAAGAGGATATTTTCGTTCCTGAGGATCGGACCGATCAGACCGTAGACGAACCGCGGGTCTATGTTCCGGATGTCCGTGTCAATCCATACGATAAGGTCACCTTCGAGGACGAACAGACTCTTGAAGAGCGCTTCTCCCTTGCCGCTGTATGAGCCGAGGGATGGCATGATGTCTTTGTGGATGTAGACCTTCGCTCCGAGCTCCTGCGCGATGTCACGCGTCCTGTCGCTCGAAGAGCTGTCGATCACGACGATCTCGTCGAGCAGCCCGGTGTTGTCGTAGAGGATGGATTTGAGGATGGTGATGATCCGTCGTATGGTTGCCTCCTCGTTCAGAGCGGGCAGGCACAAGCTGATCTTCAGACCGCGTTTTTGCTTCAGCACCGCGAGGGACTGGAGGTTGGAGAAATCCTGGCTGTGGAACGTATGGGTCTCGAGCCACTGGGTGAGCTGGTATTTGGGCATACCATACATGTAAATCAGTTTGTCCGGAAAATGCAATAAGAAAGGGGAAATTTCTTCTTGCTCCACGTCAGGCTCCTCAATCGTGGCTATTTCGGGTGTGAAGGATCATGACAGGGAGACTCAGAAGAAAGCAGCTGTTGCTCGCAAAACTTTTTCTGGGCAGCAAGCCGGACCTCTCTGCCGGACTTGTTCTGTACGGGCTTGCGCCCTGTATAGCAATGGTCATTGTCTTTACCTATCTTGCTCAGGGCAACGTGGCCCTTGCGATCGTACTCGTTGCAATGAATTCCATCATTCAGATGCTGCTTATTACGGTCTACGCGAAACTTCTGCTGGGCAATGTCCATTTCGATGTTCAGGTAGTCGGAGAGAGTGTGCTCCTGTATCTCGGTGTCCCGCTGATAGCGGGCGTTCTGACGAGGTCCCTTAGGCAGGGACTTCGATATAGCCATTGCCATAGCCATTACCGCTTTCAATCCAACCGTCGCGCTCGCAACGGTCATCGGTCCCCTTATTGAAGTCCCTGTCATGCTTGTGCTGGTATGGTTTGCGAAAATGACCGGACCCAGGCTCTTTCAACGGAACGGGTCAGAGAAGGGGGTACCCCTGTAGCCTAACTCTGCTACGACAGCCAGTCCAAGAAATCCTTTACCTCTGATTGCTCCTGCAGATAGCACTGGGCATGAACGTTCGTGCCGACGCTTATGGTAACGCCGGTAGTCGCGATCGCCCTAAATGCGTCGTCGTCCGTGACATCGTCGCCGATATACACGGGCATCCTGCCTGTGCCCAGGTTTTTGAGGATCCATTCCACAGCATCGCCCTTGTTCCATACGTTGCGGGGCCGAACCTCGGATACCTCTTTGCCCGTGGTTATTCTCAGCCTTTTCCGGTAGCCGTCTGCAATTTGCCGGATCTTCTTCGTCGCCGCCTTCTTGTGCCGGGCACTTGCATTTCTGTAGTGGATACTGAGCGTCACGCCTTTGTCTTCTATCACGACACCGTCCATAGCTTTGAGTGCTGCGGACGCTTTTAGCCTAAACTCGTTCAATGTCCCTGTATCGATCGGACCATCGGAACCCGGAACGACGACATTGCCGTATCCTATTTGTGCACCGTGGTTGCCCACGTAAACGATGTCTTTTATGTTTACCCGGTCTCTGATGTCTGACAGGGTCCTGCCGCTGATGATCGCGAGGGGATACATCGATTTGAGCCTTTCCAGTGCTGCACGGACGCCCTGATCCAGCACGGCTAGTGCCGGCCTGCTTACGATGGGGGCGAGCGTGCCGTCATAGTCGAGGAACAGGAATATATTGCCGGCTGGCTGGTGAAGCACGCGATGACGTTCCTCAAGGGCCGAGACAAAGTCGTCCGACCATTTCTTGAGGTTATTTGCTCTCACTTGGTCCCGCAGCGCCCGCATCCTGCTCCGCTTCTCCTCGGCAGGCATGAGCAGGGCCCTTTTTATGTTCTCTGCAAATGACTCTATATCATAGGGGTTCAGGAGCAGTGCCCCGGTGAGCTCTTCAGAGGCACCGGCGAACTCGCTGAGTATGATGACGCCGTTTTCGTCAACCTGCGACGCTATGTATTCTTTCGCCACGAGGTTCATGCCGTCGTACACGGAGCTTATGATAGCGACATCGGATATCCTGTAGTAGAGCGCCAGTTCTTTGTGCTCGATCTTGGTCGTGATGTATACGATGGGCATCCACGCTCCGGCGGAGTATTTGTCGTTGATCCTTCCTATCAGCTCCTCCACGGACCTCTTGTAGCTAATGTAGGGCTCGCTCAGCCGTGTCGGTATCGCTATCTGGACGAACGTGAACCGTTCCCGGAAGCTGAGGTACTTGTCGAAAAAGAGGTCGATGGCCTGGAGTCTTTTCAACAAGGCCTTTGTATATTCGAGCCTGTCTACCCCTATGCCCACGTACCCGTTCTTGATGCCGAGCTGTTCACGGAGACGTCGTAGGGCGGAAGGCTTTTTTGCCGATGCCGTATCGCTAAAGCTGGTGAAGTCGACACTTATGGGGAAGGCCTTCAGCACTGTCCTGTGGCCGTTGTACAGAACCGACAGTCCTTCCTCGTCTATAGCAGCGTTGAGACACTCCTTTGCACAGCCCATGAAATTTTTCACGAACAGGGGTATCTGGAAGCCGATGAGGTCGTTTGCCAGCAGCCCCTCGAGCACCTCTTTTGCCTGAGGTAATATCCTGAAGGTGCTCCAGTCCGGCCAGGGGATGTGCCAGAAATGCCCGATGATCGCGGACGGCAGTGCCTGCCTGATCAGTGACGGGACAAGGCAGAGATGGTAATCGTGCACCCATACCACGGTGTCCGGCCCGGATTCTTCGATGACAGCATCTGCAAATTTCTTGTTTACCACCTTGTAGAAATCCCAGTATTGCCTCCGGTAATACACCCTGTCCAGGGTCAGATGCGATAGCGGCCAGAGGACGCGGTTGGAGTAACCGGTGTAGTAGTTATCGACCTCGTTCTGGGCCAGCCATACCCTCTTCAGGATGTACGATGGTGTGGATGGAGGAACACGTACACGGTTGTGCCCATCGACGACCTCCCGGTCTCCGCTACCGCTACCCCATGCAATCCAGATACCGTTCACGGCCCCAAGTACGCTGTCGAGTGCCGAGGCGAGCCCGCCTGCCGGTCTCTCCACGTGTATCGCCTTGCCCACTTTTCTATGAATGAACGGCTCCCTGTTGGAGGCAACGATCAATGCCACCCTACATCTCCATGACCGTTCTGCCTCTGTTCAGCATCGCGTACCACACGAACAGGTAGTCGCGTATCTGCCTGGTGATGAGGAAATTGTTCCGCACATACTGCCGTGCGTTGTCTCCCAGGCCTTTTGCCATGGCGGGATCGTTCAGTATCTGCCGTATCCTGAAAGCGGCACCCTCCTCGGAGTTTACCAGGAAACCGTTGACCCCGCTGATGATCTGCGACGGTATGCCTCCCACATTCCCTCCGATAACGGGTCTGCCTTTCCACATCGCTTCCGTGACCGTAAGACCGAAGCCCTCTTTCAGGGACTTCTGCAATACCACGGTTGCCATTCTCTGGAGGGCATTGATGTCCCGGTCGCTGAAGGCCGGCAGCAGCAAGATATGGATGTCCGGATCATTGCCGGCAAATTCTTTTACCTCCCGGATCACGGCGTCTCCCTCGGGGTCGTCTGTTGCGGAGCTGCCTGCAAGCACCAGTCTGCAGTCGTTGTACTTTTTTACCAACCTGTACGCCCGAATAACGCCGTTCGGGTCCTTGAACCTGTCGAACCTCGATACCTGGAGCAGGGTGGGTTTGTCGCGGGGTATTCCGAATCTGTCAGCCACCTCCGCAACTTCCGCCTCAGTCAGGTCCCTGTTCTTGTCACTAAGCGGGTCTATCGTGGGCGTAATGATGAACTCGTCTATGGACATTTGCTGCGCAAATTTTGATACGGAAAAAATTGCTGCATCGTAGCTCCCTGCGTACGTCGAAATCCTTTCCCATACCTCCCGGACGGGGTTGGATACATCGATATGACACCTCCATATCCACAGGCCGCTGCGTCTGAATTTTATGAGCGGGACAGGCTGGGGGTCGTGGACGAATACCACGTCGGCATCCAGGTCCAGGGTCTCTGCATTCTTCGCATTGATGGCCTCGTGGTACGCCCACATGTCGTCCGTAAATACCTCCTGCAGCCCCTGCAGGGCGTTGTGGATCTTCTTCGTAATACTGAAAAACCTCTGGTCTCCTTCTATCGTTTCCCATCTGACCGCAAGGCCAAGTCCATCCAGCAGCGGGGTCATCCTGTTGAGTATCTCGGCCACACCGCCCCCGGACTTCGTGGAGTTGATATGGAGAAACCGCTTTTTGGAAAGCCTGTCCGAAAGTTTGTAAATGAGCTGGAGGTCTGCCTTCGGGGATATGCCGGTATAATCCTGCAATCGTATCATAGGCTCTCCATGTCCTTCTGGACCTTCTGCTCCACGATCTGTACGATTAGCTTTCTCATACCCTCTATGTCGTACATGAACGGGTCTATGTGCCGGAGCCTCCCGGAAAGCTCTGGTTCGTTCGCCTTCTCGCTGAGCCAGGTCGAGAAATCGTCGGGTCCGTACACGCCCCGGCTCCTCCCCTCGTAGAAGTGGTAGTAGATGGAGCTGCTGTCGACATACTTTAAGCCTTGCAAGAACTCAGCAAGGTTATGGGCCACGATACCTGTCGGGAACACGATGGTCGCTGACTCGTTAAAATGGAACTCATTGCCCGCAAGAGCAGGCCTTGGCTCGGGGAAATGTCCGAGATAGTCCTCGATCACGCCGACGAGGCGCGTCCTGAGGTCCGCTATCTTATCGTAGGCGTAGGGGTCTATGATCGCGAGATGCTCGGACAGTGTCTTTTCCTCCAGGGCCTCTCCGACCCATTGGGCGAAGTCGTTCGTGTACTCGAGCATGTGTCCTTTGAGGAAGTATTGGTAGGTGTGGTGAAAGATGGACGCTTCGCTCACTTCGCTGATACCCGACATCAGCTCCCTGATCGTTACGGCCCTCCTCTGTGTCGCCTTCAGTATGTTCGTGCATTGTTTAAATACGAACGGTTGCATCTTCTTGTTCCACTCCCGTTATTGTAATAATACTTGCGGAAACTTCAATCGATTTCGTCTCCGCTGATCACCGGCAGAGGAAAGCCTTCTTCGTGGTATGTTCTTTCCTCTGGCGACAGCGCAGAAGGAATACGGGCCGTTACGTGAACGGGAGCCTGATGCTGAAGCATGTGCCTGCGCGGTCGGAGACCACCGAAATCGTTCCGCTGTGGAGCTCCACGATCCACGTTACGATGCTCAGCCCGAGGCCGTGTCCTTCCGCGCTCGCCGAGCTCCCCCGGTAGAATCTGTCGAAGATCCTCGGCATCTCTTCCTTCGATATCCCGATCCCCTGGTCCCGGATATCTACCAAGGCGTGATCGGCATCCCGGGCTACGGACACGGACACTTTTTTGCCGGACGGAGTAAACTTTATGGCGTTGTCTATGATATTGCTGAACGCCCTTTTGAGCAGTCGTTCGTTGCCCGGAACGATGATACCGTCCAGAATGTGGTGATCGAGCGTGACCGCTTTATCAGCAGCAAGAATGCCTAGGAAATCAAGCGATTGCATAGTTAGCAGAGATAAATCCACGGGTGCAAAAGATGCTTTTATGGAAGCCGTATTGGAAAGGGACGTAAGCAGGAGATCGTCTATGATCCTCGTTATCTGGTCCACCTCCTCGAGGAGGCTGACGAGGAGCTCTCTGTACTCTGTCGGTGTTCTGTCTTCTCTCATGGTTATCTCGATACCGCTCTTCATCACGGTGAGCGGCGTCTTCAGCTCGTGCGACACGTTGTGCGAGAAGCTGGAAAGTACGTCGAAGGACCTCTTCAGCCTCAGGATCATGTCGTTGAACGTCGTGGCGAGATGACCGATTTCGTCGTTGTGTGTCTTTGTCGTGATCTGCTCTGTCAGATGGCCGGCTTCGATACGCTGCGCTGCTCTGGTAATCTCGTCGACGGGCTTCATCGCTCTGCCTGCAATGATGATGCCGCCCCAGCTAGCCACGATGATCACGATGGGTGTCACCAGGGTAAGGATAATGCCGAGCATGTGCAGGAACTCCTTCTGTTCCGACAGGGACATCGCAATGACCAGATAATAGTCGATCGTATTGCCGGAAGCTATCGGGTAGAACAGCATGCGTGCCTTGGTGTGCCTGAACAGGGTGATGTTCCTGAAGGTATAGGTGTTGGATTCTACCGCTTTGAAGGATGCAGTATCCACAGGCAGGTCCGTATGGTACAGGTTTGCGGAGCTATAGAGCCGCCCACCGTCTATCGAGTAGATCTGGAGGTAGTAGTTTATCCCCCGCAATTCTTCATCAAGCTCTTCGAACGACGGCTTCGTCATCTCTTCGAGAAAGATGTCCCTGCTCTCCTTTGCCTCAGAAAGAAGCTCACCGTCTACATTGTGCATGACTTTGTGCGATACGAAGGCGTACAGAAACGAGCTGTACAGTACCAGTGTTATGGAGAAAATGGCGATATACCAGAAGGTCAGTCTAATCCTTATCGGCAGCATCCTGTTCCCTCAGCACGTAGCCGAAGCCCCGCACGGTGTGGAGGAGCTTTTCCCCGAACGGCTGGTCTATCTTGGACCGCAGGTGATTGACGTAGACGTCCACGACGTTCGTGAAGCTGTCGAAGTCCTGGTCCCACACGTGCTCGACGATCATCGTCCTGGTCAGGACCTTGCCCTTGTTGTACAGCAGGTATTCGAGCAGGGCGTACTCTTTGGGGGTAAGATCGATCCGGTGTCCTCCGCGCCTCACCTCGTGCGTTACCGGATCCAGATCCAGCTCCGCTATCGTCAGCTTCGTCTCTTTCGTGGACTCGTGTCTCCGCAAAATCGCCCGTATCCGTGCACAAAGCTCCTCGAACTCGAAGGGCTTGGTAAGATAGTCGTCAGCCCCGAGGTCCAGGCCGGTTATCTTTTCTTCGGTGGTGTTTTTTGCGGTGAGGAAGATGACGGGCGTGTCGTTCTTGTTGTCCCTGAGCTCTTTCAATACCTGGATCCCGTCTTTTCCCGGAAGCATGACGTCGAGGATGATAAGATCATAGGCATAGGTCATCGCCATGCTGACGGCTTCGCCACCGTCGTTTATAACGTCCACGGCGTAGCCCTCCTGCCCGAGCCCGCGTTTGATATGGCTCGCAACCTTTTTTTCGTCCTCGACCAACAGCAGTCTCATGGTATTCAATTAGGCACGCGGCATAATAATGTCAATCAAGCCGGTAAGGAGCTTTTGACAGCGCACGTGAAAAACAGCGCCGAGCATGCCCATCGGTGAATCATATTAAAATTATTTAATCTTATTTTATTGATAATTTAATGTTACGTATTTACTTATGAGTAGATCGGGGGAAGAGAGACGGGTCTCATCCAGAAGGAAGGTTGCATGAAACATTTTTGTACATGGATAGTCGTGTATGCAGCGGTGTGCGTTTTAGCCGCTGCTGTCCCTCGTACTGCCTTTGCGGGCGGGACGATTACGCTCAGGCAGTGCATCGACAAGGCAATGAAGGACTATCCTCTGTCCGGCTATGCAAGCGCCAATACCCGCCTATCGGCCAATAAGTACAAGCAGTCGAGGGCATTTCTGCTGCCGTCCGTGGATATCGCGTCCAGTTATGGCAGGGCTTATGGATATGATCCTGCTGTGACGAATGGGGGGATTGCCTCACTACAGGCCGTCGCACAGGTCGATATATTTAATCCTTCTCGCTGGCTTACCACAAAAGAGCTCAGCATGTCGTACGAGGCCGCGAAGTACAAGCAGGAGGCGGTCGAGAACGAGCTTGCGTACACCGTCAAACGTATGTTCATAGACGCCGTGACGTACGGAGAGAAGATAGCTATTCTCGAGGAGAATATACGCAGTCTCGATGACTACCTCGCGCTGACGGAGCGCCTTCTCTCCTCCGGGCTCGTTACCGAGAACGACGTTCTCAGGACACGGATAGACCTCGACAACTCGAATGCAGCGTTGAAGTCGTTCATTGCGAAAAGGCTTGCCCGACTCAATGCCCTGTCTTCCCTGACCGGTATACCGATGACGCCGGGCACGGTACTGCAATCGACAGCGGTTCCCTTTACCGTATCGTCCGTACCGGCATTGAACGACGTTACTTTCAGCAGCAACCCGGCGATGCAGTCCGTTCGGTATGAGGAGAGGTCCCGGCGGTATAATGTCCGCGCAGAGAAATCGAAGCACCTGCCGACCCTGGGCCTTGAAGCCGATATCGGCTGGGTTGCACAGCCGCAGCCCATGAACTATGCTCCTTACCGCGGCTATTCCTATCTTGCGACACTCGACCTGCCTATCTTCGAATGGGGCGCCGTGTCGTACGGCGTGGATGCTGCGGAGATGGGACTCCAGAAGATGCATTACAAACGGGAACTATTGAAAAACGAACTTACGCTCTCCTATGAGAATGCCCTCAAAGATCTGGCAAGCGCTGTAGAGCGTATCGACCTTTACCGGAAAGACATAAAGCTCTCGAAGCAGAATTTCGAGTATTCCGAAGCACGGTACACGGGCGGCGGTATGATAAGCAGCTTCGAGGTGTTGCTGGATAGACAGCTTATGACAAACACGCAGACAGCGATGGTTGAGGCAAAGGCCGATTTTTACAAGTCGATCTATAAGATAGAATTCTTAAGAGGTGAAATCTATGGTCAAAAAAGGTAAAGAAAAAGCATTTCCGTACCCACGCAGGCACAACAGAGATGTCCGATGCTTCGGACCAGTCGGACTTGTCCTCCTCTCCTTATTTCTCCTGGCATCATGCTCATCGAAAAAGCAGGTGCAGACGCCTGCACCGCAGGTCGAGGTGCAGGCCCTCGGCGTCACGAGGGGAGACGTCAATCACCTCGTACAGGCCACCGGCAGGGTGGAAGTTCTGAAGAAGGTGGAAATAACTTCACCGGTACAAGGTGTCGTAACAGCGCTCCTTGTAAGGGAAGGGGATTTCATAAAGAAAGGCGGGGTAGTCGTTCGGATACGGCCCATCGAGGCCGAGGCAGCGATACGGGGGAGCGCCGCCCTGTCCGGCACGATAAGGCAGTCTTTCCTGAGACTCGGCATCATCTCGCTGTCGTCGCCCTTCAACGGGTATATCAGTAAGCGCTACGTGAGCGGTAATGCGCTTGTCCAGGCGAATGCGCCCATCGTTCAGGTCGACGATCTTTCGAGTACGTACCTGCACGTGGACCTGCCGTCCGTGTCCCTCGGGCAGGTGAAGATCGGCGATACCGTATTGATACATTTCCTTGCTTTCCCTGATGAGGTGTTCAGAGGCAGGATTATGACGATCAATCCGACCGTGTCGCAGGAGACCCAGACTGTTTCACTGGTAGTGAGTTTTTCCAACAATGCGCAGGAGATAAAGGACGGGATGTTTGCGGTGGTCGATATCGTCAGCAATACCCACAGAGACACGCTTATTGTCCCGAAAAGCGCGATTCTCTTCGATCCGGACACAGGTGGAGAATACGTGATGGTCGTGGGACAGGATTCCATTGCAAGGTCCGTTACCGTTACAACGGGGTACAAGGATGACGACAAGGTGGAGATTCTGAGCGGTCTTCAGCAGGGGCAGCCGGTCATTACGCAGGGCAATTATGCGCTGGCGGACGGGACAAAGGTGGAAGTCATGAACAGCGGGCAGGAGAACGAGCCAGTTCAGCCGCAGCACGGAGAGGGCGGGTATTGATACCTGCAGGGTATCCTTCAGCGTCACCCCTCGTAAGATAAGAGGGGCGGGGGCGTTATGAGATTGTACCACTTAATTTCACTCTATCACTTCAGGATGAGAAAAGTAACCCCCTTATTCCCCCTTATGCAAGCGGGATAACGCAGAAGTACGGGAATAAAAGAGTTAAAGATAATGGATATATCAAAACTATTCGAGACACATAAGAAAGGTATCATATTTCTCTCCGTCGTACTGGCGGTAATAGGGCTTATCCTGCTCAAGACCATGCCGGTCGCTATTTTCCCGGAGATTACGTTCCCCAGGCTCGTCATCCTCGCAGACAACGGGGACATGCCCATCGAAAAGATGATGATCCAGGTGACGAAGCCCATCGAGGAGGCGATATACTCGGTCCCCGGCGTGACGGACGTGCGGTCCGCGACCAGCCGCGGGTCCATGCAGATCTTCGTCAACTTCACGTGGGGCACCGACATGTTCAAGGCGCTCCAACTCACGCAAAACGCCATCAACCAGATCAGGTCGAAGCTGCCGTCGTCCGCGTCCGTCACCGTCAACTGGATGCGACCGAGCCAATTCCCTATCATCGGATTGAGTCTGACGTCAGAAACGCTCAATCAGGTACAATTGAGGGACATAGGCTATTATACCCTGCGTCCTATTCTCGGCAGACTGAAAGGAGTGTCTCAGGTCGTCGTGCAGGGCGGCAAGATCAAGGAGTATCACGTCGTCGTAAATCCGCAGCGACTCGTTGCCTACCATCTTTCGCTCGACGATGTTATCAACGGCCTGAAAAAGACGAACATCATCTCGTCGGCCGGCTATATCGGCAAAAATTATGAGCTGTATATGGTGCAGCCCACCGGTCTTTTTACCTCGACGACGCAGATGAAGGACACCTTGATAGCGAACAGAAAGGGCGTGCCTATCTATGTGCGCGACGTTGCACGTGTGATGACGTCGGTAAAGAAACAGTACATCCGGATAACGAGTAACGGGCATAATGCCGTTTTGATGAATGTCCTGCGCCAGCCGGGGGCAGACACGGTCGAGATAGCGAAGGAGCTCAAAAACAAGCTTGCAGATCTCAAGGCCCAGTTGCCGCCGTCTCTCCACATAGCGACGTGGTACAATCAGTCCGATCTTATCGTGGAATCCTACGGCAGTGTGCGGGACGCTATTCTGTTCGGCGTGTTTATCGCCATCGTCATTATGTTCCTGTTCCTGAGGAACGTCAGGATAATGATCATTACGGCCATCACCTTGCCGGTCACGCTGATCATAACAGTCGTGCTTATGAAGCTGTTCGGCCAGACCCTGAACCTCATGACGCTCGGTGGCATAGCGGCATCCATAGGTCTTATCATAGATGATTCCATCGTCGTGCTCGAAAACATCATGCGGCATTTCCATGCGCATGGGTCGAAGAAGAAGGCTGTCGAGACGGGCGTAAAGGAGATACTGCCGGCCATCATCGGATCGAGCCTCAGCACGATCGTCGTGTTCTTCCCGCTCGCGTTCCTCGGGGGTGTGACCGGCGCGTTCTTCAAGGCGCTTGCCCTTACCATGGCGTCTGCACTCACGGTCTCGATGGTCATCTCCATCACGCTGACACCCGTACTTGCCATGATCTTCCTCAAAGACGCCGAGCAGGAAAAAGAGGGCAGGATGATGCAGGCGGTGGTCGGCAAGTACGAGAGCGTTATGCAGCGGATTATACGGAAGCCCTTCTTTGTGTTCCTCGCCATCGCCCTGCTCACGGGCGGCTCGTGGGTTATCTACAAACACATAGAAACCGGGTTTATGCCGGCTATGGACGAGGGCGCGTTCGTCATGGACTACTTCACACCGCCCGGGACCACGCTCGAGGAGACGAACAGAATCCTGAAAAAGATAGAGAAAATCATCCTGACCATCAAAGACGTCAAATCCTTTTCGAGAAGGACGGGCACGCAGCTCGGTTTCTTTATTACGGAACCGAACACCGGCGATTTCCTGATCATGCTGAGAAATCACCGGCATAAGTCCATAGAGCAGGTCATCAATGAGCTCAGGGACAAGGTCTATGCTGCGGAGCCGGGCAAGGTCTACGTGGATTTCGGTCAGATCATGCAGGATCTGATCGGGGATATGACCGGTTCGCCCATGCCCATAGACATAAAAATATTTTCCGATAACACGGTAATACTGAACAGTCTTGCAAACAAAATAGCGGACATCATCTCACGGATAAAGGGCGTCGTCGATGTGTTCAACGGCATAACGATCAGCGGTCCTGCCATAAACATACACGTCGATCCCCTGAAAGCAGGGCTCGTCGGCGTCACGCCGCAGTACGTGTCCGACTATATTACGACGGCGTTGTGGGGCACGGTCTCGACCAGCGTACGTGAAGGAGAGAAGGTCATCGATGTCCGGGTTATGATGCCGGCGTCAGAGACGGACACCATGAATAAACTTGCGTCCATGCAGATCGTCACGCCGCGTGGGCTTGCGGTACCCCTGAAGTCCATCGCTAACCTCGAGGTCGCCGGCGGCGAGGCTGAGCTCGACCGGGAAAACCTCAGACAGATGCTTGCCGTAACGGGCAGGATAACCGGCAGGGACCTCGGCAGCGTCATGCGGGACGTCAAAGCCGAGCTTGCAAAGAAGCTCGCTCTGCCTCCGGGCGTCACGATAAGCTACGGGGGCGTCTACAAGAACCAGCAGGAGTCATTCAAAGGTCTGCTCATGGTCCTGCTGATGGCGGTCGCGCTGGTGTTTACTGTCATGATCCTCGAGTTCGAGTCGTTTGCCGTGCCGCTCATCATCTACAGCGTTATTCTGCCGTCGTTCTTCGGCGTTCTGGGACTGCTGTATATAACCAAGACGCCGCTCAATATCTCGTCTCTTATGGGCGCGATCATGATCGTGGGCATTGTCGCGGAGAACGGGATATTCGTCGTGCACTACATACAGGACGCGGTGAAGAGCGGATTGCCTGTAAAGGACGCCGTCATAAGAGCCGGGGGGCTCAGGATACGTCCGATCCTGATGACTGCGCTCGCTGCGATACTCGCCTTGATGCCGCTCGCTCTCGGACTCGGCACAGGCGCGCAGATGCATGAGCCGCTCGCGATAGCCATCATCGGCGGGTTCTCGTTGTCGGTGCTCCTGCTTATTGTCGTACTGCCGGTGGTGTATGACGTGGTTGCGGGGAAGAAATAGCCCTCACGCGACCGAGAGGACCGGGTACCCCGAGGAAGTTGGTGCCCGCCCTCTCCCAAAGGGAGAGAGGATTGAGTCCCTGCAAAATACAAAGAAGATGTTGTACAATATTAAAAAATCTTCCTACCCTCTTTTCCGGGGTACCCGTGCGAAGCATGGGTCGGGGATTGAGAGTTTCCCCCTTTGAAAAAGGGGGAGGAAGTCGGATGAGGGCTTTCCGGTTTTTCTAGAGGAGGTGAGGATATGTTTAAGAAGATCATACATTTTTCCCTGACGCACAGGCTCCTCGTACTGTTGGTGGTGGCACTGTTGACCGCCGGCGGTATCCTCACCTACAACCGCCTCGATCGGACGTTGCTGCCCGATCTCAATTCCCCGATATTCAAGGTATTCGTATCCGATCCCGGGCTGCCTTCTGCCTTTATAGAAAGAGAAATAACGTTTCCCATCGAACAGGCGGCACGGGGGCTGCCCGGTGTCGAGAAGGTGTGGTCAAAATCGAAGATCGGGTTGTCGGTGGTGGTCGTGCGGTTTGCATGGGGCACGGGCTACTTCCAGGCACTCGAGCTCCTGTCACAGCGGATATCTGCCCTCGTACCTTCTCTTCCTGCTGAGATACGTGCCCCGATCATATCGAATGCCGCAGACAGAATGTCAGAGGTCATTCAGTATTATCTTACCGGTACTGTTGATCCGAAGACATTACGGGCGCTGGCTGAATACGATGTCAAATATCAGCTCGAGATGATCCCCGGCATCTATGACATCTCGAATATCGGGGGCGAGGTCGCGCAGTACCAGGTCCTGGTCAATATGAACCGGCTGAAATCTTATGGTATACCCATCGATGACGTCGTCCGTGCCATCGGTGACAATAATGTGCTTTTTAATGGCGGCTACCTGATTAAAGGCCCCGTAGCCTATTCCATAAGGGGTAATGGACTTTTAGAAAATTATGAAAAGCTTCCCTCCATAGTGGTAGCGACAAAATCGCATGTTCCCCTTTACCTTCACGATATTGCGCAGTTTCATATCGGTCATCAGATAAGAGTGGGCAACGCGGCTGTCGACGGCAGACCTGCCGTGCTCGGAACGGTCGTCAAGCAGTATGGGCTGAATGCGATGCCAATTATCAGGGCCATCAAAAGCAAGCTCGCAGCTATCAGTAAATCTTTACCCGCGGGCGTATCCCTCCATACCTACAACGATCAATCCATGCTTATCGATGCCGCTATTACGAACCTCAGGGACGCCATTATCATAGGAACCATAGCCGTCATTATCATCATATTTTTGATCATGGCGGACATCTACACGACGCTGGTCATAGCAATAATCATCCCGATCGCCATCATCATCACGTTTATACTCATGCGGCTGTTCAATTACAGCCTCAACGTCATGAGCTTAGGCGGACTGGTCGTGGGGCTCGGCATTATGATAGACGCTGCGATCATCGATACGGAAAATATCTTCAGACACCTGAAGTCGATGCCCGATGATCCCCTCAGGGCAACGCTCGAAGGCTCTATCGAGGTACGGAGGCCGGTCGTCTATTCCACGCTTATCATTGTTGCGGTCTTTCTGCCGCTCTATACGTTACCTGGTTTTACCGGCTCTATTTTCAAGGATTTCAGTTTTACGGTGGTTACGTCCATCGTCATCGGCTTTATTCTGTCGCTGACGTTGACCCCGGTACTCGCCTATGGGATCATGAGAAACAAGGTCGGTAAGGTTACCAGCGAGAGCCCGGTCGAGAAAATAGTACTGAAGGCATATAAACCCGCTCTCGCATTTTCCCTGAAACATCCATTCTATATCGTAGGGGTCATGTTTGCTTCGTTGATACTCGTCGTTTCACTGTCGCGGTTCATAGGTACGGGATTCCTGCCCCAGATAGATGAAGGGGCGATTCTGGTGAAGCTGCATATGCCTCCCGGCACGTCGTTGGAAGAGACGACAAAAAAAGCAGAAGCAATCTCCCGCATACTCGAACATGCACCCGATGTCCAGAATGTGATAGCGCATATGGGCAGGCCTGCCGGCGCACCGAAAGATGAAGGCATAAGGAAGTCGGGTATTTTCTTGAAGCTCGTTCCATGGTCGAAGAGGAGATACACGGTTGCTCATATAGACGAGTGGATCCGCAGGCATATCCCCTCTACGAAAGAAGCGACGATTATATTGACGACGCCGAACACCGAGCGCATCCAGGAGGCACTTTCAGGCATCGCTGTCGGAGGCTCGCTTGCCATAAAGATATTCGGCAATGATCAGAAAGTTTTGAACCAGACCGGCTCGATCCTCTACACCATGCTCTCGAAGATCAAAGGCATAACCGATTTATATATCGAGCAGACGGCGAGTGCACCGGGTGTATCGGTAAAGATCGACAGGGCAAAGATCGGGATGTATGGTCTTACGCCCCGGCAGGTAGGCAATGACGTTCAGACCGCGCTTGCAGGCAGTGTGGCAACGGTCATCAGACAGGGGATACGGCACTATGAAGTGTTCGTACGGGCGCAGCCGCAATTCAGAAACAGCGTACAAAGCATTGCCGGACTTTTAATCGACGTGGGCAAGGACAGAAAGATTCCGCTCTCATACGTTGCGGACGTACGTTATCAGGCCGCTCCGTACATCGTCAGAAGGGAAAACATGGAGCGGGTGCTTCAGCTTTCCTGTAATATAGCGGGCAGATCGACCAGCGCGGTGGTGAGCGATATAGACAAAGCCATAAAGTCGCTGAACCTGCCGGTCGGCTACTCTGTCGAGTTGGGTGGCGAATACAGGACCCAGAGCGAAATGGTCAAGAGCATCCTGTTGATTATGGCAATCATTACCGGGCTGATAGTTGTTGTGCTGTACGTGGCGTTCAACTCGTTTGCCATAGCCGGTCTCGTGCTCCTGTTCATACCGTTCTCCCTTATCGGCGGGGTGCTCGCCCTGATTATTACGCACACAAGCCTGAATATCTCGTCCATCATAGGCTTCCTCGCCCATTTCGGGCTGTCGGTGCAAAAGGCGATACTGCTCGTGGAGTATATTCTTTACAATGAAGCGGCAGGCATGAGCGATTTCGAAGCCGCGCGGCATGCCGGGATTACAAGGATGAGGCCCGTGCTGATGACCGCACTGAGCGCGTCGGTTGCGGTACTGCCGCTCGCACTGGGGATCGGCACCGGCGCTGAGATAGATAAGCCCATGGCGATCGTGCTCATCGGCGGGCTTATGACGTCCACGCTTTTTACCCTTGTTGCATTGCCCGGTATATATGTGCTAATCAATAAACACAGGAAGCATAAACAACCAGTAAGCGGGGGGCAGCCATAAAGAACTCATTCTCCAGATCGGCGATTGTAGATGTTCTTGTGCAGAAGCGCGACGTGTTCAGCAGCAATGCCGCGTTGGCCTACCATAAAGTCAAGCGCTTCCTCGTCGTCCACTTCCGAGTCGGTCATGTGAGACAAAGCCTGAGGGCACGGACCGGAGCGTGTGACCAGTGCGGCTTGTGCTGTAAGATCGTCATCGACTGTCCGTTCCTCGTCCAAAAAAGAGACCACACGGTTTGCCGCATCTACAAGTTAAGACCTCTCCAGTGCAGAACATTCCCGCTGGGCGAAAAGGATCTGCGGGACATAAACCACCAGTGTACGTACCGGTTTAAGGAGTAAGGGACCCCTCTTTTGCCTTTTAGTGGATCGTATAGCTTATGCCACCGACCCACAGGGCTTGCGGCGTAATGTAAACAGAGCCGCCGGTGGATTGGCTCAGTAACCGATGTGAGAGGGCCAGTTCTACGGCAGCAGTGACCCGCAGGCCCTTGACCGGGGTATAGAACACGATGCCCGGGGTCAGATACACGGGGTTCTCATTGAAGGACACGTCCGAGTACGATGGGTCGGTCGATGCGTACGACCCATAGGCACCGGAGAACTGTGACGTAAACTCGAGCATAGGTTCTAGGTAATATTTAGGCAGGGGGAACAGGACCGATAGTGCCAGCAGGGTGAGGTTGTCTCCCCGTATGCCCATGGCGTACTTCCCTACAGGAGAAAGCAGGCTGTTATCGTTCGATGAGAGGAGCTCCCGGGTGTTGTCCCATAGATAGCCGATACGGAAATGAGCGACGCAGGGGAAGGAAAGCTTTGACTGCCTCAGGTCATACGATGCGAGGAGACTCAGGGTGTAGCTCGTCGCACTCCCGTTATATCCGATGCTGTCTGTCTTGCTGTAGACCAGTATCTCGGCAAGACCACCCACAGCCAGCCCCGGTATGGCCTCGTAGCTGCCCTTGATGCCTATCCTGAGGTCGCCAGAGTAGTCGACGACTTGGGACGCATCGACCAGACTCGTGGAATCGAGCGAGCCTATGGATACCTCGAGGTAGCGGAAGGGAGCATAGGAAAGTGCGGCGTACACGGTGTTGTTCTCGATTGTATCGCCCACCCCGAGGAAGTCGTTCTGAGATGAATACGCATCGTACAGTGCCATAGAAGTCCTTCCTTGTTTTATAAATGCGGACGGGACATCGATGGTCCCGCTCTGACCCGTCTTCGAGACCGCTGCACCAGCAGTGCTCGCGAAAAGAACAAGACATAGAACCGTAACGAGATAAGTTTTCATGGCTTCTCCCTTTTCCCAGTCCATAGCAGTTCCGGAAAGGATTTTCAATAGCTACGAAGAAAGCTACGAAGAAAGCGTTTTATCATCCGCTCGTAAAACAATGCTCTTTGAGCTGAACGGACTTTTACTCCTTGGAGATGATTTGTTTTTTGACACTGAGAGATAAGCTGTCCACGCCGCGGGCTATAGCGTCCATGGACCCGTAGCTTTGTCGAGGGTGTAACCCGAGACCCCCTGTTCAGACTCCCTTATCCGCTCGTGCATCTTGAGATGCGTAGAGGCTATGTGCGAGTTTGAGGCGGTCCATGCTTCCGATGTCCAACCAGAGTCCCTCGTGTACAAGACCTGCGATCGGCCTGCCGTTGCGGAGCATCTCCGGATACATGTGAAGCGTGGTCGAGGGACGAGGGAGCGTCCGGGGGATATAGTCCATGACTGTAGGCTTGAGGAATTGGATGCCCGTAAATAAGTAGGGCACAGTGCCGGGGTAGGGCTTAAACAGGCTTTTTACATAGCCGTTCCCGTCCAGGTAAACATTCGCGATGTCTTCCTGTCCCTGCTTGGCCTTATACAGGACCATCACGGCATCGGCGTCCCTGTCGTGGAGCAGCCGCGGCAGGAGCGAAAGATCGGCGTCGAACAGGATATCGCTGTTGATGAGGTAGAACGGCCCGTCGAGCAGGGACCGTGCCCATAGCAATGCACCGGCAGTGCCCTGAATCTCAGGTTCGTACGAATAGTGAAGATCAAGCCCAAGACCTGAACCATCCCCGAGCCTCTGTCTGATCGCATCGCCAAGATAGTGGAGGTTGATTATCACGCTGCGGACTCCCGCCTTCTTCAGGGCAATGAGCGTGTATTCGATGACGGGCCTGCCGTCGATATCGATCAGGGGCTTCGGTAGGTCTCTCGTAAGGGGCATGAGCCTGGTTCCAAAGCCTGCTGCAAGTATCATCGCCTTCATGGTGCCTTCATACGGGTATAGTATACCACACGATTTGCCGTAATCATAGGTACTATCACGGGTGTCCGCTCAAAACCTGTCAACATGCCTGAAGCCTCCGATGGGTAGGTATCCTATCGCGCGATAATGCGGAGTCATTCCATACTTCCGGCAATGCCCCTATGGACTTATCCGTAGGGATGATTATCATAGAATCTTATGAAAACTCGTTGGCTTTTGTTTGGTGTATTGGGAGTGCTGCTTGCGACAGCGGCCAGTGCAAATGCCCATAACTTTCCTCAATATAGAGGCTATGTAAATGATTTTGCTGGAGTAATGAACCAGAGTACCATTGCCTCTCTTGATAACGCTATCGCTTCATTTAATAGGCAGACCGGCATTCAGATAGCCGTCGTTACGGTAACAAATATGGGCGCTATGGACATCGATGACTATGCAAACGAGCTTTTCCAGAAATGGGGTGTCGGCGTAAAAGGGCTCGATAACGGGATCATGCTCATTGCCGCGATGAAGGAGAAAAGGGTCAGGATCGAGGTCGGCTATGGACTTGAGTCCGGTCTTACCGATGAAGACGCAGGCTCCATCATCAGACATTACATAGCCCCGGCATTTAAGGCAGGCCAGTTCTCACAGGGCATCCTTGCTGGTACCATCGCGATAATGAACAAGCTCTCCATGTCCATAAAACGCGGGGACATATCGTCCCATGCCTCTGCTGCTACATCGGGAAGAGGTACGGGAGCAGCGGGTACCATGAATATGGTGATAGGTATCTTGTTGTTCGTTGTCTTCATTTATTTTGCGATACGACATCCGTTCCTTGCTCTGCTTTTCCTCGGAGGCGGCTTCGGTGGGGGCGGAGGTTTTGGTGGCGGGGGAGGCTTCGGAGGGGGCTTCGGAGGATTTGGCGGCGGGAGCAGCGGAGGAGGAGGCGCATCCGGAGGATGGTAACTCGGAGGAGGAGAAACTATGCATGAAGACACTCTCAACAGGCTATTGGAACTTTTGAAAAGAACCTTTGGAACAAGGCTCGCGAGCTTTATCGTGTACGGCTCGTCCCATACCGGGGAGTTCCATGAGGGATATTCCAATATCAATACCATGGTACTCGTTTCCGGTGTCACGGTGAAAGACCTGTCCGCAATGGGAAGGGAGCTGAAGTGGTTTTTATTGAAAGGCAACCCGGCCCCGCTGATTTTCACCAACGATGAGCTGGGATCGTTAAAGGATGTATTTCCCATCGAAATGCTGGACATGATGGAGCACCATACCGTTCTCTACGGCGAAGACCCGTTCCGGGGTATTACGATAGACCCCAGGAACCTCGGTTTCCAATGTGAGTCCGAGCTGAAGTCAAAGCTCATCAAGCTCAGGCAATCGCTGTTCGTGCACCACTCGGAGAAAAAGACTGTAGCGCTTATGACAGGATCTCTATCGAGCTTCATCGCCATATTCAAGGGCGTTCTGAGGCTGAAGGGTAGGGACGCACCGGGGCATAAGCGGGACATCGTACTGGCCACTGCCAATCTTGCCGGATTCGATCAGTCGCCGTTTCTGAAGCTGATCGGGGTGCGGGAAGGCAAAGAGAAGCTCGGAAAGGAAGAGGTCTACAGGACCATGGAGATGTTCATCGAAGGGATTACAAAGGTCATAAATTTCATAGAAAAGGAGTAGATGTATGAGCAAGAGATTGACAGCGGTTCTGATAGCGTTCGGGATATTGTTTGTCATTGCCATAGCAGTGATAAGTAGTATCGCAGGCAGCTATAACAAGCTCGTGGCGCTCAACGAAAACATAAACAATTCGTGGGCACAGGTACAGAACGTCATGCAGAGACGCGCGGATCTGATCCCGAATCTTGTCAACACGGTGAAGGGCTACGCCAAGCATGAGAAAGAGGTCTTCGAGCACATTGCAGACGCACGGGCAAAGCTTGCCGGAGCGACGACGCCCAAAGACAAGTTCGCGGCAAACGATCAGTTGGACAGCGCGATCAGCAGGTTGCTTATGGTAGTCGAGAACTATCCTCAGCTCAAGGCCAATCAGCAGTTCAACCGACTGATGGACGAGCTTGCCGGCACGGAGAATAGAATAGCCGTAGAGCGGCGCAGGTACAATGAAGCCGTCATGGCGTATAACGTGGCCGTAAAGAGCTTTCCCACGAACATCGTGGCCGGTTTTATGGGATATACGCCCAAGGAGGTGTACTTCAAGGCCACGAAGAATGCTCAGAAGGTACCTACGGTAAAGTTTTAGGCTACAGCCCGAGCTTTTTGAACGTGTAGTACTTCGGTAGGTCGATGGCGAGGGTAAACAGTGCCGATAGACCTAAGACGATCAATATTGTGGACAGGAGAAGGGGCTTGACAAGCACGCCGTACACACCGAGGAGTACGAATGCAACGAGTGCCAGAGCCGTTGTTATGAGCAGTCCTTTCCCTGGCATGGATGACCAGAAGAAGCCCCTCTCCCTGACGATGAGGATCCTGAACTGGCTGCTGAACACGAGGTTCAGCAGGACGATGGTCCGGAGCTGCCCGAACTGGAGATTGAAGTATTTCTTCCCGAGATAGATGATGAGCAGCGTCTCCAGCATGAGCAATAGCCCCAGAAAGAGCGAGGCGACGGTGATGTCCTTCACGTTCCACGTATTGGGGTTGGCGGTATGCTTCACGTTGTCCGTTGCGAGCGACATGGTGATGAAGTCGTTCGCGAAAACGAGAAGGGACATGCCGAGGAGAGAGAGCACGAGTTTGTGCAGCCAGAAGAACCCGGCTGTAAGCACCCCCACGAACCCTACGACCTTGGTCTCCTTGTTGATGACCCACGAGAGCATCCTCTGGTACGTCTTCCTGCTGACCTTGATGGCGTCCACGATGACGTTGATGCCGAGCTCGGTGAGGACCACGCTTGCAGAGGCCTTCGCAACATCCGTTGCGTTGCTCACGGCTATGCCCATCTCGGCCTGTTTCAGCGCCGGCGCATCGTTGACCCCGTCGCCCGTCATTCCTACCGTATGACCGGTCGACTGTAGCAGCTTGACAATTTTGTACTTGTCTTCCGGATATATCTCTGCAAAGCCATCGCTCTGATTAACGGCCCTGATCTGTTCTTTTTCCTCGAGGTCCCTGATATCCGACATCCGTATTATCTTGCCGCCGATGCCAACCTGTCCGGCTATCTCCTTTGCTATCGCGATGTTGTCGCCCGTGAGCATCAAGGGCCTTATCCCGAGCCCCTTTATCTCTTGTATCATGCTCTGAGCGCATTTTCTTGGAGGGTCTGCAAGCGCGATCAGGCCTACGAACCTGACCACGGTGCCGGTATCGTCCGCTGATCGGGCAATGGCAAGAGTCCGATGGCCCTTTTGCGAGAAATCCCTCACGGCACCCTCCACGCTCTCGATGGCCTCTTTGCCCATGCCACTGCTCATGCCAAGCACTGTCTGTGCTGCGCCCTTTATTACCCTGAACCGCTCCCCCGGGCCCTCGATAACTGCCTCGGTCCTCTTGATCGACGGATCGAACGGAACGAACGAGACCTGCCTGTACTTTCCTACGGCGCTGTCCAGCCCAAGGCCTCTCCCGTATCGGAGCACGGCGAGGTCTATAGCATCCATCCCCTTTTCCTGTGAGGACAGCATGGCCAGTTTTACGACATCCTCCCTTGTGTACCCGTTGAACGGCAAGCTGTCAGTCACGGACAGGTTGTTCTCCGTTATGGTACCGGTCTTATCGAGACAGAGGATATCTATGGACGCGGCGTCCTCGATGGAGTCGAGCCTCGCCACGAGAATATTGTGCTTCGAGAGCTCCACCGCCCCAGAGGCCTGCACGATGGTGAGTACGGCAGGAAGTGCTACCGGGACAGCGCCCATAAGGAACGTGACGATAAAGGTCGCTATCAGGATTGGATGAAAGTGTAGTACGATCGCATACGCGGAGACGATGACTGAGGCAGCGATACCGAGGTACAGCATATACTTTACGATGGCCATCATAACTTCTTCCTGGTGGGACTGCGGTTTTGCTATCTTGACGAGCTCTGCAGTCCTGCCGAAGTACGTCGTGGAACCGATGTTGACCACCACGCACCTTGCCTCGCCGCGCTTAACAATAGAGCCGGAGTAAATGATGTCGGATCTGCGGGTCTCTTTGGGCAGGGACTCTCCGGTAAGAGCCGACTCGTCCACGGACAAGGAGTCGTCGAGGACCACGGAATCCGCCGGTACTATATCGCCGAGCCTGATCATGATGATGTCACCTGGCACGACTTCTTTTGCATTGATGCTGCCCCACCGACCGTCCCTCAGGACCTTTGCCCTGACCGCGAGCTTCGTCTTGAGGAGCTCGATCGCTTTCTGCGAGCCCCGCGAGTGCAGATAGCCGATGATAGCGTTTACCGTAAGCAGGGCAAAGATTAGGGTGCCTTCTACCAGTCGGTTCAGCAGGATCGAGAGTACCATTGCCAGCTCCAGCAACCACGGCATGGGCCCCCAATATCTCGATATGAACTCCAGAAACGGGTTCCGTTTCTTTTCCACTATCTCGTTGTAGCCGAACTTCCCGTGTCGATCAGCGACGTCCGGCTGTCGCAGTCCTTCAACCGTGGCCTTCAAGCGCTTCAACGTCTCTTCAAGGGAGAGCCCTTTATAATCTGACGTATTTGATAATTCGAAATCCATAGGTTGCATTTTTCCTCTTTTCTGGAGTTTTTTTTGGGACCTGTCCGCTTTAAACAACTCACATAATCTATAATCTTTCTACATGTAATCAAGACATAAAATCAGAACTATTGCAAACGTTCGGCACATTTGGTATACAGAATAAAGAGGAGGCCCTATGAAGCAGACTGGTTTTTTTAAAAGTTTCGACGGCGTGAACATAGCCTATTATGTGATCGGGAACAAGAAGGGGATGCCTGTGGTACTTTCGAACGGTCTGGGGGGCAATATTGCCGCATGGTTGCCGCTTATCAATGCCCTCAAGGACCGATATTTGTTCATAACCTGGGATTATAGGGGGCTTTATAAGTCCGCTATCCCAAACGACATCCATACGATGGCAATACCGTATCATGTAAGGGACCTTGAAACACTTCTTAAAAAACTTCATATAAATAAAGCTATTTTCGTTGGATGGAGCATGGGGGTGCAGGTCAATTTCGAATTTTATAGGTGGCATCCCGACATGTTTTATGGACTCACGGTACTGAGCGGCGCTGCCGGCTATCCGTTCGATACAACGAAGATGCTGAGCGGGGACCCGCTGAAGATAATGGTGATGATAGTACGTCACCTCGGAAATACGGCGTCAAGGCTGGTTAAATTTGTTACCGACAGAAAGTACTTTTTTGACCTGCTGAAGCTCTCAGGCATAGTCGCCAAGACGTGCTCCAGGCAGATATTCATGGACATTGTGAAAGACTTCAGGCACCTCGATTTCGGCGTCTACTTCTCAAGCCTCGTCTATCTCGGGGAGCATTCCGCAGAAGACGTTCTGTCCCAGATAACGTGCCCGACACTGATCGTCGTTGGAGAGAAAGACCTGTTTACCCCGCTGCCGGTCGCCCAGAAGATGCATGAGAGCATAAAACACAGTAAGCTGTTTTCGCTGCCCCTCGGGACGCATTATGCCATGGCGGAATACCCTGAAGAGATAACAGCACAGATCGAAGGTTTCATCAGAAAGCATGGGCTGGGTCGGCGTAGGAGGGCAACGGTGTCCGTGGTGGAGAGGGAACCGGTCATAGCAGATGTGACAGAGGTAGCCGGACAGTAGACCAGTTTACCTCAGCATGTCGGCGCATGCGGGGGCTATCGCGACAGGCCCAATGACGGTATGCTGTTCAAGGAGCTAAAAAGTATGATTATAAGTGCTAATGAGATAAAGCAAAAGGGGTTTCCTCCATCGAAAAACTGCTGAGACAAAACGAAGAGGTCTTTATATCGGTGATGGGGAAGAAAAAATTTACCGTCTTGACGGTAGACGAGTATGAGAAACTGAAGGACCTGGAACTAGAGAAAACAATAAGAGACGCGGAAGTCGATTACAAACACAAGAGGTACAGGGCCGAGTCCACGGATGAGCATTTCAAAAGACTGAAGATATAATGTTCAGACTTGTATTCACCGAGACCTTCATATGAAAAGAATCGGTTTTCCTGACTACAAACTTTTGTCCTTTCCGGCGGCCTTTGTTAGTTGTTCCTATATTCATGAGCCAACTCCTTTTGCACTGCTGCAAAAGTATGGCTTAAAAGCCTTTTCAAGTTTAAATCGATAAAAAACATTTTGACTTATTTGTTTATCGACTGTACCGGGTTATCGTGCCTTTATTGGTCAACAGTATTGATGATGTCTCGGATGTCGCTGTCGCGCCCCATGCGGGCGCGTGGATTGAAACAAATGGGCGCGCAAGGTGTACGGCATGGCAAAATCGCAGTTTACTTCTCACATTAGACGCAGGAAGAGCCAATAGACTGCGATATTGACGATCGTCAGAGGAACGCCGGCCTTTGCGAATTCGAGGAAGGAGAGGGTCTCGCCGGATTTTTTCTCGGCATTCTGGATGATGATGACATTGCTTGCTGCGCCGAGTATCAGAAGGTTGCCCGCGATAGTGCTCCCTGCGGCCAGTGCTACCAATGTCTTCGGCATGGCGCCGGCATGGAGCAACAAGGGGACGAAGAGGGCGACCATAGGCACGTTCGATATGAACTGGCTCAAGACGACGCTGATGCCGAGCACGGGGGCTGTCGAGACGATGCTCCCGGTGTATTCCTTCACGATATGCTGGAAAAATCCCGTCAGCCACACACTCTCCATCAGAACGAACATCGCGGCAAAGAAAACGAGTGTACGCCAGTCTATGCCCCTGATGATCTCCACCCTTTTTCTGCTGAAGAGCAGCAGGGGCAGGGCCCCGACCAGCGCTATGTACGTCAGCCTGAAGTCGAATGGTAAGGGGAAAAAAGTGGTAAGTATCTTCAGCCCGACAAGGACGATAACGATGATCAGCGACAACCTCGAGAGCGCTGCGAGGCGTCTGTCTCCGATGTGTTCTTCGATATGGACCAGGGGGGTGTCGTGGAACTCCTTCCGGTACAAAATCCTCAGCACTCCGTACGCTGCGAGTATGTTCAGTATCGTTGGAACAAAGAGATATCTGAGAAATATGGTAAAGGGGTTGTGGATACCCCCCCTGACGGATATAAGCAGGTTCTGGGGGTTCCCGATAGGACTCATCACGCTGCCGGTCGTTATCGAGAAGGCAAGCGCGAGCAACAGGACCTTGGCGTGCACGCCGTGTCTCTTTGCGAGCAGGAGCATGAGGGGCGTCCCAATGACGGCGAGCGTGTCGTTCATCAGAAAGGCTGATGCGATACCCATGGAGAACAGGACATACAGGACAAGCATGTCCACGGACCGCGTGCCCCTGAATGCCCTATAGGATATATGGAGGAGGTAGCCACTCTTTTCGAGTGCTGATCCGATGATGAACACGCCTGTCAGGAACAAGAGGACATCCGGATCTATGGCCCTCAACGCCGTTTTGATCGGTATGCTCCGGGTCAGCAGGACCGTTGCAGCGCCCATCAGCATGATCTGCCAGATCTCGAGTCTTCTCGTGCCGACCTGCCGTACGGCGATCAGCACAAACACAACAAGCAGTACTAGAAGAGGGATAGCCGCGTGTCCCATCGCGAAGACCCGGCACAGAGAGGAAAAAATTTCTTCATCCCGCTTTTCCAGGCATCCCCACAAACCTTCTCAGCAAGGGCGAGATCTTGCGGCTGTCCTGTATCGCCGTTTCCGTGAACGCCTTGGCGAGCCGTACGGCACCCAGCCTGTCCTGTCCTTTGATCAGAAATGCCGTCATAGCCGAAGACATGATGCAGCCCGTACCGTGTACGTCCCTTTGGATAGCCTTGCCCTCGAGAAAGGCATGCCGTTTCCTGTCCATGAAGAGATCCAGTCCCTTCTGGACAAAGTGCCCGCCCTTGATCACGACGGCGCCGGCACCTGTGTCAAGAAAGTATTGCGCTGAACGGACCATGTCGTCCCTGCTCCGTATCCTGATGCCGGACAGCGCGGATGCCTCGTGTATATTCGGCGTTACTATCGTGCATAGAGGAAGGAGACGAAGCAGGGCCTGTGCACCGCCGTGCTGCAGGAGCGGGACGCCGTCAGACGAAAGGAGGACAGGATCGAGCACGATATTCCTGATAGGGTAGTCCTCTATCGTCTGTGCGATCAGCCTGACGATGTCGGCGCTGCAGAGCATGCCCAGCTTGAGGCCGCTGAAGCGGATATGCTTGAGCAGGACCCTCAATTGTGCCTTGACATCGGACGGATTCATGCCGATGACCGCCTCCACCGTGTCTGTGTTCTCCGCGACGATGGCCGTGGGTACGGCGGCAGCGTATATCCCCAGGGACGAGAAAACCTTCATGTCCATGAGCAGGCCAGCTCCGGCGGAGGGATCGTGGCCGGCGATTATCAGGGCCTTTTTAATCACTGCTTCTTTATCCCGAGCTTCGTCATCTTCGCCTTGAAGGTGTTGCGGTTTATGCCGAGAAGGAGGGACGCCTTGAGCTGGTTATTGTCCGACAGTTTCAATGCCGTCTCCATGAATGCTTTCTCCACGATGGGCATGACGAGGGAGTAGAGGTTCGTGATCCTCTTGTGCGCCTGTCCTGCGAACAGGATGGAGAGCTTCTTCTTAATCAGCACATCGAGCCCCAGGTCCTCTATCTCACGGTCCGAGAGTTGGTGGTCCGACCCCTTACCGGCACTCTGTTCCTGGTCCGCGTGAAGGAGTAGCCCTCGGTGGAGCTTCAATACGGTTATTGCCCGTCTGAGGGACGCCTCAGCGACATTCTGCTTGAGCGGCTTCTGGAGAACCTCGAATATACCGTTGTTTATGAGCTTCGTATAGATGACGCTCTGGTTCCTCGATATAAGGGCGATGATGACGGTCCCGCTCTTTACACTGGATATTCTGTCCACCGTCTCCAGAATGTCCACACCCATGCCGCACGTCTCGATGCACACCAGCTTATAGGCCTTCTTGTGCACGAGCCCGATTGCGGAGTCGCAGTCCTTGGCCACGCGGTAGGCCAGGCCGACCTTCTTTATCGCCTTGAGAAATACGGTGGTCGGCTCATATTTCGAAAGGACCAATACCTTTATTCTATACACGATCGGCTCTCCATCAAAAAATCGAAGTACCTCTCTATTAGCTTTACGAGATCACGGTGTTTGTCAACTATTACAGCTTTAGCCCTGAAGTCTGAGCTGTACCGTGCGCCGGACAGGGGAGACAAGGGCCCGCCTCTGGAGTAATGCACGAGGTGCTTCCTGAAGAGCCGTACGCCCTTGGCTTCGCCGTAGAGGCCGACCATGAGTTCCAAGTGTCTGAGCATGGTGTCCCGTACCTTCCGGAGCGATGGCAGTTCGAGCTGGCCGTTCTGCAAGTAGTCGCCCGTCAGCCTGAATATCCACGGTACACCCAGGGCGCCACGGCCTATCATGACCCCGGCGCAGCCCGATGTCTCCATCATGGCTTTTGCGTCCTGCGGCGTGGCGATGTCCCCGTTGCCTATGACCGGGATGCGGGAGAATCTCACCGCATCGGTGAGGCTCTTCATATCGATCCCCTTTTTGAAGCCCTGTGTCTTCGTCCTGAGGTGTATAGCAACAGCATCGATGCCGCACTCGTTGGCTATCTCCACGATCCTGAGGAGGTTCTTTGAGCCCTCGTCCCAACCCGTTCTCGTTTTGATGGTGAGAGGCACAGCTACGGACTTCCTCATCTCGGTAATGATCTCCTTGACGAGTTCCGGTGACTTCAAAAGCGCGGCACCGGAGCCATGGGTGACGACCTTGTGCGCCGGACAACCGAGGTTGAGATCCACGATGTCCGCACCGGCGTCCACGGCTGCCACTGCGGCCCAGGCGAGCGTGCCGGGGTCTTTGCCGAGGAGTTGTACGCTGAGCGGCCTCTCCTCCGGGGAATGCCTCATGAGTGCCATGGTTTTCACGTTCCTGCGTACGAGCGCTTCAGAACTTACGAGCTCTGTGTAGACGAGTCCTGCGCCTGCCTCCCGGACGAGCCTCCTGAAGGGGCTGTCCGTGTAGCCGGCGATGGGCGCCATCACGAGGGTACCCTGGATCGGTATACGGCCAATGTTCAGCATATCGTCTATCTACCACAAACTGGACTATGGCAACAGTATAAAGACTTCTTTTTTTCCTGCATACGCGAGTCTTGTGTCGAAGCATAAAAATGGTGTACTGATAGTCTGTTTCTCAATACGCGTCAAGTTTTCGATCATGCACCGGTATAAAATAAACTTGAAAATTGTCCCGGCCTGGTGTCACACGTTCGTGCAAAATGTCGTGGAAATGACTTTGAAATGCAGGCCACTTCTTCCCTGAGAAGATTTTATGAGTCTATTTGACAATATTCAGCTTCACTATTACACTTTTTAAGTATGAAGAAGGTCTATGTCGAGACATACGGGTGCCAGATGAACGAGCACGACTCTGAGCGTATGCTCGCGATCCTCTCCGGCAGGGGTTACCTACGGACCGATAGGCCGGAAGACGCGGGCGTCGTCATCGTGAACACGTGCAGCGTGAGAGGCAAGGCCGAGCAGAAGGCTTATTCGAGCATCGGCAGGTACGTCGAACTGAAAAAAAGAAGGCCCGGTATGCGCATCGTCTTCAGCGGCTGCGTGGCGCAGCAGGAAGGAGAGGCAATACTGTCCAGGTTCGAGGGCATCGATGTCGTCCTGGGGCCCTCCCGGGTACATATGATAGACGAGCTCCTGGACACGGCCGGGCTGGCGGGCAGTTCCGTCGCTGTGGAGCCATACGGCGGGCAGGACCGGTTCAGGAGTCCTGTGAAAAACTTCGGCGGTGTAAAGGCCTATGTGACCATCATGGAAGGATGCGACCATTTCTGTACGTACTGCACGGTCCCGTACCTCCGCGGCAGAGAGGTCAGTAGAAGGGCCAGGGAGATCATAGACGAGGTGGAGGCGCTCGTGGGCTCAGGGGTCAGGGAAGTCACCCTGCTGGGACAGAACGTAACCTCGTACAGGGACGCCTCGGAGGGCAGGGACATGACGCTGTACTATCTGCTCTCCCTGCTGAACGACATACGTGGGCTCGAGCGTATACGATTTATTACCTCACACCCCAAGGACCTGGACGAAAGGCTGATAGCGGCGTTTGCAGACTTCGGCAAGGTATGCCGGCACATGCATCTGCCGGTCCAGTCCGGCAGCGACAGGGTACTGCGGCTCATGGCAAGGGGGTATACGACGCAGGCGTACATGAACAGCCTCGGGAAGCTGCGGAAGGCTGTGCCGGACATCGCCGTTACATCGGACTTCATCGTGGGCTTTCCCTCGGAGACCGAGGACGACCACCGGGACACCGTTCTGTTTGTAAAAAATGCAGGGTATGATAACATATTCTCGTTCAAATATTCCGATAGACCGCTCGCAAGGGCGAGCAAACTGGAGGATAAAGTTCAGCCGGACGTCATAGCGCGGAGGCTCAGGGACCTCCAGTCCGTACAACTCGGGCTGACACGGTACATCTATGCTTCACTGGTCGGAACGACGCAGCGGGTACTCGTAGAAGGAAACAGCAAGAGACAGGGCAGAATGCAGGGCAGGACTTCACAGGGGAGGATCGTGAACTTCGAGGGTGTCGCTGACAAGGGCGCTGTGGCTGACATCGTGATTGGAGATTATTCCGATAATGCTTTATATGGCAGATGCATGAACAGGGAGGGCCGGGATGTTCATTGAGATGAGGGTCGTGGGCGTCATGATCGACCCGGTCAATTCGACACCCATCGTTATCCTGCGCGACAGCGAGAACAAGTATACGCTGCCTATATGGATCGGCGTTACCGAGGCCAGCTCAATCATGATGGAACTCGAAGGCATAAAGGCTCCGCGGCCGAACACGCATGACCTCATACGCAGTATATTGGACACGATGGGAATCCGTCCAACAAAGGTTGAGATCATGGAGTTGAAAGACAACACCTATTATGCCGTGCTATCCCTGAAGGCAGGTGCCAGGGAGCTCAGGATAGACACGCGTCCCTCCGATGCAATAGCCGTGGCACTGAAGACGGCAGTGGCCATATACGTGGAAAAGACGGTGATCGACAAGTCTCTGGAGTCGATCATAGCAGCAACGGGCATAGCCGACACGGAAGACAAAAAGAAGAAGTACGATGAGATCCTCAAACAGTTCACCCATGCCGATTTCGGAAAGTACAAGATGTAGGTGTCATGAGCTACGGCTATGAATAACGGAAACATACTCGTCATAGACAAAGACAGGTTTTACCGGGAGCTCTACCACGATTTGCTCTCCGGTGTAGGGTACGAGGTTTTTACCCCGGCAGGCTACGAACTCCCGAACACGGACATGGCAAAGTTCGATCTCGTCATCGTTGAGCCGGGTATCCATGAGGGACAGATGGGATCGCTGATCGAGAAGGTGAAATCCGTGCGCTACCTCCCGGAGATGCTCGTCGTGACTGCCCAGAGTAGTGCCGCCGCACGATCCTTCATGCCCGACGGCTCACTGCACTACACCTACATAAAGAAGCCGTTCGACGACAGCAAGTTCCTGCATATCGTGACGAACATGATTGCGCAGAGACGGCTCTTCATAGAGAAGGAGAAGCTCGCGAAGGAGGGCATGGAGTATCTTATCCTGCTCGAGGTTTACAAGAGATCGAGCGATATCCTTTCTCAGAGCAGCACCGACGGCGTCCTGAAGAAGCTGATCGATGCGGTTGTCGTGGAACTGAAGCTTGAGCGGGCCATGTTGTGGTTCAGGACCAGCGATGATACCATGAGCCTGGTCCACTCGTTCGGCTACGAGACGGAGCCTTACGAGGAGCAAATCTCGATCAACTGGAAGACCTTCCGGTACCGATCAGCGCTGAAGGATGGCCATCTCGTTACGGACAGCGATGAACTGATGTACCTCCTCATCCAGGGGCAGGACGGTGGCGTGTATGCTATGCTAAGGCTCAAGAAGAAGGGCTCGACGTTTTCCATCCAGGACACGAGAGTGGCAAGGACGCTCGCCACCTTCGGCGGGATCGCGATATCCAACGCGATAAAGCTATCACAGAAGGTCACCGACACCCTCAGGGCTGACAACCTGCCCGCGTACAGTTTCCGGTACTTTCTCGAGTATACCGAGAACGAGATCAAGCGATCGCACCGGATGCACAGCATGTTCTCTATTGCGGTGATATCCGTGGAGAACTACCGGGAGCTCATGGAGGCGTTCAGCAAATCGTACCTGGACGAGGTGTTCGTGAAGATAACGAGCCTGATAAACGAGGTCATACGGGACGCAGACACCCTCTCGATCTCCGAGCATGCGAACATGCTCAACCTGTTTCTGCCGGACACGGACTACTTCGGATCGATAATAACCATGCGGAGGATCAAGAATCAGTTGAAGCACACGCTCTATGTCACGGACGGCTCGATCACGAAACACGTCGAGATGGTCATAGGCTCGTCGACCTATCCGAACGACGGCACGACCGCGCAAACGCTCCTCGCCAAGGCCTACGAGATGGCGAAGCGATCGAGGAGCGGCAGGCTGAAGGAGATCGCGTCCATAGAGTCCCTCGGATTCATGGATTTCTCTGACAACATCCTGAAGATATTCAACAAGCCCATGCAAAACGGGGGTGAGGTGACGACTGCCATCTTCACGACGACGAAGGAACACCTCATGGAGATCATAAACCTGCTTTCCGGCGATATGCTCGCGAGGCCCTTTATGCGGGGACTCATGTTCCTCGGCATGCCTTCCGTAACGAACGAGGTGAGGATCATCAAGGAGCAGTACAAGCTGTACAGCTCGAACACGAAGTTCTACCTGCTCGGCAAGAAGACCAACAACGAATTCATAGACATCTCCTATGCTCCCATCATGATCATCAACGAGGAGATCGGCGGCAGGTATTTCGTTTTTAACCTGAACGAAGAGTACGCCTACGGTCTCATTACCGGAGAGATAAAGGACCGGCAGTTCCCCGTCTTCCATACGAGCGACCCGATGATCGTCGAAGAGCTCATCGCAGTCCTGCAGGAGAAATACTTTTTACAAAGACAGATATGAAATATGGTAAGGACCAAGGGTAAAATTTTCATAGCCGATACCGATCAGAAGTCCATCGTTCTGATCAAGGATGCTCTCAAGGCACAGGGGTACACGGTCTCCTCGGCTCTGAACGGGGTAAAGGCACTCGAGCTCATCATAGAGCAGCTCCCGGACATCATACTCCTCGGGATGGAACTCCCGATAATAGATACGGAGAAACTCAGGGACATTATCAGCACGAACCCCAGGACGGACAAGCTGGCGTGCATATTCATGGGCACGCCCGAACAAATTAAGTCCGTTAGCGCGATGGGAGAGAAGGTCATCACGAAGCCTTTCCGTATTGATGCGCTCATCAATACCATGTCTGCTATCTATCAGAAAAGACAGAAGGCCATTGAGCTGTCCCGGGAGAACAAGGAGATAGAGGGCAACCTCTCGCAGATATCGCTGGTGGACCTGATACAGATCTTCAGCATGAACAAGAAGGACGGTACGATTACGATATACTCGGACAAGGGGAACGGGTTCATCTACCTGCAGGAGGGCGGCATCATCAATGCGACCTTCGAGAAGGTCGAGGGCGTGAAGGCGTTCTACCGGCTGCTCGCCGTCAGGAACGGCAAGTTCGAGTTCATACCGCATCGTGCCCTGACCCCGACGCGGATTACGTCGACGACAGAATCTCTCCTCATGGAGGGCATGAGACACATCGACGAGACGAAGAAAAACAAGAACATCCTGCCGTCCATGGAGTCCAGGGTGAAGCTGAAGAAAAAGCTGTCCGAGCTGCCCAAGCAGGTAAGGACGATAACCCAGGAGGTGCTCCTGTTGCTCGAATTCTACGACAAGGTCGAGGACATCGTGGACAACTGTACCTTCCCGGACTACGATGTCCTGCGTGTTCTCGTGGCGCTTATCGAGAAGGGCATCATCGAGATCATAAAGCAGGCGCAACCGAAGCAAGGTACGACCGGTGCCGGTATCCTCGCAAACGAAGAGGTCTTCAAGCTCCTGGAGATCGTTTCGGTCAACAAACACACGAAACTCGAATCACACCGGGGAAGGATAATAGTCCTCTCGGCAAACTACAACTCGCTCAAGACCTTCGTAAACGGTATCAACAGTATGCCCCGGTTTGTCCTGAACAGCTCTTTTGCGATAGCGAACCGGGACGATGTGTTCTTCGGAGAGGTGGGCATGCTGACCCTTACGGAGCTCCTCGGTATCGAGATTCTCTCGGTGCCGCCGCTGATCGAGTACGGCCCCCTATGGCTAGCGCTGTCCAACAGCACCGTAGGTGCCGTCATTGTCTTCGATAAAGGGTCGAAAGACATCCTCGGTCCCTTCCTGAACGCCGTGAACAAGTTCAGAGAGGCGAGGAGCCTGCCCGTTGCCTATGTGTTTGTGACACCGGACCAGGTCGAATCGAAGGGCAAGACCGTACCGACACTGCGCAAGCTCCTAGCAGCCGGCAACGAAGACCCCGTGTTCGTCTTCGACAAGGACTCTGCGGACAGCATGAATGTCATCCCTGCACTCCTGAGGAAGGTCATCAGCATATGATAGACCTCCACACGCATTCTTTCTTCAGCGATGGAGATCTGGTACCCTCGGAGCTTGTCCGGAGGGCAGAGGTCATCGGCATAGGAACGCTGGCGATTACCGACCACGTCGATTTTTCGAACTACCGGTTCATCATAGAACATGTGAAGGCCGCTGCGCGGGAGTTGTCAGGAAGAAAAAAGGGCATACGGGTTCTTGCAGGCGTAGAGATAACCCATGTCCCGGCCGTTGATGTCCCCAGGCTTATCGAGTTATCGAGAAAGGCCGGCGCTGCGGTCGTTGTCGTCCACGGGGAGACCATTGTGGAGCCCGTGGAGCAGAAGACCAACCTCTCCGGCATAGAAGGGCGTGCGGACATTATTGCACACCCGGGCCTTATCACGATACGCGAGGCCGAGCTTGCAGCGAAAAAAGGGGTCTTCCTCGAGATTAGCGGCAGATGCGGGCACAGCTTCACGAACGGACATGTGGCAGCGGTCGCCCGGAAAACGGGTGCCGGTCTCGTGTTCGATTCGGATGCCCATACGGACCGGGATCTCATGGACTACGACCGGGCACTGAAGATCGTACAGGGTGCCGGACTGACGGATAAAGATTTCGACGTGATGCTGAAGAATTCCAGAAAGATTGTTCAGGAGAGATGACATGATCCTCAGGTGTGAAAACTGTAAGACGATGTACATGTTTACCGAGGCGCAGCTTAAGGCCCAGGACTATAAGTTTGCATGCAAGAAATGCGGACACGAGAACACGGTAGCGCTGCCCGCAGAGGCTGGTGGGAACGAGCATGCCGGGGCGCCCATTCTGACCGAGACAAAGCCTCCGGAGGCCGCAGGAACGGCCGCCCCGCAGATGCCGGAGCAGCAAGAAGCGCCGGAAGGAGGCTTGGAAGCGGCACAGGAGGCACTGCTGAAGGGTATGCCCAATGAGTCACTGAAAGAGGCGGAGATCCCTCGGGAAACGAAGGCACCACCCCAGCAGCAAGAGCCAGCTCCCGAACATGAAGGGTCTGAGTTGGGAGATATATTCTCTTCTCTCGATACCGCAAAGACTGACGAAAAGCAGCCGGCGCCCATGGATGAGTCCATGTCGGCACCCGTGCAGCAGGATGCCCCTGCACCATCGCCCGGGAGTGGTGCGGCCGGGGCAGAGTCACCGCATAAGGACGAGGGCATTATAGAGGGCTTCGAGGAGTTCACCATGGACGATCTCAAGGGCACCGAGGAGGGTCGGTCCGGTACAGACGAAGTCCAGGGCGGCGGCGAACCAGCAGGGCAGCAGGAAACGGGTTGGCTCGAGTCTACGAAGATCGACGATACCCTCGGTGTCCCCGGCCAGGACGATCTGTCCGGAGAGACGGTCCCGATGGAAGATACGATGCCGGAGATGCTGAAGGACAACGAGGCAACGGCGTCAAGCGCCCATGAGGCTGGAGTCCAGCAGGAGCATCAGGCCACAGAACATTCCTTGTTGACGGACGAGACCTCGGTCATTCCGGAAGTGCCGCAGGCCACGGAGAGTCTGTTTCAGGAGACGGAAGAAGCGGTGCCGGTATACCACGGGCACCTGATGAAGGTTCTTATCGCGGCAGGTGCGGGCCTCCTTGTCGTCATCCTGATGCTGCTGGGAATCTACTATTACCTCGTCGAATACAGCCCGGCACACCCGGACTTCAACAAGCTGACCCTTATGACGTACAGCTTTTTCCCTGTCTCGGACAGGGCAAAGGACCAGGCCCGGCATATGCTGAAAGAGGCCGATGCGCTGTATCAGGAGGACACCGTATACGCCTATCGGAAGTCCCTGGGCCTCTATGAGAAGGCCGCAGCAACAGATCATCGCCTTACCGGTGCGTTCGTCGGCATCGTCAAGGACTACGCGATGCTGAAAGACATAGACAAAACCGGTGTACGGATAAAGGACAGCGCCAGGCTCGTTACAAGGATCGGATCGCTCATGCATGACGATGCGGAGTATGATCTACTGCAGGGTATGGTAGCCATTGCGAACGATGACCTCTCCGTCGCATCGGACAAGATCCGGATGGCGCTCGAAAAATCGCCGAAGCTCCCGGAAGCACTGTACTACAGGGCGTACATCGGCTTCAGTCAGGGAGCGACACTGACCGCCACCGCCTCGGACCTCACGCAGGTGATCGCGCTCGATCCGGCTATGACAAAGGCACAGCTTCTCCTCGCCGAGGTATACCGGCAGCAGCAAGATGCCCCCCATGCCATCGAAATCCTCGAGGGTATTCTGGGCAGAGACCCGTATAATACTGCCGCAGGAATACAAGAAGCAGAGCTCGAGACGAACACCACGAACACGGTCCAGCAGTCCATTGCTGCGCTCAACACTATGGTGGCCAAGGGCGCGCATGAGATCGACGACTACGACCGTGCACGGGTGTACCTTGAAATGGGCAAGCTGGAATTGTTCGATAACGACTATCGAGCCGCCATAGATGCATTCAAGTCATCCATCCAGAGCCGGCGAACGACGGCGGCATACCTTGCCCTCGGCAACGCGTATCTCCATGGGGGTAACCTGAGCGATGCGGAGACCCAGTACCAGACAGCGGTATCGTCGGACAGCAGCTCGGCAGAAGCGAGATTCAGACTTGCACACGCATATTACCTCGATCACAAGTATGTGCTCGCTATTGCGAGCTATTCGGACGGTTTGAGGATACAGGGCGACAATCCTCGGGCACTGTACGGGCTTTCGCGAGCACGGGAGAAAAACGGTGAGCTCGATATCGCCCTGGACGTTATCGAGAAGGCGGTCAAACTATCGCCCGACAGCCCTGCATTCATCGTGCTGGACGGGAGATTGCTGAGAGAAAAGGGCGACTATAAGAAGGCCTTGGCCATACTCTCGAATGCCGTCGGGAGGTTTCCTGACTATGCGCCGCTCCATACGGAGTACGGCGTGGTGCTGGGTGATACCGGCGACTATAAAGACGCGATACAGCAGTTGACCGCCGCTCTGCAGATATCGCCTGCTGCGACAGATAGCTATGCGTACATGGCGGACATGCTGGACAGGACCGGAAAGTATCCGGAGGCGGAAAAGTACGCGAAGGAGGCGCTATCGGGCACCAACAACTTCCCCTACGCCTATGAGGTGCTGGGGAACGTCTACCTTCACGAGCAGAAACTCAGCGATGCCATCAGGTCATATACCACCGCCATCTCTCTCATGCCCTACGACGCCGAGGTACAGTACAGGCTCGCACAGGCATATAAAGCGGGCAAAATGTTTACGGAGGCGGTCACGTATCTTGACGGCGCCATAAAGCTGAGTCCGAACAATGCCCTGTACCACTACTGTCTCGGCAATGTATACCGGGATATGGGTAACATACAGTCCGCCATCGATGAGTACTCGAAGGCATTGGACGCCGACAGTGCGATGGCCGACGCCTATTACCAGAGGGGACTCATGAACGTCGCGGGTCGGAACGATCTCGCTGCCGTCAACGATCTGAAGAATGCGATCAAGTATGCGCCGAATAATCCCACTTATATGCTTGCACTGGCGAACTACTACTATACGAACAAGGAGACATTCTCGGCCATAGCTTATCTGAAGCAGGCCCTGAAAAGTGCACCGAAGAACGCAGAGATCCACAGTAAGCTCGGCACGGCGTATAACTATATAGGAAAGACCGATGAAGCGAGAAGAGAGTTTACCGAGGCTCTCACATTGTCCCACGATTTTCCGGATGCCCTGATCGGCATGGGCAGTATCTCGTACCAGCAGGGAAACATGCAAAGGGCACAGCAATACTACGAGAAGGCCGTGAGGCTGAGCCCGCAGGACGGTGATGCGCACTATGCCCTGGGTACGGTGTACGAGTATAACGGTATGTACGAGAAAGCACTGGCAGAATACCGCGATGCGACACGCCTCAGCAGCAACCCTGCGAGCGCCTATTTCAAGGTGGGGATGATGCTGGCAAATCTCAACGAGCCGCACAGGGCAAAGGCTGCCCTCATGAAGGCGATAAACTTAGGTCTTCCCGGCGATATGGAAAGCGCAGCAAAAAACAAATTAAGAAATCTCATGTAGGATGGATGGTGACGATGCAGTTAAAGAGGCTTGAGATCCAGGGCTTTAAGACCTTTGTAGAACCCGTGCGATTCAATTTTGAATACCCGATAGTGGCCATCGTAGGGCCCAACGGCAGCGGGAAGAGCAACATTGTCGATGCGGTAAAGTGGTGCATGGGCGAGCAGAGCACGCGACAGCTCCGGGCCAACCAGATGGCTGACCTCATATTCAACGGGTCCGAGCACAGGAAGTCTACCGGTATGGCAGATGTCTCTCTGATCTTCTCGAGCAACGGTGCGGGTGAGGCATCGTCCTACGCTTCCTTCTCGGAGGTGGCGGTTACCAGGAGGATGTTCAGAGGACAGGAGAGCGAATATTACCTCAACAAAGACGCCAAGAGGCTGAGGGATGTCCTCGAGTTTTTGATGGACATCGGCATCAGCGCGAAGGCCTTCTCGATAATAGAGCAGGGACAGATAGGCGAGATTATAGATGCAAAGCCGGAGGTCAGGAGGTACGTTATTGAAGACGCCGCGGGCATCCTGAAGTACAAGAGCAGAAAGAAGCTGGCACTCGACAAGATTGAGCTGACCAGGGCCAACGTGGCGAGGATATCCGATTTGCTGTCTGAAATTAAAAGACAGTTGAGCCAGGTCAACAAACAGGTAAAGGTAGCCCAGGAGTATAAGTCACTGAAGGAGGAATACCGGAGTCTGGACCTCGGCATCCTGAAGACGGAATACGAGCGGTTCGTATCAACGCTCGCGGAGAAGAAGGCCACCCTCGAACAGGCAAGGTTCGAAGCCGCGAAACTCTCTTCCCGTGCGGCCTCGAGGTATGCTGATCAGCAGCGTTTCAAGGACAGGCTCGACAGGCAATGGGCGGACATTACAGAAAAACAGAACAGGAGTAACAGCCTTTCCTCGGAGACGATGCTGCTGCAGGAGAAGATCGAATCGTCGAAAAAGCTCAGAGAAGAGCTCCAGATACAGAACGAGAGGAACCGTATGTTCAGGGATGAGCTTGTTGGAAAGGAGGCATCTCTCAAGGAGCAGATCGCCGTTGAGGTCGGCAGGCTTGATGAAGAGCAAAGGGAGGTACGCTCGCTGAACGAGACGCTCAATGAATACGAGAACGGAAAGAGCGGCCTCGTCGAGAGGATAGACTCCATCAAGAAAAAGATAGAGGAGGAAAGGGACAACGAATTCAGCAGGGCAAGGACGATTGCACAGATCGACAACCAGATAGTCTCGATAGAGCACGACCTCGAGAACACGGCGCACCGGATAGAGAAGCTGTCTCACGACAGCGCCCAGGTCGGGCAGAAGATGGCCGTGATGGGGGAAGAGAAGGAGAGCCTCGGGAAGCAGGAGTCACGCGACGCGCTACGGATAAAAGAGGCCGGCGACTATGCAACCCTTGCCGGTGAGCAGCTCGCGGTACTCGAGGGTGAGCAGCTCGCCCTTACGGAAACCCTGGAACAGGCGAAGAAGGCATACGAGAGCACGCGATCGAGACACAGCACCCTCACGGACCTGATGAAAAACCTCGAGGGGTATTCCGACGGGGCACGCTTCGTCCTGAAACAGACAGACTTGTTTCATATCGACAGGGTCGTTGCCGACTATATGGATGTGAAGTCAGGGTACGAGCTTGCCGTGCAGGCAGTACTGGGCGATATTGTCCAGGGACTGGTCGTCCAGGACCATCGCACGGCAGAGGAGATAATCGATGTCCTGCGGACACAGGACAAAGGCAGGGCCGTCTTCCTCGTACGATCCGACTTTCAGGAGACCCAACGGGTTACAGAACACCACGGCATCCCTGCGCTCGATGTCGTCGATGTCAGAGACAGCGCGCTCCAGCCCGTATTCAGGGCGCTCCTCGAAAATGTCTCTATCGTCCCGTCGCTTAAGGACGCCACAGCCGTGACCGACGCGGGCGGGATCGCAGTGACTATGGCCGGGGATATCGTAAAGCCCGGCATCATCTACGGAGGGTCCGAGGGTGCCATCAGGGGAGGTATACTCGACAGACGGAGCGAGCTGGAGCGGTTGGAGCTGGAGATCAGCGGACTGTCGGAAAAGATAGGGAAGTACGAGGCAGAAAGAGCAGACAGAGCCGGAAAAATTAGTGCACTCAACCTCAAGCTGGCGGAGTACAACGACGTCAAGCAGGAGCTGGAGAAGCAGCAGTCGAGCATCAGGACGCGGCTCCAGAACATCGAAGAGCAGATTGGCGATAACGAGAAGTCGCTTCTCACGCTCAGGATGGAGGAGGAAGAGCTGAAAAAGAGCACAGCCGAGTTATACGAGGAGGCGGGCGATCTGAGAGAAAAGAGAGCGGTATACGAGGAAGACAAAGGAACGAACGCCAGCGTCATGGACGGATTGAAGAATGAGCTTTCGGACGCGGAGTCGCTGCTCGAGGATAGAAAGGACGCCATCGCCGTGTGCAACGCAAAGGTCGCCGGGGCAAAAGAGAGACTCAGTGCCCGGTCATCCGACATAAAGAGGATGCATACGGAGCACGAGGGCGTCACAGGCCAGATATCATCGCTCGAGCGGGAGTACGAGGGCAACAGCGGCAGGATCAGGACCATGGAGGAGGAAGCCGTAGCGGCCGGAGGCAGTCTTGCCGCGATGAGCGAAGAGATACAGAGGATACAGGGCGCAATCAATGACGCCAAGGTATTCTACGATAAGGAGCTCAAAGAGTCAACGGATATAGAACAGGAGATAAAGCAGCTCGAGAAGGATGCCTCGGTTCTCAAGGAACGGGAATCTGGCCTTGCCGTCGAGGTCTCCGAGCTGACGATGAAATCGGGCTACTGTAACGATACCTCGAAGGACAAGTACGGCGCCAACCTCGAGCAGCATGAGGCCGGCCTTCTGTCTGAAGAGGCAATGGCACAGGGGAGGGAGAGGCTTGCGCTGCTCTCGGAACGGATAGCGAGGATGGGTGATGTGAACGTCGGCGCCATAAACGAGCACGAGGAGCTGCAGGGCAGGGTCGACTTCTACGAGAAACACAGGCAGGACCTCGAGAAGGCCATTGAGGACCTCAAGAAGGTAATACAGTCCATCAACAAAGAATCGCGGAAGCTGTTCCGAGAGGTCTTCGACAAGGTGAACGAGAACTTCAAGAAGGTAGTGCCCAAGCTATTCGAAGGGGGGAAAGGAGAGCTGATCCTGACGGACGAGCAGGACCTCCTCGAGAGCGGCATGGAGATCGTTATCCAGCCACAGGGCAAGAGGCTCCAGAATATAAGCCTCCTCTCGGGCGGCGAGAAGGCACTCTCAGCGGTCGCCCTTCTGATATCCGTCTTCATGGTCAGACCAAGCCCGTTCGCCCTGCTCGACGAGATCGACGCGCCCCTGGACGATGCGAGCGTTTCGAAGCTCAATGCCCTCATCAAGGAACTGTCAGCGCATACACAGTTCATCCTCATAACCCACAACAAGCGGAGCATCGAGATTGCGGACGTCATCTACGGAATCACCATGGAGGAACCCGGCGTCTCAAAGATCTTATCCGTGAAGCTCCAGAAAGAACCTGCTTGACCATGGAAGCAGGTATCAGGTGTGCCGCGCCAAAGGCTTCCTCGTCAGAGCTGCCCCATCACCGATGAGCAGTTTTATTGCAAGACTGGCGTCCCTTGTTACCGGACTGTCCGCAAAGGACGGCACGGCTATAGTCGACCGGGAACGCGCTGCCGAGGAAATGCTGTCGATGGACATGGGCATCGGAGTCATAGAGAAACTGATGGCAAAGCCCGATGTCCCGGGAACGGATCTCCGTACGATTCTGAAGGACAGGATGAAGCACATACTGCTTTCGGCCCCCCTGTGTGAGCCGGCGTGCGGTATCCTTATGATTGGCATTAATGGCTCCGGCAAGACCACCACGATAGCCAAGCTCGGCAGATGGTACAGGGGACGCGGATATAGCGTGGTCGTCGGTGCAGGGGACACCTACCGGGCCGCTGCCATAGACCAGATCGCTATTCTGGCAGAGCGGGCCGGTATGGATATCGTGAAGGCAAGCCCCGGGGTTGACCCGGCATCGGTCATACACGATGCCGTGATGGCCTACAAGCACAGGTCCCGGGATGTCGTTATCGGTGACACGGCGGGGAGGCTGCACACGAATATCAACCTCATCAACGAGCTCAGGAAGATTAAGACGGTCATGACCAGGGCCCTGGCCGGTGACCGGCTGGCGACATACCTTATCCTGGACGCGACCATAGGGAAGAACTCGTTCCAGCAGGCGAAGCTCTTCAACGAGCACATCGGCATCGACGGCATCATCATAACGAAGCTCGATGGTACCGCGAAGGCGGGCATCATTTTTACCATATGCGACGAACTCGGGCTGCCGGTGGTGGCCATAGGCACCGGCGAAGGTATCGACGATTTTATGCCGTTCGACCGTGTCGCGTTTGTGGAGGGGCTTTTCGCATGAAAAGGCCGATCGTCTACGCACACCGCGGTGCCTCCGGCTATGCGATCGAGAACACCATACCGTCATTCGAGCTTGCCATCACGATGAAGGCGGACGCCGTCGAGTTCGACGTCCAGCTCATGCACGATGGCGAAGTCGTGGTGTTCCATGACTTCGATCTGGGTAGGCTGCTCCATATCGAAAGGAGCGTATCCGCTCTGACAGCAAAAGATCTCAAGAAAATCATCTTCCCGGATACCCCTATACCTCTGCTCAGTGAAGTGCTCGATGCTATAGGGCACAAAATCGCCATGAACATAGAGCTGAAGTCACAAGCGGAAGACCCAGTCATCCTCCGGGAACTCTGTGCACGGGTCCTGGAGCTTGTAGAGGCACACGACCTGCGGCATGACGTCGTGATCTCCTCTTTCAACAGAGAGGCGCTGCGACAGGTGCGGGGCCTGTCTCCGGCGATACGGATGGCAGTGCTGGTAGACGATCTATCGAATGACCATGCGGTGGCATCCTCTCTGAAGACGGCCAGGGACCTATGCGCGTACGCAGTAAATACCTCGTACACCAGCGCTGCTACAAAGATCGTACACGACTTGCACGGAGCCGGTCTCGACGTCAATGTCTATACGGTAAACAACGATGATCTGGTCCGGCAGGTCGTCAGGGCAGGCGTCGACGGGCTGTTCACCAACTATCCGGACAGGGCAATAGCCGTACTTGAGGAATAAAGTGGTTGAATAAAGTGGTTGATTGACATCCCCGCAGTGCTGCTGTAAAAAAGAAAAAGGGGGTGGCATATGGACAGGAGTTTCTTCAATCATATACGGCAGCAGACTGTCAGGCTATCGGGAAGAGATATCCAGTTGCCTCTATTGTATTATGACGTGTCTGCCTTCGCAAGCTCGTTTACGGCACCCACGAGGCTCGTTAAAGGAATACTTCCCTCCCGTCATATGAAGCCCGCAGAGATCCTCCCGGGGAGATCCGTCGTTACCATCGCGGCATTCGAATACCGCGACACGTCCGTTGGGCCTTACAACGAGGTTGGGATAACGATCCCCGTTTTACTCGATCCGCTTATCAGGCTGCCGGGCCTGCCGCTGCTGCTGGAAAAGCGGTATAAGAAGCTCGGCTTCTATGTCCATCATCTGCCCGTCACGACAAAAGTCGCGTACGATGCCGGGAGGGAGGTGTGGGGTTATCCCAAATTTATCGGAGAGATCACTTTTGCGGACGACGACAACGCCCTGACCATGACTCTCGAGGAGAAAGGGGATCTCATACTCAGGGTCCGGCTTAACAAGAAGGCTTTCGGCAGCAGGAAGCCGTCACCTTATTCCTGGGACTTCAGGACCTATACCGTGAAAGACGGGAAGATTCTCAGGACCGTCGTGGCGACCAGGAGCATGTACCTGAGGACTATGAAGAAAGGAGTCTCTACCCTGGAACTCGGCAGCCATCGAATAGCGAAGGAGCTCGCCTCGTGGGACGTGACGAGGGAATCGATCGATACGAGGTGGATGCCGGACTTTCAATCGATACTGCCGGAGGCCGAGAGCAGGCATGAGCAGTAATAGGGACGGGAAGGGCATACTGAGCACCGAAGAGCAAAAGGCCATAGAGGCGCTTGCATCGGCATTCGCGAAGAAAACAGTTCAGCCCATGCTCTCCCCCGCAGCAGGGCCTGATGGCGACCTATCAAAGGTAGCCGCTGTCCTGGCAGAAGGTGCAAGGATCGGACTGCTTGCCGAGCACGGTGACGGAAGGCCCGGGGCTGAAATGGGAATATGGGGAAAGGTGACGCTGTCAATCGGACCGGGCCTTTCCGTTGGCCTCTTGAAGCACATTTCCGAGGCATGCGGAGGAATAGGGGCGTGTTTCCATGCCGCGGGCCTCGGAAGCCTTGCAGCAGACCTGTTCGGTCTTACCGGAAACGGAAGGCTTGCCTGTATCATTTCGGACTTCGATGACTTCCACGTCATGCCCTGTCTGAGCAGCGCGGAGACGGCTTTCAAAAGGGCTACAATAAAGGGCGAATGGAAGGGTACAAGTCTTGTCATCGAGGGAAGCAAAAAATTCCAACTCCAGGCTTGTCAGACGGCTTCGTATGTCCTGATTGTCCCGTCAAGGTCAGGTAATACGTACACATGGGTTGCAACAATCATCCCAGCTTCAGACGATAGACTTAAGACTTCAAAGGTCAAGGGACAAATGGGTATGAGGGCTGTAGAGATAAACACTATAGAGATAGATAATATATCTATTGATAAACAATATGTTGCATCTGATGACAACAATAATTACGTGCAGTTGATGTATGCCTATAACCTCGTTGGTATGACTGCTGTGCTGACGGGAATAGCAAGGGGTGCCATAGCATCGGCGTTCAGCTATGCACGCGAAAGATATCAGGGCGGAGACCTCATCATACGGCATCCTGCAATTAGACTTCTGATCGCCGAGTCAGAGATGCAGGTCATCGCGATTGAGTCTATGCTGGATGGCATAGCCGGGCACACCCCAAATGACACTCCACAGGGGCTGGTACCCTATGCTGCAGCACTGAAATGGATCGGCTCCCGGGGATGCGTGCAGGCTATTACGGACTGCCTCCAGGTATTCGGCGGCTATGGATATATGGAAGACTACGGCATGGAAAAGCGCCTGAGGGACGGGCAGACATTGAAAAGCATGGCCGGGCCATCTGTTACTCACCAGCATACCGTCATGGATGCGCGGGAGGCATGGTCATGATACAGACGGACTTTAGGCATGCCATCTCGACATTAAAGCCGCTCGGCCGATGGCTTGTTAACGCCTATAATATAAGCACATGGGAGCACGATACGAAAACGCTGCCTGCTTCTTATCGTAGTCTCAGACGCAAGTACAGGGCCTTTGCCAGGGAACATCTCGTCCCGATAGCACTTGGGGTCGACCGTGATATCGGTCATTTCGATCCGTACCCTCTCCTCAAAAAAGCTGGCAGGGCAGGGCTGCTGTCCGAATTTATGGTAAAGCCCATCGGCTCGGCGAGCTTCTACGGACTGCTCCATCATATGACTTTTCCGGCCGTCCTGAAGGCAGAAGAGCTGACGAGCGTGTGTGGCGGCCTTGGACTGTTGATACTCGATCACGACCTCGGCGTTGCGCCGATCATGCTTGCAGGAGACCTGTTCCAATATCTTAAGTGGATGGGCAAGATTGCCTATGCCAACAGATACGGAGACTTATGTCTCGCTGCGTTTGCGATAACAGAGCCGTCTGCCGGCTCCGATGTTGAAGATTCGGATGGTGCCGCGAAAGCGAGGCTTTCGACATTCGCCCGGCCGGTCGATAACGGATATATTATCAACGGCAGAAAGGTCTTTATCAGCAACGGAGGTATTGCGAAATACATAACCCTCTTTGCCGCCATAAAAGGGGAAGGAGCCGAGTCTTGGACATGTTTCCTTGTCGACAAGGACATGAAAGGATTTTCCGTGGGACGTCATGAGAAGAAGATGGGGCAGAGGGCCTCAGATGCATCGGAGCTGGTTCTCGAGGACGTTTTCGTCCCGAACAGCAGAGTCCTGGGCAGGGTGCGCAGTGGATGGGCGATAAACCGCAACGTCCTTGCGTATTCCCGCGTTGGTGTTGCGGCCATATCCCTCGGCATTGCAAGAGGGGCACTCGAGATGGCTATCGATTTTTGCAAGACACATTCTCTCGCGGGCAAGCGACTCATGGATTATCAGGACATCCAGCTTGCCGTAGCGGACATGATGATAGACGTTGCCGCAGCACGAGGCATCACATGGCAGGCAGCACGGTCGTTTATTCCTTATCAGGGAGCTACGGCGAGCGCCAAGGTCTTTGCGAGCGATACCGCATATCGGGTCGGTAACAGGGCGATGGAGCTTGTCGGCGACTACGGGTATGTGAACGAGTACGGCATCGAGAAGACGTTGAGGGATGCGCGGCTTACCCAGATATACGAGGGCACGAACCAGGTCAACAGGCTTGCGCTGATAGAATGGCAGCTCGACTCCGAGCTCTCGTAGACGGCGCTGGTCGGAGCAGGAGATGGACTGTAAGCTCGTTCTCAAGAAGCTTTTAACGGCATTCGAAAAAGAAAAGATCCGAAACCTGCAGAGACGTTACCCGGATGCGCTTCCCAAAGCAAAGGCCGAGATACGGCAGGAGAAGCCATGAGCCGGATACGCCTGCTCCCGAGATACGAGCATAAGACCCAGCCGCTGGCCCCGGTCGACGTATTCATGGTACGCCTCCTGCGTAGCGGAGCGCTGGCGCTGCTGGTGGCCGTTGTCGCCCTGTCGATAGGGATGCTGGGGTACCATGTTACCGAGGGACTTCACTGGGTCGATGCGTTCCTGAACGCCTCGATGATACTCGGTGGCATGGGGCCGGTAAACGCGATCCATACCACGGCGGGCAAGATATTCGCAGGATGCTATGCGCTCTTCTCCGGCATCATCTTCCTGGTCGCCGCAGGTATACTCCTTGCCCCGGTCTTTCACCGCTTCCTGCACAGGTTCCATCTTGAAGGTGGGAAGAAGTGAGACAGGGGAATTGTTGACTTCTTACATACTTTCTATATGATGCATTACGGTGAAAGCGTGACACAGAATCCAGACACTGGTACGGCTAAAAAGAAGGGCACCTGCCTTATGCTCCTCGGTATCGGTGCAGTGGTTGCCATCGTATTGCTTGGCTTGTGCGTCTGGTACTACGGATATCACACGGTCGTGAAGGCGCCACCCGGCATGGTCTATATACCGGCTGGGTGGTTCCGGATGGGATGCAGCACGAGCGATAAAAGCTGTTTTGATTTTGATGGCGAGAAACCCTATCACCGGGTATACCTCAATGCCTTTTTCATAGATAGAAATGATGTGACGGTTGGCGATTATTCCCGATGTGTACATGCAGGCAGGTGTACACCGCCGCATTGGAACGACTGCTATATTTGGGCGGGAGGATGGAAGAAGGGGACAGCAAGCCCGGCCCTTCAGGAAAGTAATAAGCCTGTTGTTTGCGTAGACTGGACCCAGTCAACTACCTACTGCACATGGCAAGGCAAGCATTTACCTTCAGAAGCTCAATGGGAAAAGGCAGCACGGGGCACAGACGGTAAAATATATCCCTGGGGCAATACATGGGACCCATCGAAGGCATGTTTTAATCAGCAATCGACCTGCGCTGTAGGCAGCCATCCGCAGGGGTCAAGCGCGTATGGGGTACTGGATATGGCAGGCAATGTATGGCAATGGTGCAGCGACTGGTACAGTACGGATTATTATAGCAAATCGCCCGACCATAACCCGCAAGGGCCCGATCGCGGACAATTCCGCGTTTTGCGCGGAGGCTCCTGGTTCGATCTCATTCCAGCAAAGCTTCGTACCTCGTACCGCAACGGCAGTGCCCCTTCCTATGCGCTCTTCAATCACGGCTTTCGCTGTGCCCGATGAAGAAACGGAACCCTTGAAAAGACGTGTGTCATATAAGAGTTTTACGTATGAAAAGCAAACTGGGCTGTGCAGGGATCGAACCTGCGACCCGCTGATTAAGAGTCAGCTGCTCTACCAACTGAGCTAACAGCCCATTAATGCATCAACATAATGAACGGACGTAAATAGTCAAGCGTTTTCGTGCGAGGGGCACGTGATCCACACGATCGGGGCAGGGATGCTTTGGACTTGCTTTTTCCATTTCCGGGAACTATCATTGCGTAACGAAGCAAACAAGAGAGATGGTACCATTTCCAGACGATACAAACTACATTTAATCTATCCTGCCCCGGCAAAGAACAGAAATACAAGGCATCGGAAACGGAGTGCGTCGCTTGTCCCGATCAACCTGCCCATCATCGCAGGTCTGACACCGGACAACTTCGACATCAAGATTATAGACGAGAACATCGAGAACATCGACTTCAGCGATACGCCGGACATTGTGGGCATTACCGGAATGACTGCGGTAATAAACAGGGCATACGAGATCGCGGATATCTACAGGCAGAAGGGCACGAAAGTCATACTCGGCGGCATCCATGTCTCTATGCTCCCTAACGAGGCAAGTGGCCATGCGGATGCCATCGTGATCGGTGAAGTGGAGAATGTCTGGAGCACGGTGCTGTCCGATTTCATAAGCGGTCGGCTGAACAGGGTTTATAAAGGCACCATGCAGATGTCGCTCGATGGTCTTGGACTTATCAGAAGGGACCTGATCGACAAGAGGTCATATTCGATGCCCAACCCCATCCTCACCTCGAGGGGCTGTCCGCACAACTGCACCTATTGTTCTGTCACAGAGTTCTGGGGTTACAAGTTCAGGCATAGGCCCATTGATGACACGATATCAGAGATCAAGATGATCGGTGACCGTTGGATAGCGTTCGTAGACGACAATATCTACGGCGATATCAAACACTCGAAAGAGCTGTTCAAAAAAATGAAAGATCTAAAGGTCAGATGGGTAGGTCAAGGCGACATGCGCATTGCGAGGAATCCGGAACTGCTTGAGCTTGCACGGAAGAGCGGATGCGAATGGCTTTTCATGGGGATAGAGACAATCTCTACAGAAAATCTTGCGTCTATTCACAAATCATTCAATAGGGGAGATAAATATGCTGAAGCTATTGCAATGATAAAATCGACAGGCATAAAGGTATTTGGATCGTTCATATTCGGGCTTGAGAACGACGATGAATCAGTCTTCGATCGAACGGTGAACTTCGGCATCGACAATAGGCTCGATGGAGCAAACTTCTATATCCTAACCCCGTTCCCTGGCACCCAGTTGTTCGAACAGATGGACAAAGATGGCCTTCTGTTGCACAAGGACTGGTCGAAGTACGATGCAAACCACGTCGTATTCAAACATAAGAACCTATCGGCCGATCAGCTTCTGGACGGCCTTGTCTATGCCTATAAAAGATTTTATTCCATCCCTTCGATCATAAAGAGGGTTGTGTATCCAAGAAAGGACCTTGCACAGGTACTTGCCCTTAACACCATGAGACACCTCTCGACCAAGAGGTTCGAGAGAGGGGTCAGGAACTGAAACTCCGGAAGTAATTATGAAACAGTTTCACGAAAGAGGGAGGAATATTTGTCAAAAATTTCTCCCTCTTTAAGATCAGCGATAGGATAGGGGCCTAAAGAAATATCCCTGTCAAGTCATGTAAAAATCTAACCGAAACAGGTATCTTGACATAGCCTGAAAAGCATTCTACAAAACGAATCATCATCCGGTAATCTCGAAAAGGGGGGTGTTCGATGGGTACGCTTGAACATAGATGTTTAGATATACCGCTCCTTGGCCTTCTGGTATTCTGTTCCTGTAACTTCACCCAACACTCACCAGGCCCCGGCAAATAAGCCTGTAGCTGCCTATGATATTGCGTATGATGCCCATACGCACGTCCTGCGCATGAACTCGATAGACGTGACCCCGCCTTCCTACGTCCAGAACAATATCACGGGTACAGCCGGCGTGTTCCAGGTCGGTAATGCGACCCTTACGGGCAGCCTTCTCACCGCGTCCATCTACATAAAGAACAACGATGCCATTAACCCGAAAAATGCATTTAGCAAAGAATCTGTAGAAATAAAAAGTCTCCTTTCATAAGAGAATCAAATGGTTATCGGGCATTTGAGACCAAACGAAAGGAGAACAGAAATATGCAGGGGGAGAATAGCACAGGCGTAGAAATTAACAAGGTAAAGATCAGGTTCACCGGCAAGGAAATGACGGCATACGGAGGGTTCAGTTTACTCGCCTTATTTTTTGAGAAAATCAAGTTCAGGGAATGTATTGAGCAGGCCATAGCGGTACAGGAAATATCACCGAATAGCAGGGGGATATACGCCAAGATACTTGTCTACCTGTTGATGATCTATGCGGGTGGGAGCAGGTTTTCACATAGTATGTACCCTTGGGAGTAGACAGATAATGACGGCACTGTTTGGCGTGCTCTATCTGCCCGCTGCTGGGAGCACGCTGACGAGGCTATTCAAAAAGATAGACAGTCAGAACAAGGTGAACGAATTATCGGACAAGATGTGGAAGTGGTTATCAGGGCTGATACCATGGGGGAAGATTTTAGAGGACTGGCTGACGTTTGATTCTACGGTTTTAGAAAGATACGGGAAGCAGGAGGGAGCGAAGAGAGGGTATAATCCGAAGAAGAAAGGGCGAGCGAGTCACAGCCCGCTTCTGGCATTCTTGAACAGGAGCAAATACATCGTGCACCTATGGAACCGCAGCGGGGATGTCATCTCGCACAATAACATCATAGGATTTTTCAGTTCTGCCTATGAGCGTGTATGCGACAAGATAAAGATAGCGGGAGTCATAGCGGACAGCGGCTTCTACACCAAGGAGTTTATAGCACAGCTTGAAGAGAAAGGATTGCACTACATCATAGCCGCGCGGCTGTATCATCCGTTACAGAGAATGCTGTACATGCAGAAGGGGTGGACACAGATAGATGAGGGTATCTTTGGGACATCGTTTGAATTCCGGCACACCGAGGAAGCGAAAACGCGGCGCTACATTGCCATACGACAGAATATCAAACGTCGGGAGCACGCGATGGGCAAGACGCTGTCGTTATTTAAAGATGAGGCTGAGATCGGGGATTACCGGTATAGCGTATGGGTAACGGATCTCGAAGACGAAGTCGAAGTAGTATGGCGGAAATGCCGCCTCCGTGCGAACGATGAGAACATCATCAAGGAATTCAAGGAAGATTTTGCCCTGGGTGGATTTTCGATGAAACAGTTTTTTGCAACCGAGGCGGCGATGGTTATCCGGGCATTGCTGTACAATCTGTTTGTCTTGTTTCGTCACGAGATACTCGAGAACAAGGAAAAGACACAGCGGCTTTTGACGTTGCGGTATAAATACTTTGTTATACCCGGTCAGTTGGGAGGGGACGGCAGGGACAAAGTCCTGCGTATATCAGTCATAAAACGCAAACTCAGAGCAAAGCTGACCTACTTATTTAACCGTATAGATCAGTATGTTGCACCTGCAACACCCAACTGCAATGCATTTGGGTGAACAATGCAGAAAAAACAGGAGGTGTGACGGCAGAACCGCATAAATACTGAATTTAAACAGGCTTGCTTCTGGAGATCCTTAATAGGACAGATTCTACTGGTGTGCCGTTTCCAAATGCATTTTTCGGGTTAATGGCATACCAGATGTGGCGATTATTGATGCAAGATGGAAGCGTGTATTCACATACGAACGGACGGATGCCGATAAGGCACACGCCCGTAAAATATCTTGACGACTTTATCCGATAGCGTTAGATGGTGAATCAAAGGGGGCTTTTTTTGCCAAATTGACCTCACTTGTGCAGGGTAACTACTTCTGAGACTACATTCTGCACGCCTTCCGTAGTCCTTTTTTCCTGCCAGTAAGCATACCGTATTTTACGGGCAGAGACCAGATTTTGTTTTCTTTGGTTTACAATCACCTCCTGTAACCCTGAGATCGCCTGAAGCGGGGTCACATACTTCAGGGAACTGTGCGGGTCATTGTTATAAATCTGTGGGAAGCGGTCAAGCCATGCAATGAC
>JAJYLN010000014.1 GCA_021787665.1 bacterium
CCGTCTACAATGTCCTGAATAGTGAAGCGATGGTGCACCATATCCAACGATGTCCCAGAGCCAGCTCGTATATCTCTGCCCACAGTCTCTTACAGGAAGGTTTTTCCCTGCTGTGTTATGACGGAACTATGTCATTACTATTATGGACTGATGAGTAGTTGTCGAAAACGACGGCGAAAGAGGACGGAAACCTTTCAAAGAGATGATTGAAGAATCTCCCGGCAAATGCCGGAAGCGCGGCCTGATATTCGGGGCTGATTCGGGCAAGGCCGATGACATCTCTTTGCCGCCTTGTCCACCGCCAGCTTAAGATAGTAAAAGAAGGTCGCAGGATCGGCGTCACCTCCATCTATGTAATACCAGATGCCCGGGAGTCTGCGGCTCCTGCTGTAGCTTGTCACCAGGGTCGTTTTACCCGAGCCCGGCGGTCCTGTGATCCAGATAATCGGGTTTTCTCGTGCATGATCCAACATGCGGAAAAGCCTCTGCCTGATAACAACGTTCGTAAGCTTTGTACGGGTTATCGTAGGATAGTGGGCCACTGTCAGTGATCTTTGCACCGCACATCCCTCGCGTCAAGGTCGTCTTCGTCGTTACGGCCGTTTCTACCTGCTCCTCGTGACGCCGACCTTTCGGCAATAGACCTGTACAGGACACACCGAGCACCGCGGAGACACCGGATGGCAGATCGCCTGTCCGAGGGCGACGAGCAGGTCGTTGTATATGATCCAGTACCTTTTCGGCAGCGACTTTCTCAGCGCCATCTCGGTCTCGAAAGGCGTCCTCGTCTTCACATACCCGATCCTGTTGGTAATCCTGTGGACGTGCGTGTCCACACATAGGGCAGGCTTTCTATACCCCAGCGCTACGACGAGATTTGCGGTCTTCCTCCCGACCCCGGGAAGCCCCACGAGTTCTTCGATGGTGTCCGGGACTGTGCCGTGATACGTGTCTGCTATGGCCCGGGCAACGCTCCTGATCCTGCCCGCCTTTACCCGGTAAAACCCAACTGGGTATATCATGGTCCTGATTCGCTCCACGGACAGCGCCGCCAGCCGGGCTGGCGTAGCTGCGGCAGCAAAAAGTCGCTCGGATGCCTGTCTGGTCACCGCATCCTTCGTCCTCTGGCTGAGGATGGTCGCTATGAGTATCCTGAACGGGTCGTGGCTCCTATCGCTTATCTGGGTCACGATGGGCACGTCCCATTGCGTGTAGACGGACTTCAGCCGCCTGATGATCGTTACTATGTCCGGCCTGGTACTAACCATTGCCATGGTCACGGGATGACGTGCTGGATGAACATGCCGACCGGGATCTTGGGGTCTGTCATCTCGAACAGATCGTTCGCTTTCTGCTCTGAGCCCAGGGCCGCTGCGAGTTTCCCTATCACGACCTCCCTCTGTCCGGCCCGGGCCCCCCCCCTCGGTACCACGGACTCGGCCTCGTAGACCTGTCCATCGTTCGTCTCGAGCCGCACCCGTGCGCCGAACGAGAACACGAACTGGTCCATCCTCACCTGACTGTCTTTTCTTCGCAGTCCACGCCTTATTATCCCCTTCGTTTCCCCGGGGAGCGAGAGCCATGCCTTGGGCAGGGCCTGCAGGCGCAGCGGCACCCGCGGCAGGTCCTTCCGTATCCTGTGGAATGCCTTTATCAGCCTGTATACGCCGGTATCTCCGAGCATGAATCCCCCGCCGATTGCATCGTACGACGACGCGATTGTATCGAAGGTATAGCGCCAGTCATGGCGGAGCGAGATCTTCGCGGCCAAGGCATTGATCGCATCCTTCTGCCCTGACAGGGCCTTCGAGGACAGATGCCTGGCCTCCAGGGAGCCATTCACCAGTACGACCGCGAGACTCTTGGGTATGGAGAAGTTTATATTGACCGGGTGGAGCGTTCCGTCGTCGTACATCTCGGACATCGCGTTCATACCCATGGTAAGTATGTTCGCGGAAACGTCCACATGCCGTATAGCGGACGGCCTCATCGCCGCGCCGGTCTTCTGCCGGTATTGCTCCCTGATGTCGTAGACGCTGTCCACCGCGGTGTCAATGTACGCACAGCCCGGGTAAGGCTTGAACGCGAGGGTATCCGTCACCCACCACTCGCCGAGCCCTGCCAGCAGGTGCGGCAGCGGCAGGTAGGAGAACCTGGACAGGAAGCCGTGCTCTGCTTCGAACAGATCCGTATTGCCCCGCATGCCCCTTTTTGCAAGCTTTGCGCAGATTATGCCTGACAGGAGCGGTATCGACGCGGTGAGGAGCTTCGAATCGCTCAGCATGAATCCGGGAGACAACGGATAGTTGGGCTGGTACAGCGAAAGCGCGATGGCCGATGCTATCTGCTCTTTTGAAAGCCCGTAAAGCTTAGCAACAGCGACCGCGGCGCCGACCGTATGTATGTACGACCACATCTGCCCGTTGTGTGGTCCGAACAGGACAGACGCACCGAGCCTCCCCTCGACCTCGTTGGTGATAATCTGCGCCAGGAGGAGCTCCTTGAGGGTAAGCCCTGCCTCTTCGCACACGGCGAGCGGGACAAGAACGGAAGAATGGCCCGTATGCCCCATAAACAGGTAATCGTCGAAGTCGAAGCTCATCGAATGGAGCGCATTGATGAATACCGCATATTCGAGTGCCGTCTTTTTTGCCCGTGGCAGCGCAGTCGCGCCACCGTCCGGCAGATCGATCGGCCCCATGGACGTCAGGGCATCGCAGTGCCTGCCGGACACGACAGCAGCCATGATGTTCAGTATTTGGAGCCGTGCCTTCTCCACAAGACGTTCGGGTACATCGTCGTAGGTGAGTCCGGCAACCCACGCTGCGATGTTCTCTACTATCGTAGCCATAGCAAACCCCTCACTATTAAAATTAGATGGTCGGGGCGGGCGGATTTGGACCGCCGACCTTTCGGTCCCGAACCGAACGCTCTACCAGGCTGAGCCACGCCCCGGTCCACAAAAGAAAGATGCTGTCTGCCCATCGGCTTGCCGACGGACGAGCAACAGAGTTATAGTTTATACCACAACAGATTTGACCGTCAACATAAATATACATCGATCAAAAATGTTCTCTGGCTTATACTATTGACAAACATTTTGGAGTGGCATATCAGGCTTATAAACCATGAGAGCGTGTATTATCGCTCGTGGTAACTATTCAAAAAAGGAGGTAAGGATACATGAGGAAGTTCATGCTATTGGCGATCGTTCTTGCATTTACAGCAGGTATGACTGGCTGCCACAAAGAAGCGACCGAGCAGGCAGCGCCGTCCGTGAAGACCCAGGCAGCACCTGTGTCACCGACGACAGCAGCCCCGGTAACAGCACCCGCAGCACCGGCAAAGTAATACGAGGACTGTTTTTCACTGAGGGAGGGAGCATCTGCTCCCTCTTTTTTTATCCGCGCTTCAGTATCGAGCTGAGGATATGCTCGTCATGCATGAGTCTGTCCAGAATGCTGTAGACGCTCACGGACGGGTCCATCAGGTCCCTGCGGTAGTCGCCCATAGCTGCCTCGCTGACCACACGGTCTACCCGCGCGCCCAGGTGCTCGGTCACGATCTGCTTCAGCTCATGCAGCCTCTTGCGCAGCAGGAGGTCCGCAGACCCGTGGCCGGCCAGATATTCGCGGTGGGCAAGGACGGTCCGGAACAGCTCGTCGGTACCGGTACCGTCCAGCCCGTTGGTAAGGACGACCGGCACCTGCCACGTATCACGTCCGGCCGACGATGTCTCTATGAGGAACTGTAGCGCATTGACCATCTGCCGAGAGCCTTCGCGATCGGCCTTGTTCACAACGAATATGTCCGCAACCTCCATGAGTCCTGCCTTCATTGCCTGAACAAAGTCTCCGGACTCCGGGACAAGCACGACCGCGACCGTGTCCGCTATGTCCATGATATCGAGCTCCGTTTGTCCCACGCCTACCGTCTCCAGGATGATAAACCGGTAACCCGCCGCCTGTAACAGGTAGGAGGCGTCCCTCGTGATCCTCGATATCCCTCCGCTGGTACCACGGGATCCGAGGCTCCTGATAAACACCCCGTCGTCGAGGAAATGATGTTGCATCCGTATCCTGTCGCCGAGTATGGCCCCGCCGGTAAAAGGGCTCGAAGGATCGGTCGCAAGCACTCCTACGGTATCTTTAGCGCTCCGTATATGCTTCATGGTCCAGTCTATCAGCGAACTCTTACCGGCGCCGGGCGGTCCGGTGAACCCTATCCTGAAGGACGCAGCAGTCCTGCCGATGATACGCTCGACGGACGCCCTGTCGATCTCACCTTCCTCGAGGAGGGTAATAAGTCTCGCAAGCGCCGCGGTATCGCCTCGCTTCAGCCTTTCTATCAGGCCCTTTATTCCATCGCTTACTTCCATATCACCCTTACCCTTTCGCCCATACCGATACCGAGATTCGTATGGGCGCTCCCTTCATGTACGGCGATCTCGAGCAGACCGAAGCTGTCGATGAGGGCACAAGGCGTAGCGGTGCTGCACTGCTCGTAGGTACCGACCAGGCCCGTGATCCTATAGCTTTTGACCATGATACCCCGTATCCTGCGGGTCCGTACGAGGTCGGCAGGTATATTCGTTATGGCATTGCCGAAGCCGTCGATATGTATCACTTCCCCGGTCACGCCATTCCTGCCAACCGCGGGGCAGGAAACGTCGATGCGTACCGGACTCTCGATCTTTTTCCCCAAAACCGTACTATCCTGCCGCAGCGAGAACCTTGCCGCTGCCGGGGCAAATACGTCCCTCCCATGGAACGTGCACGATGCACGGTGTCCCCTGCTCAGCTCATAGCACGCCGGATGCCCCTGCGCCAGGATGTGGGTAAACACGCCGTTGTCCGGGCCTACGAACAGGTAGTCCTTCGTCTTTACGACCATGCCGGACCGCGTGCCGCCAACGCCGGGATCCACGACAACGACATGTATGGTAGATTTCGGGAAGTATCTGTAATAGCCGTTCAGCACGAACGCTGCGAACCTGATATCATGGGCCGGTACCCCGTGGCTTGCGTCCACGATGGTCGCGGAAGGGTTTATGCCGAGAATCACGCCCTTCATGCTTGCCACATAGCTGTCCTTCTCGCCGAAGTCCGTGCACAGTGTTATGATTGACATGGTGCCGTTGTTACGCCTCGCTCGATACCTGTCTCAGATGGCGTATCAGATAGACGATGAAGAGCAGGATCGCCGATACGAACAGCACGTCGTCGAACCTGTGGAAGTACGGTCCAATGACTTGCCACTTCTCCCCGAGCTTGAAGCCTATCCATGCGATCAGAAGGCTCCAGATGAACGAGCCGACGAATGTGTAGATCACGAACTTGGTGAAGTTCATCCTCGAGATGCCCGCGGGTAGGGATATGAACGTCCGTACGACCGGCAGGAGCCTGCCCGTGAAGACGATCATAGTGCCAAATCTGTTAAACAGTCGGTCAGCAAGATCGAGATCATGCCTGCTGATGAGGATATACCTGCCATACCGCTCGATCAGCGGCCTGCCCCCGTACACGCCGGCCGCATAGGCAGCCACGGAACCGACCACACAGCCCAGCGCCCCGGCCACCGCAACAGAGAGCAGCTTGAGCTTCCCCATAAAGACGAGATACCCGGCGAACGGCAGTATTATCTCGGAAGGAAGCGGTACGCATGCGCTCTCTATCGCCATCAGCACAGCTACCCCGGTATAGCCCAGCGCGCCGATGGTGGATACGATGAAGCCCGCGATGACTGCGAATACCTTTGAAGCCATACTTGTGTTCTATTTGGCACACTGCCGGGCAGCGGCCGGACCGGTCGTCAGGGACTGTTTGCCGATAATCGGCGACAGCTCGAAAATATCGATGGCCTGATTCGGGTTTAACGGATCTACGAGTTCCGTGTTATCAACGAGCACAGCGAACGGGGCCTGGCCTATCCCCAGTCCCGAGGCAAGTGCATCGTTGCGCGCGATCTCGATACGTGCTGCCCTCTCTTCCCCGGGCCTCACCGGGAACGCCTTGTTGAACCCGGACAACGATGGCGCGGTATAAAGCCTGATCATCATGGCTATCAGGCCGTCGAATGACGTCTTCCTGCGGCTATGAATTATCGATGCGGATTGAGCGATCTCATCGGAGATCTTGCCGACGTTCATACTCGCTATCACCTTTATATCGGGATGGTACTGATACTTCTTGTAGTCCCGCAACAGTCTCAGGATGGATATGCAGGCATTGACAGCACTCTTGTCCGTAACGTCCACGAACAGGACTATCCGGCCGGCTATGAAAGGTCTGTCGATGATATGCCGGTAACCCAGGTCGCTCAAGGGATCGACGTACTCGCCGTCTATCTCTCTCAGTCTTCTCTTTAGCATACCGAAGCTTGGCGTAGCAGCTACGGTGCTGCTGAACACCATGACGGGTACGCTCCTCAGGCCGAGTCTCTTCGCGAGCGCTCTCCCCTGCGGGCTGCCCGCTTCCATGAGGCCCACGGTCGCCTTATAAAAAAAGTCATCCAGGCCTTCCTTCATGATAACCGGATGGTAGACGCCCTCCCAGCCGCCGGTCAGCACGGTTATATCCACGTTGACCGGCGGTTTCAGGGTCTTGCAGGACGAAAGTCCGGTGAAAGAGGCGCAGGCCGCCCGTATGATGCGCTCGGGCTGGATAGGGCCTCGGTACCGGTGCGAGTCGATGTAAAGGGTGGGACTCGCATTGATGCCCAGCCTCTCCGTCGCAGCAAAATCGCTGTCCAGTACCTTCCCGGCCTTTCCGGATCGGACAAACGCGTCTATCCTGGTCCTGTCTATGGCGTTGTTGAAAAGGCACAGGTCGCTGTTCATGGTGCTGTCGTAGCACCGCAGGTAGCCATAGAACTTGCTACCGTATAGTCTCTGGACGCCTATCTGACGGAGGTCCTCTTCGAGCTCCGTGGGGCCGTGCAGACTGGTAAAGTTATTCCCACTCTTGCTCACGATATAGGAGACGCGGAGCCCGATGCCGTTCCCAAAATACCCTATAACGTCTAACAAGCTTTCCTCGGCCCGAATACCGAAGGGACAATGACTCATCACATAAAGGTTCAGCAGGGGCTTTTCTTCGTGGTGCTTCGTACACGATACCGCGGCGAGGCATAGCAGTGTACAACAGAGCGCGATTTTCCCGGACATTTTGGACATAGTCAGCTCCCCACCATATCTATTTTCTTTTCTCTTTTGTATATCGCAACTTCATACTTTAATACATCGACCACATAATGATAGTTGTCGATATAGAGCTCGTACATCTGCGGTGCGCCCATCGGTTGCTGCCCTTCCTGCTGAAAGGCACCCTCGTCGATAAGATGATCCAGCATCTTCCGTATCTCGGAGAAGCTGATGTCCTGATCCGTGATGATATTGAATATCAAACTTTTATGTACGATCGGATACGTGTCCATACCGATACGTGTTCTAAAAGAGTACAGGGAAGCTGTCAAGTCAAACTCTCTGCCGCTGGTGGATAAACCGGTTCTATGATCCTGCCCCGGAAAGCGCGTCCGTCGCCGGAGCGCTTGCAAAATATTTTTTAATAGTATACAGATAGGTCTTCATCGTTACGACGTGGTGTCGCGGTCCTATCGTCTAGAGGCCCAGGACGTTGCCCTCTCAAGGCAGAAACGAGAGTTCAAATCTCTCTAGGACCACGATCCCCGTCAACGGCCTGTCTACTGGAGCGTGTCCTTCCAATCCGCTGTATCCGTGATCATATCCGCCGTCCACTGGGAGATCGTGGTTCCGCTCACCTGCATCGTGTAATAGGCCGGCAATTCGAGCACAGTATGTATGTCTCCATCCACAAAAAACCGCTCGAAATGGGTGGGGTGGGCCGCGTGGATGGCGCCCGTTACGCTGAGCAACAGGCTCTTAAAGTCCGCCGTACTCATCTGGAGGAAGACAGACCCGATGACCATATCGTTGTAATACGAGAAAAAGCCGAAGTTCACGTCCGGATCGTTATCGAGCGCCCAGTCTGCAAGATAGCTCATCTGCTGGCTACACTTGGGGCAGTCGGACGGTATGATCCTGCTCAGGTTCCATGTGGCGAGGATGTGCTGGAACAACGAGGACTCCTGCGGGTTGAACAGCCCTACCCCGGAATCGTTTATCACGTTCAGGGTCGTGAAGGGATACTGCGTCCGCGTCACGAAGTAGCCCATGAAGGTCCCATAGCCGCCCGCGCTGCTGCCGGCTACGACTATCGTGGAGGGATTGATATAGTCCTGCTTCATCAAGGTCACCGCGGCGGAGAGGTTCGCAAGCCCGTGGAAGTACGTGGTCTCGGTGGCGCCGGTGAAGTCAACGTCGTTGTCGCCCGACCATACGCTGGCGTCACAGTACGACGCATAGATGATACTGTAATTTTTGAACGGATTGGCCGGGTTCGTCGGATCGAGCATGCCCATGGGTATCGCGGGGTTGGCCCCGGACTTCGCCAGCTTCTCGCTGTAGCACGTCGTGTAGTCCCAGCATGCGCCGCCGCCCTCGAGGTAGAGCAACACCTTCTGGGGGTCGCCCCGGTGCAGGGACACGATGTACGGGCTCCCGTTGAAGCACCGCGCCGGCGAGGACGGGTCGTAGGAGTACACCTCCCATGTGCTGCCGTCTATGGTCTGGGTGGTCTCCAGCGTCGGCTCAAGGCCGATGTACTTGTCGACGCCCATCGAATTCAGCCTGTCGAGAAAATCGGGGGCGACTGTCGTGGTGGTGTTCGAGCCGCAGCCATAGAGCACCACGGCGAACAGGGCAGACAGGACGATCCCCGGCAAACCGACCGTTAGGAAAGCGCGATTGTGTCTCTTCATGCTACCCCCTTCCCGCATCCTATACCATACCGCGCCGGAGAAGTAAACCAGACGAGCAAAGGCTGCTGCCTCCTCCGGTAGTATGTCGACGCCGCGCGCCGCGCTTGCATTTATCACGGTGATAATCTACCATCGGGCTGTCACGACAGGGGGTACTCCCCACCCCGCAATCACGGCGCGTGCGCCCGTAGCTCAGGGGATAGATCGTCGGACTTCGAAAACGCCCAGTGGCATTTAAAATATTTCTTGTAATGCCAAACACTTGTGCCAACCTATTGATACTGTGAGAGTTTTCCAGCATTATATAGAATGAACAGTTTCTACTGATTGTACAGAAAAGGACTATTTTCACAAAAAAATGGCAGCAGGTTGGCAGCAAGAAATTGTGCCTTTCACACCTGAGGAAAGATTCAATGTCAATGTTTTCCTCTTCAGAAATGTCATTTAACGCGCAGAGAGCCCATCTCTGCCAGATGCTGGAATCAATCAATTCCATATCCAGATTTCCGATAACTTTCAGAACCGTATTGGCACAGACGATCGCCCGGTTCGATGGTAATTGTTTCTCTACATCTCGATTTTTGTTATAAGTACCTAAAGGAGGAATTGCCATGAAGTTCTGGAAATTCGTTCTCGGCGGCCTCACCTTAGAAGCTGCAAGAAAAGTCAGAAAGACCGATACAACCTATCCAACGGTTCTGAAGATCGTTGGCATTGTCATTGTTCTGATTATCGTATATATCATGATCTACGGGTGAACCTGTATGCCCAACCACAACAACCTCAAGCAAATTAGGAATAAGGCGCTTCTGAGCAAGGCAGAGCTTGCAAGGAAGGCCGGTGTGTCGGTACTCACCATTTCACGAATAGAATGCGGCGAGGACTGCAGGATGGACACCAAGAGGAAGGTTATTCAGGCTCTGGGGATGAAGATTACGGAGAAGGGAAAGGTGTTTCCGGGGTGATGATGTAATTGTTTTGACTTTCTGAGGGGTAAGGTCGGTTATTCCCTTGCGTTCCGCTGAGGGCGCTGTTCCATATCAAGGACAAGGAATACTACTTTGACTTCATCAAACGAAGAGCTGTATGTTGTAACAAATCCTATTGGCCTTGAGTCAGTAAATGGTATCTTTTTGAGATCTTGGAATGTGAAACCATCGGGAACCTCTGATTGGGATATTTCTTGTAAGAAATCTAACACTGAATCAGGTTGTGCTACATAGGAGTATGTTATGTGGAAGAACAGAGGACATATAGAGTAACCCAGGAGCTTTTTGAAATGATAAGTAAGATTTTCCCTTGTATCTTGATGTGTCACGGGTTGCTTACACACAACTGCTTCAATTACGCTGAGTTCAAAACTACCCTTAGATAATACAAGATCTCGTTTCCCTGGATTTCCTTTTTCGGTGAAACCACCTCTAGATTGATCCCTTACTGACCACCCGAGGAATTCCAATCGCGCACTCAATAACTGCTGAACCAATGCGGTAATATCATCCTCACAAGAATCAAGCTTAACATCCTTCATCATAGGGACCAGTGAAACAACGCTTGCAGCTGTGGCACGCACGTGACTAATAATCAGCTCACTAAGTGCATTTGGTGGCCCAGGAAAAACGTTCGCTTGATATAAAGGGGCCATATTTTGGAAATCATATATAGCAGTCTTAATGCGTGTAACTGTATCCTCTACCGAGGTAGGAAGTGCTCGAGCATCAAATGGTACACTATTCTTAATTTGTGCCTGAGCTGCTTGTAAATATTTTGTATCTCCGAAGAGTTGAATCTGTCGTTTCAATGCGTCAATGGCATCAGTACTACGCCCCATTCGTGAAAGTGCTACAGCTGAATAGGCTATCACTTGATCCTGTAATGCAGAGCTCCCAACCTCTTCTAGAGCTTCATAAGCTTGCTCTGGTTGCCCAATTGCTAGGAGTAATAAAGCTCTGTTATAAGTATGAATAGCTATATCCTCGTCCCGAACGCCTCGCCATTTACTCATGTCCATATCCGCATCTGTTAGCGCTTGGCGCGCGCGTTTAACATCCAAACCATGGAGTTGACCGAATAGATTACCTGACAGGAGAATACTTACTCGCACCGCTAATAAATTCACAGCATACGCAACGATATCAGGGTGACGCTGATGTAGTTGTCGAAAGATTGTTTCGGCTGTATTGAGATTGCCCTTAGGTTTTGAGAGTTCAGAAAGTGCCTTGTAGAAGTTGAGTGTCTCTTGGGCCTTGTTGATCTCGCTTGGCTCCATTTCGGAGGGTAATGCTGTTTGCGTGATCCCATCGAAGTCTTCTCGAAGAAAACGTAGTCGCAAATTCATGGTAAAGCGAAATAGTTCACGACCGGGAACCTTGCCTAATGTCTGCATATCCTTTTCTACATCAATAAATTTTGTAGCAGCATCCAATGCACCCGCTGATAACAACCCTTCGATTCGAGCCTGAATTTCTGTTAAAGATGACACATCTCCAGCATATTCTGGGGTGAGTTCATTGATACGGGTTTGAATTCGAGTTCGCGTAGAGCGAGGAGCCACTGCAAGCAGTTGTGCGAGCATCAGAGGTTCATCAGTTTCAAGGATCGCCTGAAGTAAGCTCTCTTGTCCCTTATCCTTAAGAGACACAAGTGCTTTACCGAGATCCGTCGCAATAGTTTGATCTTCACGTCTACCCAGTGGATTATTCTCGTACTTAGCAGCAAACGCGGCGACACGTCCCTTTTCAGAATGTGTAAAGGCGCCAATTCGTACGGCATCGACAAGGGCCTCAATAAAATCTTCCGGTAGAGTATCTTCCCACACAGAAATCACACGACACAACACTCGAATGTGTGCACGAAGGGAACGAGCTATCTGATCTTTAACCGCAAATTCGTTAGCGCCGGGTTCTTGTCCTTTAGCAAGAAGTGCCCGTATATCTAACGGGAAAAGGATATCTCGCCGTCGTTCGGGTACCCGTACGGCCAACTGCATAAGAGCAAGTGCGCTAGATGTATCGATCCTATTCGCAGACAATGAATAGTCGCCTTGACGAATGGAGCAAAGATATGCATCAACAAAAGGCTCGGGGGAAATTGTTCCGGAAAGTGATCCTTGTGCCACGACATCGAGCGCAGCCGCAAAATTTGGATATCCTAGACCAGTGTACGAAAGGGCTGTAATGCATGCGTTGGCAATCTTGAGCAGAATATCGGTCGGCTGTCGAGTTAATTCTGCTCGGATTATGGAAAACATCTGTTCATCAAATTGGCGGACCTGGTTAAAGAAGGTTCGTCTGCCTGCTTGCGCATGCATCCACGAAAGTAGTGCTGCAACCTCCCTGGGATCGACCGTAGCCGTTGATAGAAAGTAACCCAAGACAGAAACTGCATCGGTGAACGCTATCAATCTGGCTGTACGATCATCACGAGTCGTTACTTCACGATCATACGCCCCCCCGCTCAATGGCCATTCGGCAATTAGCATGCACGAAAGTGCAGAGAACCGTGGTTCAAACAACATATCCGCAAGCAAGACTGGCTCCTGGCGGATCTTGAGCGTGATGAACTCTAGAAGCTCTGGACGATCGGCGGCCAGTTCGAACAGAGTCTGCGCCACCGGATGCGGAGCCGGAGACTGGTCAGTATCTTGAGCATCGCGCAGCAGAAGACGGGTTAGGTTCCACAGGTCTTCGCATGCGTCATCGTCATCCCGTGCGTGCTCAAATTCTCGTCTCTCTAACCAAAGATACCGATCAACAAATGTGGTCGGAACCGCAGGAATGCGTCCGTCGATTTCAGATGGTGTGAGGCCCGAATCCCGGGCCAAGCTACCAACTAAGCGCTTACGCAATTGATCCCATCCGAAAAGACTGACATCAGAGCAGAGCACCTTAAATGCAGCCTCACGAAATTCCTGTGCAGTAGTGTTATCCCATACGCTACTGGGCGCAAAGGCATATCCCGAAAGTAAGTTGCAACGATCTGCCCAATATCGAAGTCGGGCCGTCAAGGCGAGATATTTTGGTGCTCGTTCCCAGAGCCGCGCAGCTACCCATTCTGGTGCGGGACATTCTAGAGGTTTGATGTCCTTTGGACTGTTTAGAAAGGTCGCGATTATTGGCTGCAGGGCTGAATCCTCCTGCGCCTTAGAATCGACCTCAAATTTACGTTCAAAGCGTCGCTCCAATACAGGGCCTAGTGCCACACGAAGCTCATCGTTTGCTCGTGTTAGAAGATGCGATGAGTTCCTTCTCGCAAATAGGCGCTTCCAGGTAAGGCGAATCCATCCCAAGGGAACCAGTTCTTCAAACGCTGGTGCACCAGTATGCTGCCGCCGAAGGTCCTCATAGATCGTATGAGCTTTCTTTGGATCATTCCCGAACTCAATACTCAGATTGAGCAGCAACTTCAGAACTGACTCATCGTTCAATGAGCTGTGGTTCCGTGATTGGAGAACCCTCCATTTTGACATTGGCAAGTTCCTACTGAGGCGCTCTCGCAAAACGCGACGTTTATCAGTCGGCGAATAACCAAGGCTTTCAAATCTTGACATGGCCGCTCACTGTCGACTTTTTCAAAGAAAACCACTTCGCTTGGACTTCGACTCGGCATCGTCCTGTGCAAAAAAGTAACGAGGTTTGAATTAAATATTGAGATTTTTTAAATACTACAGTCATCATTTACTACTTTTATTATCTTTACCACTATTTTTAAGTCTTGCCTTATAGGCAGGGGCAATGACAACACATTACACAATCCCAATTTACTTATATATAGTGCTTAAACGGAAGCACGCCAATGTTTTTCATCGGACCAGCAGTCAATATTTCCCCAATAGCATCGGCAAAACGCAAGGTAACCGGAACGCCATCTCCATAGATACAGGCATTATAGTTCAGCTTTGTCAATGCCAATACGTCTCGACAGACTGTTTCAATATCGGCCGTGTCGCGAGTTACCTCAATGCTAAGCGGATTAGGAGTCTCCATTCCTATTGGTGATTGAAGTCTCGACACGTATCCTTTTGTCCAGAGAAACGCATTTTTATTATCAATCATTAAAGACATGCCTCTCGGTACCGGGTATGGGAACTCTCGATAGAGCTTGAATCCGTAATCATCCCTAATCCGAATGCCAACCAACTTCGATTTTCCTTGCGAGCCTTCTTCGAAGCCTTTCCACTCCTCATCACTAAAATATGTTTTAGCATGAATAAATATCTCTTTTGGAAAGGCATTATTTTTCTCCTTGAATGTCTCTAATGCCTTTTGTATCAAGTCAGCAGATCCTTCCCGATTCAAGTGAAATTCTTTTTTATCGGGGTTATACCAAGGGCCAAGATTCCCTCGGAAAACCAAACCGTCACCTGAGTCGAGAAACATTTGTGCGGCACAGCACGCATATTTGTCATTTGAGTTATTTTCTACACGTTTATAAACAAGTCCGACATAACAGACATCTTTTCTCACCTCGCCAAGCTTCCATGGCAGTCCGCCGATTTTATAATAGAGGGCTGTAGATAAGCTCCATGCTATAGCAGATTCAAATTTGCGCAGATCTCTTTGAAGCTTTCCTTTTTCGTTCTTGATCTCGGCATACGCTATGGTACTCTCGCGTATTACCTGTGTAACTATTCTGCTCTCCAGCAGCTTTGCCTTTAACTGATTATGGAAATTCTTCTCATACTTATATGCCTCTTGTAGTGCACGGTCTTCTTCAAAAAGAAGCAGTTCAGTCCGAGACTTTCTTGGAAGCCCGATGTTTATGTTACCCTCTTTGGGAATTCGGGACTTGGGTCTACAATGCTGGTAAATCGAATCCGGTATTACCACAAGCCAAACTAATACAGGACGCTCTTCCTGCTTCTGGTATTTGATAAGTGCATCGGCATACAAGTTAACAAGATTGTGAATCCTTTGATGGTCATCAAAATATTGAAGGTACTTGTCTATCGCGTCTTGACTTACCTCAAGTTGCACTATCGCGTCGATGTTAATATCGAAATTGTAGGTAGCCTCTATGCCAGGGAAATAAGGACGTGCTATGGAATCGTCAGTTTGATTAACCGGCTTGCGCGCTTTCTCTATCCAGCTAATGAGTCTTTTTCTCGACACATCAGCTCCTATAATACCAATTGGGGGTGATTGATACTGTATCTCGTTGCGAGTATATGGTCCGAATAATGTCAAGCCATCTCTAGGGTCTATAATCTTCTGCTCATACCCGAAGGTCAGAGAGGGCTCTTCGATATAGGTAAGCTTATAAAGCTTCGTCGTCATTATGCTCCCTATCTAAAACAGTGTCATCAATGTCTTCGAGCTCATCATCTATTTCGGTATTTAATCCGAGTCTTTCCTTTGACACAGGATCGTTATAACCATAAGTAGATTCCATCTGGACTGTATACAGAGGCATTTTCAAGGGGAATTGATTATTTAATGGAATGGAGAGCGAATTGTTTTGTGTCTGCATAGCGGCAATAAAAGCCATCATCTGGTCTCTCCATTGCTCATTGAACCATGTTTTACCCTTCTGTCTTCTACTTGAATGTAGCCTCCTGGGGTCATCCCAGATAGTTACTCCATTATCCGAAAACAGAATATGAGACTTTAGGTTAAAGCAAGGATAGGGAAACAGCTTTGCCCTTGATGAGATACCAAAATGCCAATATCCATTTAGATACTTGCCAAGGATGTTCTTTGTTTTTCTATAGCCGTTTGGATATAGGATATGAACCTTGTTTTTTATCTGCCATTTCCTTGCCTTGATTGACACTTTATCCTTTGTGAAAAAATAGCAGAGAGATTTGCCAGACATTTCATACCACGCTGTTCCGCTCCTTTTCGCGAGCAAATGAAATACTCTGTTCAGCAGCCATGTAAGCTGTCTTCGTTCTTCATGCAGCTTATCTCCAGAGCTTTCTATGGTATCGGAAATTGAGATTCTAACCGTTGCGATGGGACTAATCTTGGTATCAACAATGCTTATCAAGGTCGTGTCCTCGTTCGAACGGACATCAGCTCTTGGTATTTGGTCATCGAAAGAGATGAGCTGATTGCCATGTATTATAACCGGGAATTCCTTTAAGGTACCCAGAACAAGTTTTGCTTCGCTTTCTGATTTGTACTTGAATGAATAAAAATAGTCCGGCAGATTTTCAATCTTCCACCAATTCGTATAATAAATCTCACGTTTCTTCTTAATAATTGAGTGGTTTGCATGGAGTGTGTTGATTATAACATTGCTAATGTTTGTATTGCTTTTCGGAACAGAATCCTTTTCAAGTTTCTCAAGCAGAGCTTTTAGTCCCTTAGCCCAATAATCGACCGAGTCAATGTGGTTATATCTGTTCTGGCCGATTCTCGCATTGAACAAACTGCTGTCAATTTTTATAGGAATAATGAAGTCGGTTAAGCCGTGTTGTTTCTCAAGACTTCTTGCATATTCGAATTCGTTTATCACCCCGTCCTTTTGGAAAGTCGTTGCCGAGACAACCAAAACGAATTTGATTGCATTGTTATCCAGAACTTTTTGAATGTCATCCCATAACTTCTCCCCACCTTTAAGATCAAATAAATCGCACCAGACCTTATACCCAGCAAGCTGGAGCCTAGTAGCAAGCCAACGAGTATATTCATTGTCTTCAGGATTCGAATGACAAACAAACAATATATTTCTATCTCCGTTGGCCATATTCTTATTGATATTACCTTCCCCTATTTTATAGGGTACTCTGATATAGGGTTCCTAAACCATGCTTTACCACTGTTTCGTACCTTCTGCAAACTCATTCGTGTAAGCCCTCTCAGTGCACTGTGTGGCCTCTATATGTGCACCAAAGCCTTACCACACAGTCAGAACAGCCACGGGATACCCTTTTAAGAACAACATAGCTTTAACAGGAAAGGAAATATTTATAGAAAACTCTCCAGTAATCTGATATGTGAATTTTATGGATAACCAGCTTCCACAAACAGTATCCGAACTTTTAGAACGGTTTGAAAGAAACCATGAACTGGGAACTCTATCTCAGAGTGCTCTATAATATGAAAAATATAGGGGTCAAGCCTACACATTTGACAAGTGTATTTATATGAAAGACAACGGGGTCAAGTCTTAAAAATATAGGGGTCAAGCCTACACATTTGACAAGTGTATTTATATGAAAGACAACGGGGTCAAGTCTTTACTTTTGATCATTCCAATTCTTCAACAACCGGCTTATCGTCGAGTAATGGAATCCGAGTATGTCGGCAATCTCTTTCTGACGGTACCCGTACAGCATCACTGCATCATATATTGTTTTGTTCCGTTTGATCCTATTTAACTTCTCTCCGCCAGTGATATCGTTTGACCGTCTGAGCCAGGATATTCAGAAACAGCGCTCTGTCGGAATCGTTTCGAAGGAAGAAAGGTGTCAGGTCTTGACATTTGACATAAGAGCAGTTTTGCGGTAGTATAGTTTTATGGGACGGCCATTAAGAATAGAATATCCTGGAGCCTTGTATCATGTCATGAGCAGAGGCAATGAGCGAGGCAAGATATTTTATGACACAGCGGATAGATTAAAATTTCTGTCACTCCTCAAAGATTATCATGAGCGCTATGGTATTCTGATCCACAGCTTTGTCCTGATGAATAATCATTATCACCTCATTATTGAGACACCCAAAGCCAACCTTTTGAAGGTCATGCACGGCATTAACGGAGTATACACCGTCTATTATAACCGGCGTCACGCCCGGATCGGACACTTGTTCCAGGGGAGATACAAAGCGATTGTGGTAGATAAAGATGCATACCTGATGGAACTGAGCAGGTATGTCCATTTGAATCCGGTACGGGCAGGAATCACAGAAAAGCCTGAGAAGTATACATGGAGCAGTTATCCAACGTATATCGGGGAAAAAACAGGGTATGAGTGGATTGAATGTGCATGGATACTTAAGCAATTTGGAAATAATACAACAGCGGCACGGAAGAAATACCGCCGCTACGTTGAAGAAGCAATAGTGCGGGGTGTGGAAAACCCCATGAAAGCAATATTCGGACAGATAGTGCTTGGCGGGGAACAGTTTATTGAACAAATCAAGAATATGGTGAAGGGAAAGCATCTTAGCGGGGAGATCGTTGAGCGTACCCGGATGCTCAAGCAGGTTCTTCCGGGAGAGATTATCAGGATGGTGGCTGAAAGATACGGTGTTAACGAGAATTCTATTTGTGCCAGGGACCTGAGGGGAAATCTTCCCCGGAGGGCTGCAATGTATTTGGTGTACAAATACACCCATCTGAGCAACCGGGAAGCCGGCAAGATATTTGGAGGGATACATTACAGTGCATTGCGCAAAGCGTTTGTGCGGTTTGAAGAAGAACTCGCGACAAACAAGAGTCTATCAGGCACCATTACGGCGTTAGAGTCACATGTCAAGACCTGACACCATTCTTCCGCGTTCCGCGGATTTGATCGTGGCGTTCTCGCAACGCCAGCCGAGATAGTAGGCAAAGCGCTTGGTGAGGTTGCCAGAAACCCACGGTAGCTTCTCCTGACGGACGATTTTAAACTGAGGGCACATTACCCGCCACATCTCCACTTGCAAGTAGATGTGCAGGTCGCCACAGGGCAGGTCCCGAAACCATTCGGTCTTGCGGTCGTAAAAAGTCCGATGCCCACGGCCACAGACCGGACAGAGTGTTTTTTTTGATGTCGTCTCAGAACGATGATCCGGGCATCGGGATCATCAGCCACACCAACAAGCTGTTTCTGAGGCGAAAAACCCGGGAAAGCATAGGCTTGATAGAGGCTGAATATTTTCATACGTAAAAGATCGCACGAAATAGTACGCTTGCCAAGCTGTTATTCTCTTTTAATTACACGTGGTTACTTCTACATAAGAGGTCTTTTTTACCCACTCACTTTGGAGAAGAGCCATTAAATCAAAGCAAACATAGTTGGTTTGCAAATTTTGATGATCGGCCGGCTCGACTTTTTGATGGACTGGAACATATACGTGCTTCAATCTTTTCGGTGCAGAAAGGTAAACCTGAATCTGGTCATATTTTTTCAACAAATTATCACAGATGGTATTCTGAAATTCGTGGCCAATTGTTCCAGTTGTTGCACTATTCAAATATTTCTTCTCATTTAATGGACGGTTCGATTCCTAAAGTTGGTCAAGCAACGGCAATGCAGATAATAGAGCGTATTAGTAAATTTAATTCATTACAAGAATCTTTAATAAATAAGCCAAGACACTACATTTATTTTCATAATGCACCACAGTACTGGATTCGGGCGATGGACTTTGAACCGTACTTCTGGAATGAACGGGATGGAAAACAGATATCTACACAGGTAAAAGCATTGCAATTAAAGCTTAAAATGGATGTGCCTGTTGTTACGGCCATATTGAATAGTAGTATATTTTACTGGTGGTTTGTCATCCTTTCAGACTGTCGGCATCTTAATACACGTGAAATAGAAAGGTTTCCTGTCGGTCTGAATCAAATGCAAGAACCCATTAAAACAAAACTCGCGGCGCTTTCGGAGCATCTCATGTTAGATTTAAAGCAACATAAATATCGAAAAGAGGCACATTATAAAGCAACCGGTAAGGTTATTTACGACGAGTTTTATCCAAAGTATTCTAAGTCCATCATTGATGAAATTGACCGCATACTTGCACAGCACTACGGCTTTACGGATGAGGAAGTTGACTATATCATCAACTACGACATCAAATACCGCATGGGGCAGGAAATGCAAGAACAGATAGAGGAGTAGCATTGGAATTGCGAGAGGTGTTGTCCCTCCATAATCTTGAACTTGCATGGCGTCGGATTACAACTGGCATGAACTTGTCTTACAAGAGGTACTTCCGCAAACTTTATTATAATTACGAGATTGGCATCAAGGACAATTTACATGACTTACACGTTCGATTGGAAGGTGGCAGCTATAAGCCACAGCATCCAACAAAGATCTATCTTCCAAAACCATCGGGTCTGCAACGGCCAATTACTCTTTTATGTATCGAGGACCAGATTGTCCTTCAGGCTATTGCCAATATTTTTGCACGAAAAGTATTACAGCGCAGGCAGAAGTTGGAATACAAGTTTATTTTTAGCAATATTACCCAATCTGAGACAAAATCTATTTTCTTTTTACAAAATTGGAGGTTTTCATACTCTCAGTTCCAAGCTAAAATAACCGATGATTTTAATAGGGGTTATGAGAAATATAGGGGTCAAGCCTACACATTTGACACATGTATTGGAAGACAACGGGATCGACAACGGGGTCAAGTCTTTACTTTTGATCATTCCAATTCTTCAACAACCGGCTTATCGTCGAGTAATGGAATCCGAGTATGTCGGCAATCTCTTTCTGATGGTACCCGTACAGCATCACTGCATCATATATTGTTTTGTTCCGTTTGATCCTATTTAACTTCTCTACGCCAGAGAAATATAGGGGTCAAGCCTACACATTTGACACATGTATTGGAAGACAACGGGATCGACAACGGGGTCAAGTCTTTACTTTTGATCATTCTAATTCTTCAACAACCGGCTTATCGTCGAGTAATGGAATCCGAGTATGTCGGCAATCTCTTTCTGACGGTACCCGTACAGCATCACTGTATCATATATTGTTTTGTTCCGTTTGATCCTATTTAACTTCTCTCCGCCAGTGATATCGTTTGACCGCAAAAAAAAAATATAGGGGTCAAGCCTACACATTTGACAAGTGTATTTATATGAAAGACAACGGGGTCAAGTCTTTACTTTTGATCATTCCAATTCTTCAACAACCGGCTTATCGTCGAGTAATGGAATCCGAGTATGTCGGCAATCTCTTTCTGACGGTACCCGTACAGCATCACTGCATCATATATTGTTTTGTTCCGTTTGATCCTATTTAACTTCTCTCCGCCAGTGATATCGTTTGACCGTCTGAGCCAGGATATTCAGAAACAGCGCTCTGTCGGAATCGTTTCGGAATATCGCCTTTTTCTCGTTGCCGCGACCAGTAACATGGTACACCGCAAAAGGATATTCTATGCGTAAAGGCCTTGCCATACAGTATTGCTACCAAGAAGGACAAGGAATGTCATAAATAAAGACTTGACCCCTATTCTGGAACTTGCTGGGGCATAAAGCTATCTCCATGACACTCCGCTATGAGCACCTATCGCCACAGCATTTACATGATGCAATCAATAGCTTTCCAAAAGAGGCAGCAGGCCCTTGACAGTAAATAGGAGTGTTATATAACCTGTTGATATATAAAGATTGCGCCCGTAGCTCAGTGGATAGAGCGTCGGACTTCGAATCCGCAGGTCATGGGTTCAAATCCCATCGGGCGCTTTCTGTACAATCTTGTTGTAATTTACAAGAATTCATTTTACGCTCGGCGGAAAAGCAGGTGTATACGATGCAGAAAAAATATGTACTGGTATTCATTTCGCTAATCTATCTTGTCAACCCTTTGGGCATGTATGGTTGTGGCAATGGCAGCAACCGTTCAGCACCGACCGTATCTTACTGGGGTGCAAATGGATATACCCTGACACCTGCCGGCGTACAAAGAGGTAATTCCTCTTTTACCGCCCCTGATCGCAAGGCCATACCACAGCCAAGTGAAATCGCGGTAACTCCGAACGGCAAAACGGTGTTGGTGTTGGGCACCGGCTGGGTCATGTTCGCCAACAAAAGTCATGAAATCCTGTCAATCGATCCTGCGACGGATAAGATCGTCTCCACTATTTCACTGACGACCTCATTGCCCCTCAGGTTTGAAAGCTTCGATGGTATGGCTGTAAACAGTACGAGTGCAGACGTCTATATACCTGGTATAGCAAAACAAAAAGGGTATGTACTCGATATCGGCATCGATCCGCATAGTAATCTGACCTTTCAGCATGCAATAACGCTTCAGCCATACTCCACAACGACCTTTTTCAACGGCACACCTACCGAAGTCTGGCCCACACCGGCAGGTATCGCTGTTTCTGGTACTACCCTGATTACAGCTAATAATGTTGCCTACGACAGCTCCGGAGATCAATATCCCGGAGAAACCATCTCCATCATAGACCTTGCTACGGGCGCACAAACATACACACTGACAACGGGTGGCCTTTATCCCTGGGCAGTTGCCATAACGCCTGATGGTAGGTACGCGTACGTGTGCAACCGTCAGTCCGATACAGGCGCAGGGACTGTTACGGTATTTTCACTGACAGGCATACCGGCTACCCTCACGACCATACCGCTACATCAGGTAGGCTCCGCTGCAATAATTTCTTCTCTCCGGGGCAGCAAGATGTATGTTGCCAACAGCCTAAGCGATACCGTAAGTGTTATTGATACTGCAAACAATACCGTATCAAACACGATATCCCTTGCTCTGTTTCCGACTGAGCCGAGCATGGGCGGCTTACCAAATAATGAAGCCCTTTCCGGAGACGGCAAGTATCTGTATGTTTCCATGGGCGCGGACAACGCCATAGCTGTCATTGACACCGCTACAGAACAGGTCATCGGAAGGATACCTACGGCTTCGTATCCGTCCGCCGTGGCCTTTGACGATGCAAACAATCATCTGTACGTTGCAAACATGTACGGCGTGGGACATGGTCCGTACATCCCTGCGAGCGGAAGCACGGCCGACCTCCTTAACTTCGCAAACTATGCGTGGTTCTGTTATGGCTCTGTATCGGACATATCCCAGCCCTCCACGTCCCAGCTCGCAGCCTACACTAACCAGGTGTTGCAAGACGACTTTGTCCCGGGCACGAACCCGCATCCTGCCGTACCGGCAGGTATCCTCAGCGCATGGTCTCATATAACCCACATTGTCTACATCCTGCGCGAAAACCATACCGTCGATATGGAGTTCGGCGATCTTTTTACCCAGGCGAATGCAGAGCCGGTTCCCTGTCCGTTTCTCTCTGCTGACAGTCTTGCTGCCTTTAATGCACTGCCCGTATCCTATGGATGTACGACGGCCAGTGTCTCGGGAATCGGGTTTACAACACCGAACGACCATGCTCTCGCACGTCAGTTTGCCCTTGATACAAATTTCTATTTAGATATCGTCCCCTCGATATGCGGGCATCCGCTCTCTATCCAGGGAATGATCAGCGATTATCTCCAGAGGATCTGGTCTATCAATACAGGATATGGCGGTATGAACAGAGCCGGGGACTCGGGTGAACCAATAGCGACCGTCCCCAGCGGAACAATTTTCGATGCGTTGCTGAATGCAGGCATATCGTTTTCATCTTTCGGTCAGGGTGCAGACTCCCTGTACTATGGTGCATTCAATAGCAGCAATCCGATAAATGCATTGCCCGAATTCGATCAATCCTGCGAACTTGGCCACGATATATTGAAAGCGGATTGTTTTGTCAAAGCCATGGTACAGGCAAATATCCTGCCGCACTTCGTGTTCCTGACTCTGGGGGGCGACGGCTATGAGCCCGGACAGATCGTGGGCTACACCGAGAATGACGCCGCAACGGCAGAGGTTGTTCAGGCTATCTCCGCAAGTCACTATTGGACATCGACAGCCATCTTTATCGATGAAGATGATCCTCAGCCAGGGTTCGATCATATCGATCAGGAACGGTCGTTTATCGTTGTTATTAGCCCGTATGCAAAACACGGCTATGTTTCTTCAGCACATTACGGGTTCCCCAGTGCGCTCAGAACTATCGAGATGATACTGAGCCAATCGACGGGTAAGACGATCGGGCCGCTGACCGAGTTCGATGCTACGGCGCTGCCCCTGTACGACCTGTTCCAGCCAACACCGGACTTGACGCCGTTCGCCGCGCTCCCGGTTACGTGGGGATCGTATTATCGCTGACCACTTCGCGGACCCCTAGCTTGGGCATACGCCGGGTGCAGAATGTCGCAAGGCATTTGGTTCACCATGCATGCGATCGCTCTGGCAGATTGTGCTGGAGTATGCGACAGAAGGGGAGCGGCACGAGCGCCGTCATACAAGACGCTGTATGGTTTGCTTGTGCGTGCGGCGGCTCCGTGGTAACCTAACCCGGTATGAACTACCGAATCGAAAAAGATTCCCTCGGCAGTGTGCCCGTTCCCCGGGATGCATATTTCGGTGTCCAGACAGCACGGGCTCTTTCCAACTTCCCGGTGAGTGGCGAAAGAAACCACCCTTCCCTGATCAGGGCGTACGTCGTCCTCAAGAAGGCATGCGCTGCCGCGAACCATGAGCTCGGCGTTCTCGACAGGAGACGGACGGACGCAATCGTGCACGCATGCGACCGCATACTCGCCGGCAATTACGCTGACCAGTTCGTGATCGATAGATACCAGGCAGGGGCCGGCACGTCCCTGAACATGAACGTCAACGAGGTCATCGCAAACATCGCCCTTGTCTCCCTCGGACACAGAAAGGGAGATTACGCGAGTCTGAGTCCGAATGACCACGTGAACATGTCCCAGTCAACCAACGACACCTTCCCCACGACTACGCATATCGCACTCAGCCTCGCTATAAAGCAGCTCATCGGCGCACTGGACCACCTCGAGGTATCGATGCGGAAAAAGTCACGGGAGTTTGCGCTGCTCCTGAAGGCAGGGAGGACGCACCTGCAGGACGCCGTGCCGGTGACCCTGGGACAGGAGTTCTCGGCGTACGCATCGAGCGTGCGCAAGTCCATAGCTATGCTGCGCACCATCACCGGTCCCGGAGACGGCCCCACGCTTATCGAGGTGCCCATCGGCGGTACCGCGACCGGGACCGGGATCAACACCCCTTTACGCTACAGGACGACCGTCATCAGGCACCTGAGGGCCCTGACCGGACTCAGGCTCCTGGCATCCAGAGACCCCAGGGAAGGCCTGCAGTCGAGGATTGCCCTCAGTCATACGGCAGGCATATTGAACGCGATAGCCATGGAACTGATACGGATTGCGAACGATCTGCGGCTGCTCTCCTCCGGTCCTTCCACCGGACTTGCAGAGATAAGTCTCCCGGCGATCCAGCCGGGATCCTCCATCATGCCGGGCAAGGCGAACCCGGTTCTGGCGGAGGCGCTCGACATGATCTGTTTCAGGGTCGCAGGCAACAGTCTGACGGTATCCATGGCCGAGCAGGCCGGACAACTCGAGCTGAACGTGATGATGCCGGTCATGGCAAACACGCTGCTCGAGTCCGTCGATATTCTGAAGAACTTCCTGCCTGTGTTCGCGAAAAAGGCGATAGACGGGATTACTGCAAACAGGGAGCGGCTCGGTTACTACTTCAGCAACACTCCCGCGCTGGGCACGCTCCTGAACCCGGTCATAGGATACCTCAACGCCGCCGAGGTCGTAAAACAGGCAATACGGGAGGGAAGGCCGGTCACGGACATCATCCTCGAGAAGGGGCTCATGACCCGGGTCCAGATGAAAAGGCTCCTCTCGCCACGGAACATAGCCGGCACGCATGCCCGTTGATCCGAGGCGTTCGTCACTTCTTCTTGTTCTTGATCCTGTTGGCGATGCTCTGCATCTTTATGTCGATGATGGAGGTCTGCGTCGGGTACGCTGATTTCAGACTGTCGAGCAGAGTCAGTGCCTCTTCGGATCGCCCGGTCTCCTCGTAGCAGTCGGCCATCGCAATCCCGGCAGACACGCTGTACGACGTCCCCGGGTACACCTTGCTCACATGCTTGAAGTCCCGGAGGGCATCGCTGTAGTGGCCGGCAAGGTACTCGAGGTAGGCGTACTCGTAGAGATAGTTCGGAGGCGGCTTCCGGTAGAGCCCCAGCAGTTTCCGGTACATGGCCGTTGCCCGGGGGATGTTGTCGACGCTCTCGTACTCCATCGCGAGCCTGGGCAGCAGGCGCTTGAGGCCCTCGCTGGAGGTCGTGGTGCTCAGGAGCTTCTCGTAGATCTCTATGCCCTTCTGCGGCATGCCCTGTTGCTCTATGTATATCCTGGCTATATACAGGTACGCGTCGAAGGTATGCCGGTAGCGGGGGTAGGTATACACGAGGTCGAAGAACTCCTCCAGGGCGATCGGGTAGTCGTTGAAATAGAGGTAGTCCAACAGGCCGAGCCGGTACATAGCGTCCTTCCTGACCGAGCTGTTGGGGTAGTGTTTTATGATGCGCTTGTACAGGGTCTCCGCAAGCTCCACGTTGCCCTTAGCAGCGGCGTTGATGGCGCTCACGTACAGTCTGTCCGGCTCGTCTCTGCTGCAGGACATCCCGTAATAGATGCCCGCAGCCAGCAGCAGGAGCGCGAAGCCGACCTTAGCCGCCGTGGCCTTTGTGAAGAGCCTCATGCCTGTCCGTCTTCATTGTTCTCGGTACCGCCGTTATCGTCGCTTTCCGCTATCCGGACTGCCTTCGTCACACTCTCTCCCTGCTCGAGCTGTATCAGCCGTATGCCCTGCGTGTTCCTGCCGATGACGGAGATGTCTTTGACGTGCAGCCTGATCATTCTGCCGGTGTCCGTAATGATGAAGATGCCGTCGTCGTCGTTGACCTTGATCACGGACACGGCCGGGCCGGTCTTGGCCGTCACCTTGACGTTGATGATGCCCTTGCCCGCCCTCCTTTGCAGCCGGTAGGCGCCGAGCCTTGTCCTCTTCCCATACCCGTTCTGAGTCACGGTCAGCACCGTGGCGTCCTGCTCCAGGGTGTCCATGGCAATGATCTGGTCGTCCTCGCCGAGCGTCATGCCGTTTACTCCATACGCGGCCCTTCCCACGGTCCTCACCTGTAACTCCGGGAACCGTATGGCCATACCGTGCTTCGTGGAGAGGATTATTTCCTGCTTGCCGTCCGTGATCCTGACATCGACGAGTCGGTCGTCCGCCTCGAGATTAATGGCGATAATTCCGCCTGCCCTGGGGTTCGCGTACATCGACAGAGCGGTCTTTTTCAGGTAGCCCTTCGAGGTGGACATGAGGAGGAACAGCGGCTCGGAGAGGTCCTTCACCGGCACATAGGCCGTGATCCGCTCGCCCTCCGACAGGTTCAGCAGCCCGACCACGGGCTTGCCGTTCGATGCCCTGCCAGCCTGCGGTATCTCGTAGACTTTGAGCCAGTAGACCCTGCCCTTGTCCGTAAAGAACAGGATAAAGCTGTGTGCGGAGGCCACAAAGAGGTTCTCGATGAAGTCCTCTTCCTTGATGCCGGAGGCAGTCTTGCCCTTGCCGCCCCTTTTCTGTGCCCGATACAGGTTCGCCGGGTTACGCTTAATGTAGCCCTTGCTGCTCACCGTGACGATCATGTCCTCGTTCGCAATAAGGTCCTCGATGCTGATGTCTCTGGACTGCCCCACAATCTCGGTCCTCCGCTCGTCGCCGTACCTGCCCCTGATCTCATCGAGCTCCGCCACAATCAGTCCGGTCAGCTCCTTCTCGTCGGCGAGTATGCGCCTGAACCGCTTGATGCTCTTCTCGGTCTCCCGGCACTCCGCGACGAGCTTCTCGATTTCCATGGAGGTCAGCCTCTGCAGCCTCATATCGAGGATCGCCTTGGTCTGGATGGCCGTGAAGCCGAACCGGGCAGTGAGTCGTGCCTCTGCATCCGCAGTACTCTTCGACCCCTTGATGATGGCGATCACTTCGTCGATGTTCTCTATCGCCTTCCTCAGTCCCTCGAGGATATGGAGGTGCTCCTCGGCCTTCTTCAGGTCGAAGACCGTCCTGCGCGTGACGACCTCCTTCCTGAACTCCACGAACCTGCTCAGGATGTCCTTCAGCGACATGATGACCGGCCGGCCGTGATCGATCGCAAGAAGAATGATGCCGAACGACTCTTCGAGCTGCGTGTGCTTGTACAGCTTGTTCATGATGATGTCCGGGTATTCGTCCTTCTTGAGCTCCACGACGATCCGCAGGCCCTCCCTGTCCGACTCGTCCCGAATATCGCTGATCCCCTCTATCTCCTTGTCGTTCACGAGCTGCGCGATCCGCTCGACGAGTTTGGCCTTGTTGACCAGGTACGGCAGCTCGGTGATGACGATGTTCTGGCGCTCCCCCTTGGCCTTCTCCACGATGATCCTCGCCCTCATCCTGATGACGCCCCTGCCCGTGGTGTACGCATCCCGTATCTGGTCCGCGCCCGTGATGAACGCGCCGGACGGGAAGTCCGGCCCCGGGATGTGCCGCATGAGCCCGTCCACGTCGATGCCAGGGTTCTCTATCAGGGCCTTGATCGCGTTGATGACCTCGATGAGGTTGTGGGGAGGAATATTGGTCGCCATACCGACCGCTATGCCGGACGAGCCATTCACCAGGAGATTCGGGAACCTCGACGGCAGGATCGAGGGCTCCTGCAAGGTGTTGTCGTAGTTCGGGACAAAGTCAACCGTCTGCTTCTCGATATCGGCCAGCATCTCCTCGGCCAGCCTCTTCATCCTGACCTCCGTGTAACGCATGGCGGCAGGCGGATCGCCGTCGATCGAGCCGAAGTTGCCCTGCCCGTCGACGAGCTGATACCTCATGGTGAAGTCCTGTGCCATTCTCACGATGGTATCGTATACCGCGACATCGCCGTGCGGGTGGTACTTGCCGATTACGTCGCCAACGACCCTCGCTGATTTCTTGTACGCCTTGTCGTGCACGTTGCCGAGATCGAGCATCGCGTAAAGGACCCTGCGGTGAACCGGCTTCAGTCCGTCCCTGACGTCAGGCAGGGCCCTTCCGATGATGACGCTCATCGCGAAGTCCAGATACGAACGTTTCATCTCATCTTCGATGTCCGTGACTACGACATTTGTAAACTGTTCGGTCATAGTATTCTCAAACCTCCAAAGTCTGTGTAAGCCCCGTTGGAATCGGCATGCGTGCGCATGCCCTTCCGGGGGATGTAAAGTCTTTTATACCATGCTCTCCGTAAGCGGTGAAACCTTTTCGACGGTGAGGCTTAGGACTTCCTCTCAACGATGGAACGGGCTAACCCCCTGAGCTCATCGAGCTCAGGCGACTTGGGCATCCCGTCGAGCAGATCTACGGCCCTGTGCGCAAAGCTCCCGGCCCGTCTCTTCGTGTACTCGAACCCGTGGTACTTCTCTATGATTCCGTAGACGTCCTCAAAAGAAATTCCGTCCTCGAGCCTTCCGGCAAGCGCACGGGTGAGGAGTCCCCTTTCCTTCCTGCCCGCGACGGAGAGCGCTACTATCATGGGTAATGTTATCTTGCCTTCCTTCAGATCAACGCCTCTCGCCTTGCCGGACACCCGTACGGATGACTCGTAGTCGATGTTGTCATCGATGAGCTGAAAGGCTATACCGAGCAGGAGCCCGAACTGGCGCATCTTGTTCCGTACCGAATCCGGGGCCTGGCCCAGGATCGCCCCACTCTCGCAGGACAGGGAAATAAGATAGGCGGTCTTCTTCTTGATTATCGTATAATAGTCCCGCTGCGAGATCCCGGGGTTGCCGCTCAGACCGAGCTGGACGAGCTCTCCCTCCGCCATGCGGCTGAGGACCCGGATGAACGTTCCGAGCAGGTCGTCGTTCTTCATGTCCGCGACGATGGACGACGAGGCCGCGAGCAGGAAATCGCCCACGAGCACGCTGCTCTTGTTCCCCCACAGGTCGTTCGCCGACCGGCTTCCCCGCCGCTGCTTCGCGTTGTCAACGACGTCATCGTGCAGAAGCGATGCCGAGTGGTACATCTCGACAGCGGCCGCGACTTTGACGTATGCATCAGCCCGGACGCCGAACATCCTCGACGTCGTTATCACGAGGTAGGGACGTATCCTCTTACCCCCACTACGAATCAGGTGACGGCTTATGCGAGGGATGGCGGATATGTCGTGCTTTAGGTACCTGTTGATATACCGGTCGACCAAACCCAGGTCGTCTGTTATCGAGTCACTTATAGTCATAACCTATTGCAGGAACCCTATCTTCTGCGTTTGCGGTTCCTGGGCAAGCCTGATCTCGCCGAAACGCTCCTCGTACTTCTTTATATTCTCCGTGAGGGCATTGAGCAGACGCTTCACGTGGATCGGGCTCGTCAGGACCCTGCTCCTCACCTTGCCCTGGGGGGCCTGCGGCTGCACATAGACGAAATCGAGTATAAACTCCGTCTCGGTATGATTTATCAGCGCAAGATTAACGTAGACACCCTGTGCGGTAAGTTCGTCGAGCTGGATCTGTATACCCGCTTCCTTCTTCGGCTCCTGGTTCTGCTGCATAAATAACCTCCTCTTTCCCTCATAATACAAATGTATCTCAAAGCAACAAAAACATGCAACCGGAAAAGGGCCGGCATAGGGCGGGATACGGTCCTCCAAGCGTGACAGAGCATACTATGACGGAGGTTGGAGACAGCACCTGAGAGGCTTAATAGCTTAAGCCCCTCCAAACCGCTATTTTTAAGGGACTTAATTCTTCGGAAGCCTGTCCTGACTCTGGTTCGCTATCATCCAGTTCGGGTAAAGGGGCTTGGGGGCCGTCAAGTCCTCGAGCCTTTGGAAGACCTTTTCATCGAGCTTCACGTCCACTGACCTGAGGTTGTCCTTCAACTGTTCCATGCTTCGTGCACCGATGATTACCGAGGTCACGCCGGGCTTCCGGAGCAGCCATGCGAGGGATATCTGCGACGGCGTCGCGCCTATCTCCGGGGCGATTGCATTCAGGGCTTCCACGACCTTGAACCCGAGATCCCTGTCGAACGGGGGAAACCATACCCCCCGATCCCCGATGCGCGTGCCGGCGACAGGTTCGGCGTCCCTCCTGTACTTGCCGCTGAGGAAGCCTCCGGACAGCGGGCTCCAGGGCAGTATGCCGATGCCTTCGCTCAGGCATAGCGGTACTACCTCGTGCTCGATATCTCTGCAAAGCAGGCTGTAGTGCATCTGCGCGGACCGGAACCTCGCCGTGCCCAGCCTCTCGGCTATGCCGATACTGAGCGCAGCTTGCCATGCCGCGTAGTTCGAGAAGCCTATATACCGCACCCTGCCGGAAGCCACGATGTCACCAAGCGCGTCCATCGTCTCCTCGAGCGGCGTGAGCGCGTCCCAGCCGTGCACCTGATACAGGTCGACGTAGTCGGTCCCCAGCCTCCTGAGGCTCTTGTCGATCGCATCGAACAGGTGCCTTCTGCTCAGACCAGCATCGTTGTGCCCGGGTCCGACCCTGCCCCTTGCCTTCGTTGCAATGATGACGTCCTGCCTCTTCTGGCCGAGTGCCTTGCCCAGCATCTCTTCCGACTGCCCGGCGCTATAGATGTCCGCGGTGTCGAAGAAATTTATACCGTTGTCCAGTACCGCGCCCACCATCAAGTCTGCGGTCTTCTGTTCTACTCCCCCGAGCTTCCACTGGCTCCGGCCGAATGTCATGGTCCCGAAGCAGAGCCTGGAGACTATCAGTCCGGTATTTCCAAGGTTCGTGTATTCCATGGCCATACAATATCCTCCCTTTCTCTGTGTACTATGGTCCCTCACGAGCAAATACGCTACGTCAGATGCTCGCGTATCTCCCGCGCAACGCTCACCGGTATGCCGCTTCTGCGCGCAATCTCCTCCGGCACCGCGCTCCTGATCTCATCGATGGTATCGAACACCGAGAGGAGAAGTCTTTTACGTCTCTCCGACACCCCGGCGATCCCGTCGAGCTCGGATGCAAGCCCGGCCTTCGACCGCAGCTGCCGGTGGTAGGTAATGGCGAACCTATGGGCCTCGTCACGCACGCGCTTCAGGAACATGAGCGGCCCTGAGCCGTGGGCGAGGGCCAGGGGGTCCTTCCTGTTGGGAAGGTATATCCTGTCTTCACCTTTGTCCACGTGGCGCCCGTCGCGCGGAGACGTCAGGTCCTCCGTGTGCCGCTTCGCGATACCGATGACGTCCGGCCCGGCAATGCCGAGCTCGCTCAACACCTGGAGGGCCATGCCCAACTGGCCCTTCCCCCCGTCCACGATGATAAGGGATGGCAGGTCCTGTCCGTCCCTGAACCTCCTCGAAAGCACCTCGTGCATCATAGCGTAATCATCCGGTCTGGTAACGTCCCTCAGCCGGTAGTGCCGGTACTTCGCCTTTACCGGCACGCCGTTCTCGAACCGCACCATGGACGACACACCATGGGTACCCATGATGTCCGAATTATCGAAGCACTCAACGGAGGAAGGCTCGTTCCTGAGGCGCAGCACTTCTTTCAGCGCCCGGATCTCGGACAGGGTAGTCGCTTCCTTCTGGAGCGACATGCGCAGGTACTCCTGCGCGTTTTTTGCGGAAAGCCCGAGCAGCTCGAGCCTCTTTCCGGCCTTCGGCACCTCTATGGTCACGGCCCGGCCCTTCAGATCCGACAGGCGCGACCGCACCACATCCGCGTCCGGCAGATGGTAAGGCAGACAGACGCGGTCCGGTATGAAATGGCCGTTCTCGTAGTACTGCCGCACGACCGATCCCAGGAGTTCTTCCTTATCGAGTACGGTGTCCCTGAACAGGTAGTTCAGCGAATTGAGCAACTGTCCGTTGCGGATAAACAGGCCATTGACCGCTGCCGCCGAGTCCGTGCAGGCCGCATTGAAAACGTCTATATCAACAGCCAGCGCGGTCTCCACCTTCTGCTGCTCCACGGTCTTCTCTATGTTGACGATCAGGTCCCGTACCTGTGCCGCTTTCTCGTAGTGCTCCATGGCCGACTTCGATCGCATCTGGGACTTCAGTTCTCTGATCACGGCACCGGTCCTCCCCTCGAGGAAGAGCCGCGCCTGACGTACACGATCCCCGTAGTCTTTCGGGGTTATGCGGTCAGCACACGGGGCAGAACATCTCTTGATCTGGTACTTCATGCACGGCCTCACCCTGTTCCTCATCTCGGCGTCCGTGCACGTTCTGAGCTGGAATAGCTCCGTGATGAGCTTTACCGTCTCCCTGGCCGCATACGCCGAGGCAAACGGGCCGAAGATCAGTGCCCGGTCCCGCACAGGCCTCCTGACAACCTGGATGCCCGGGGACCTGTGGTCTGTCGCTATGCGGATATTGACGTAGGTCTTATCGTCCTTCAGACGTATGTTGTACCGGGGCCGGTACTTCTTTATGAGGTTATTCTCGAGGAGCAGAGCCTCCTTCTCCGTGTCCGTGAGCATAAACTCTATGCGCCGTATGCGTGGCTTGAGGAAGTTGATGAAGGGGCGCGCGTCCGGCGATTCCGCAAAGTACGCTCTTACCCTGTTGTTCAGATCTACCGCCTTCCCGACGTAGAGGACCGTGTCCGCGTCGTCCTTGAACAGATAAACCCCCGGCTGTCTCGGTACGAGTCCGAGCCGCTCATGGATGGTGTCGTCTACTGCTATCATCAACGATAGTATAAGCCAGAACCATGCAATAGCAAAGGGGCAGTCAGGGGTAGTAGATGCCGCCGGGCACGAACGCGGAGGTCGATCCGGTGATACCCGTCAATCGCACCGGGAGCCTGTTGAACCCCAGATATCCGAGGTAGGCAAACAGCAGGGGCTCTATCGAGCCCGTGCCATAGCCGAGCTCTTCCACGGTCCTGACCCGGGCGTCCGGCACGAGCCCGGACAGAAGGTGTACGAGCGTACGGTTGCGGGCGCCACCGCCGCACACGATCAGATCCTCGGTCCGCTGTCGCACGAAGTGCTCGATATTATAGGCAATGGAGTGCGCGGTAAATGCCGTCAGGACCGCAATGGCAGCCGGGCTGCTCGTCGCGATGCCCCGGGACTTCAGATACATCGAATGGTAGCGCTCCCTGCCCGTGCTCTTGGGCGGGCGCATCCTTACGAACCGGTCTCTCATGAGCCTTCTGAGCACGGCCCTGTCGATAGTGCCCCTGTTGGCAAGCGCGCCGTCCCTGTCAAAGGCCTGCCTGCCGCCGGTATAGGCGTACACCGTGATGTCGATAAGCCTATTGCCCGGGCCGGTATCGAACCCGTATACCGGGCCAAAGTCGCGGCCCGACGGCAGTACGGTCATGTTCGCGATGCCTCCGATATTGACGACCACCGCGGGCGCAAACTGCCTGAACAGGACGTAATGAAGGATCGGCGCGAGCGGTGCTCCCTGTCCCCCCGACGCAATGTCCTTGTCTCTGAAATGGGCCACCACCGGAATACCGGTTCTCACCGCCATGACTGATGGATTCCCGAGCTGGATCGTCGAGCCGGTCGACAGATGTCCTGACGGCGGGGAACCCGCCGTCAGGGGCCCGTGCCATACCGTTTGTCCGTGCGAGCCGATGAACGACACCCTGCGCTTCCCTATGCCGCAGGCCCTCACGGCCCTCTCGACGGCGTCCGAAAACGCAATGCCGAGGGCAAAATCGAGCCGGCCGATCCTGTCGAGCAGAGACCGGGATCTGAGCCGGGCTACGGGGTCCACAAGCCCGAGGAACTGCCGCTTCAGTACCGGCGGATAGGGATACGTACCGTCCCACAGCAGCCGCACGGAAGGGAAGGTCCCTCTTTTCTGGAACTCTGCAACGACGACATCGATAGCATCCGCGGATGTACCCGTGTTTATGCCGATGCCGATCACGTCGTTCCCCGGGGTTTTCCTTTTGCTGCCGTCAGGACAAGAAGATAAGCTATGTCTTGAAACGAGTTCATGGGTTGATTTTTCTTGAGCAAAAGTTGGCCATATGATTATTCCCCGCCTCAGTACTGGAGGAACTGCCACACGTACTCTGTCGTGAACCCGCCAAACAGGACGCTCCTGAGGTTGATCACCATTTATAATACAGCCCCATGGACAGATCCGGCATCATCAGGAGCAGAACCGGGCTGCTGGTTTCATAGAACTGCAGCGGCAGGCTTATCCCCAGGTCCAACCCAACATGCGTCCACCCGAAATCGCAATCCAGCTCAGGGACGAACGCAAAGGTCTTTATCCATAGGGGTACCGTGGTGGTTGTTACACCAGACTTGCTCGTTGCAGTCGTCGAGTAGTCGTAGTTCCCGAACAGCTCATACATCCGCACGGGCAGGCTGATACCCACATGCTCGCTCACTTGAAACCCGGGATACCATCCTTCATAGAGAAAAGTAGTACCTCCTGAGATAGAGTAATCGTCATGTATGGAGTTCCCCGAATAATTGTTCGTTGTGAATGAGCCTGTCTTTACCCCGGAGCCCCTGAAAACACCTCCACCAAGTGCAAAGGTCGCCAGATATATTCGGGGACTTTTGCTATCGGCATCGCCAGCGTTGACCACGATGCTCCCTTCATAGACCTGCTCATGGGGCTCCTGGACAGATGCAATGCCGGCTATCTGGAGGTGGTCGCTCAGACCTAACTTAAAGTCACCGCCCACCGGGAGTGCCAGGGCCGATCTGACGCCTATTTCTCCTTTCCCGGCCGGGTATGTGCCGGGCGATTGAAGGGCGTTGGGCATGGTTACATTGTAAACGCTGCATGAAGACGCAAGGAGCAACACGAGTACGCTGCAAAACAGGCCGTGTCCTGCCCTACCATTCTGAGCATGCCGTACGTCAGGCATCGGGCTTGCGTTCCTTCTTTTTTGAGCATTGGTCATCCACGCAAGTATCTTATCAGACCGCGCCAGAAAGAACAAGGATGTACCCTGAAACGGTTACGATGCCGGGGCATGACCAGGGCGACGCCCGTCGATGCGATGAGCCAGCATAGTCATCAGGGCAAAAAGCTGTCGCAGGCGCAGCTTTCTAAAAAGCGGTCATTTGGGAAACAGGCCCGGCTGACGCTGCGCACGGCCCTGCAGGCCGAGGTGACGATAGGCAAAGTCCGTCGCAAGCCTGCCGCGCGGGGTCCTCACGATCATGCCGCACTGGATAAGGTACGGCTCATAGACCTCTTCTATGGTATCGCCCTCCTCGCCGATCGCGGCGGCTATCGTATCGAGCCCGACCGGACCGCCGTTGAATTTCTCCACGATGGCGGTCAGTATCCTCCGGTCCATTCTGTCGAACCCGAGCTGGTCTATGTCGAGCATGGACAGCGCCTTCTTCGTTATATCTATGTCTATGGAGCCGTTGCCCTCGACCTGCGCATAGTCCCTGATGCGCCGTATGAGCCGTATGGCTACCCTCGGCGTGCCGCGCGACCTCTTCGCGATCTCGTGGCCGCCCTCGTCTGTTATATCTATGCCGATGATCCGTGCGGAGCGCTTGATGATCCGCTTCAGGTCTTCCGTCGTGTAGAATTCCAGCCCGGCGGCGAACCCGAACCTGTCCCTCAGGGGTGCGGACAGGAGCCCGGTCCTCGTCGTCGCACCGACCAGCGTGAACTTCGGGAGGTCGAGCCGGATCGACTTCGCCGATGGGCCCTGACCGATGATGATGTCGAGCTTGAAGTCCTCCATCGCCGGGTACAGTATCTCGCCGACCGAGGCATTGATCCGGTGGATCTCGTCGATGAACAGAACGTCCCGCTCGTTGAGGTTCGTCAGGATGGCAGCGATGTCGCCGGTCTTCTCGAGTATGGGCCCGGAGGTCGTCTTCAGACCTGCCCCGAGCTCTGACGATACGATGTAAGCGAGGGTCGTCTTTCCCAGACCCGGGGGGCCGTAGAAAAGCACATGGTCGAGTGCGTCCCCGCGCTCCTTCGCGGCTCGGATGAATACCTTGAGGTTCGAGACGACCTTGTCCTGTCCGATGTACTCGTCGAACCGGTTGGGTCTGATCTTTTGCTCGAAGACCTCGTCTTCCTTCAGCTTCCGCGGGTCGAATTGCTCGCTCATGAGCCCAACCGCTTCAGGGACAGCCGTACGACGCCCTGGATATCGAGCGACGGGTTTTCCTTCAGCACTGCTTCCACGGCTTCCCTTGCCTGCTGTTGCCGGTACCCGAGGTTGACCAGTGCGGAGACCGTATCGGACACCACGGCGTGACTGCCGGTCAACGGCGCGCCGTGTGACTGCAGCTTGTCGATCTTCTCTTTCAGCTCGACAATGATCTTTTCCGCGCTCTTTCTGCCGATCCCTGGGACAGACGACAGCCGGGCGACATCCCTCGTGACGACAGCTCCTATCAACTCGTCGATCCGGATGTTCGACAGCATGTTCCTGGCCCCGCGCGGGCCTATGCCTGACACCGATATCAGGAGCCTGAACAGCTCCCTCTCGGTAACGGTCGCAAAACCGTAGAGATGAATATCGTCCTCCCGGGCATGGGTATGCAGGTAGAGCATAACGCTGTCACCCTCTCCCGGGAGGGACGCCAGGGTAAGGCTTGACACGAACGCCTCGAACCCTATGCCGCCAACCTCGACGACCACGCTGTCCTGCCTCTTTTCTGTCAGGGTACCCTTAATGTGGGAGAGCATATCCCTCGATCCTGCTTTTCAACTGCGCGGAATTAATATGGCAAATGGCAACCGCCATGGCGTCCGAGGTGTCGGTGACGAGCCGGTGGTCGATGTTGAGAAGCCTCCGTACCATGAGCTGGACCTGCTCCTTATCTGCCTTCCCGTAGCCTGACAGGGCCTTTTTTATCATCATGGGCTGATACTCGCTCACCGGGACACCGCTGTTGAGTGCCGCGATCATGGCTGCGGCGGACGCCTGTACCAGCACGAAGGCGCTTCTTTGGTTCTTCGAGAAAAAAACGGTCTCTATGGCCATGCCATCCGGGCCGTGCAAACGGATGATGTCGCTGACCTCGCGGTAGATGAACAGGAGCCGATCAGGGACGGCGCGTATGTCCTTGGAATCGATGACGCCGGACGATATATACCGGTAGCCGCTGCCGTCAGGCTCGATGAGGGCCCACCCCATCAACCGTGCCCCCGGGTCTATGCCCAGCACCCTCATTCCTGGAGGGTCTCCATGTCCTTTTCGGATATATCGAAGTTCGCATATACCTTCTGGACGTCATCGTGGTCGTCGAGCGTCTCCATGAGCTTGATCATCTGCTCAGCCTCCCTGCCCTTGAGCGGAACATAGGTCTGCGGGACAAGAGTCACCTCGGCGTACGTGTACTTTACACCGGCCTTATCGTACGCTCCCTTTACCGTCTCGAAAGCCTGCGGTGGTACCAACACCTCGAACATCCTGCCGTCCTCGTCGTGACTCACGTCCTCGACGTCGAAGTCCATGGATAGTTCGAGCAGCCTGTCCTCGGCGATAATATCGTCCGGCACGAGGAACTGACCCTTCTGCTTGAACATCCATCCGACGCATCCGGCCTCTCCGAGGTTGCCTCCGAACCTCGAAAAGATGTGGCGTATCTCCGCAGCGGATCGGTTCTTGTTGTCGGTCATGACCTGTACGAGCACAGCGACCCCCCCCGGCCCGTAGCCCTCATACATGAGCTCCTCATAGATCTCGCCTTCAAGCTCCCCGGTGCCCTTTTTGATGGCGTTCTCGATGTTGGTCTTCGGCATGTTTTCCTGTTTCGCCGCGGTTACGGCCGCCCTCAGTCTCGGGTTAGTGTCGATGTTACCGCCTCCGATCCTCGCCGCCGTTATAATTTCTCGTATAAACTTCGTAAACAATTTGCCCCTTCTGGCGTCTTCTTTGCCCTTCTTGTGCTTTATCGTTGCCCATTTGGAATGCCCTGACATACTGCCTCCTTTTAAAGATTTGCCAACAAAGAATGGATCCTTTTCGCGATCCCTTCCGGGTACAGGTCGTAGAGCTCCTTCAGCCTGCCCTGGTCCCCGTGCGTGACGAACACGTCCGGGATACCTATCGTTATAAACCGGTTGTTGCTGATATGCCTGCTGTGCAGGAGCTCCATAACGGCGCTGCCGAACCCGCCGGCGAGCACATTGTTCTCGACCGTCGCGATGACCTCGAATCTCGAAGCGATGTCCGTCAGGAGCTGCTCGTCCAGTGGCTTCACGAACCTCGCGTTTACGACCGTTGCATGTATCCCGTACGACGACAGGATGTTCCGGGCAATGAGGGACGGCACGACCATGTCACCGATAGCGACGATGGCAATATCGCTCCCGTCCTCGAGCACCTCGGCGCTCCCTACCGGAATGGTCTTGAAGTCATCGGAGAGCTTCACGCCGACGGCGTTACCCCTAGGGTAGCGCACCACCGCCGGCCTGCCCAGGTTTATCGCGGTAAACAGCAGGTGCCGCAGCTCATCCTCGTCCTTGGGAGACATCACCGTCATGTTCGGGATCATCCGCATGTACGACAGGTCGAATGCCCCGTGGTGCGTGGGGCCGTCCTGACCCACGATGCCCGCCCTGTCCATCATGATCGTAACACCGAGGTTCTGGAGGCACACGTCGTGGATGACCTGGTCGAACGCCCGCTGCATGAAGGTAGAGTAGATGGCTGCCACCGGCTTGAGTCCCTGGGTGGACAGCCCTGCCGCGAAGGTTATACCGTGCTGCTCGGCGATGCCGACATCGTAGAACCTCTCCGGGAACCTCCGTGCGAACTCCTCGAGCCCCGTACCGTCGGGCATCGCCGCCGTTATCGCGACTACCTTCCTGTCCTGCTCCGCGAGCCGTATGATCGCATCGCTGAAGACCCTGGTGTACGTGGGCGCCGCGTTGCTTTTCGAGAGCACCCTGCCCGTTTTCCTGTCGAACGGTCCGACACCGTGCCAGAAGACCGGGTCCTTCTCGGCGTATTCATAGCCCCTGCCCTTCTGCGTCTTGACGTGGACAAGCACCGCGCCGTCCCAGTCCTTGATGTTGTTGAAGGTCTCGATGAGCTCCCGAAGGCTGTGTCCCTTGATGGGACCGATGTACTGGAACCCGAGGCCCTCGAAGAGTATGCCCGGCGTGACGAAGCTCTTGAACGACGCCTCGGTCCTCTGGGCGACCTTGTACAACGGGTCTCCGAACCTTTTCGGCAGGGACCTGATGAAGTCCTTTATGCTCCTCCGGAGCCTGGCGAAGCGCGAGCTCGTCATCTTTCTGCTGAAGAAATTGGACAGCGCCCCGACATTCGGGTAGATGCTCATGCCATTGTCGTTGACCACGACGATGAGGTTCCTCCGGAGATGACCCGCCTGGTCGAGTCCCTCGAAGGCAAGGCCGGCCGTAAGAGAGCCGTCTCCGATAACAGCCACGACCTTTGCATCATCATCGCCGTTGATCTTGAGCGCCTCTTTGATGCCCAGCGCGGCGGAAATGGACGTGCTTGAGTGCCCGGCCCCGAAGGCGTCGTATTCGCTCTCGTCCCTCTTCAGGAAGCCGCTGACTCCACCGTACTGCCGGAGGGTGCCGAACCTGTCATTCCTTCCTGTAAGGATCTTGTGCGCGTACGCCTGGTGCCCCACGTCCCATACGATCTTATCAACGGGCGCATTGAAGACGTAGTGCAGCGCGATCGTGAGCTCGACGGTCCCGAGGCTCGATGCGAGGTGCCCACCCGTAGCGGCCACGGTATCGGTTATCCGCTCCCGTACCTCCCTGGCGAGGAGTAACAGCTCGTCCATCGTAAGACTCTTCAGGTCAGACGGTCCCTGAATCCGGTCGAGGATCATACGCGGAACTCCTGCTTAACCCAGTCGCACACAGCGATCAGGGATACGCCCTTCTTCTCGTATCGTATCGCGCCCTCCGCCTTGTCCATGTACTCGTGGAACAGCTTTTTTGCGCCATCCATGCCGAACACGTCCACCGCGGACGGCTCTCCCTCTCCCTTGTGGTGATCGACGATGTCATCGCCGATCTGGAACGCCATGCCGAGCGATTCGCCGTAGCTGCGCATATCGGGCAGGTACGTCCGCTTCTTGAAAAAAAGGGCCGGAGCGATCGCGGCAAACATCATGAGCGCAGCGGTCTTGTTCTTGTGGATAAACAGAATGTCTTCAGGAGTCGGCTTCGCATTTCTCCTCTCGAGGTCCATGACCTGCCCCCCAACCAACCCCCGCGACCCTATCGCAGAGGCGAACCCGGTAAGCAGAGCGCCGATATCGCCGTTTGTTTTGTACGAGCCGAGCATACCCATCACCTCGAAGGCCATTGTCAGCAGAGCATCTCCGGCCAGTATCGCGATGGCCTCGCTGAACAGCCTGTGTACGGTCGGCTTGCCCCTCCTGAAGTCGTCGTTGTCCATCGAGGGGAGATCATCGTGAACAAGAGAGTAGGCGTGTACCATCTCGATCATGGCACCCATGGAGTAGACGGTCCTGTCGACGTCGACGTCCATATACTCCGAAGATGCGATCGCAATCAAGGGCCTCAATCGCTTCCCCCCGTTGAATACGGAGTACCTCATTGCCTTATGGATAGTCGCCGGCGCTGTTAGCTCGCCGGGCAGCAGACTGTCGAGGGCCTCGTCGATCTTCTTCGTATGTTTTTTGATGTAATCGTCCCAGTTCAACGTCTATACGGCTTTTTTGTTTTTCTTCGGATTCCGTTGCACGGCTCCGTGGTCCTCGGCCTCATAGAACAGGATCCTCTGGCAGTGGGGACAATGGATGATTCTGCTGTTCATCATAACCTCGTTGTAGAGCTGGGGAGGGATATTCATGTAGCAGCCCTGGCATACGCTCTTCTTTACCGCCACGATGGCGATGCTCCTCTGCTTCCGTATCTGCTCGTACAGACCGAGCAGGCCGGCGGACACACTCTCCGCTATCCTGCCCCTCTCTGCCTCGAACCCCTCGATCTGTTTCGCCAGGAACGAAATTCTCTCCCTGCTCTGTGCGGACATCTGCTGGAGCCTCTTCCCTATCTCATCGAGCTGCTGTTTCTGCTGCTCCCTGCCCTTATCTATCTTTTCCATCTCCTCCATGAGCTTGAGGACCGTATTCTCGATCTCGCCTATGTCCTTCTTGGCACCGTTTATTTCCCGCATGAATGCCTGGTATTCTCTGCCTGACTTTGCCTCTTTGAGCCTTGCGTCCCATCTCTTTATCATCTCGTTGGTCTGCTGGATCTCCGCTTCCTTCGCCCTCTTGTCCGTATCGAGCTGCCCGTAGCTCTTGTCGAACTCGGCTATCGACTCTTCCGCGCTTCGGTAGCCGTCCTCGTCTCTCTTCAAGGTCTCTTCCAATTCGAGTTTCTCCTGCAAAACATTCGTAATCTCGATGTCGACTCCCTGAAGCTGCTTGAGATGTTCTATATCCAAATTAGAGTGCCTCCTTTCATTATGTTTAGTATTCCATCATGAATGGGCCCACCTGGACTCGAACCAGGGACCAACCGGTTATGAGCCGGTAGCTCTACCAGCTGAGCTATGGGCCCTCATTCACTTATAAATGTCTTTAAATTCTTACTCCGACTCGGATGCCTGAGCTTCCGTAATGCCTTTGCCTCGATCTGTCTAATTCTTTCTCTCGTGACCTCGAAATCCTTCCCCACCTCTTCGAGGGTGTGATCGGACTGCTCTCCGATGCCGAAGCGCAGTCTCAGTACCTTCTCTTCCCTCGGCGTCAGCGTGTTCAGCGCGTTTCGGGTGAAAAACTGCAGGTTCTCGCTCGTGACCTCTTCGTGCGGGCCCGCAAAGGACTTGTCCTCGATAAAGTCTATCAAATGGCTGTCTTCCTCTTCCCCGATGGGCGTCTCGAGGGAAATGGGCTCCTTTGCTATCTTCAACACCTTTCTGACTTTGTCAACAGGAAACTCCATCTTTTCCGCGATCTCTTCGGGCAGGGGCTCTCTTCCAATTTCCTGGACCAGGTACCTCGATGTCCTGATGAGCTTGTTGATCGTTTCTATCATATGGACGGGTATCCGTATTGTCCTCGCCTGGTCGGCGATGGCGCGCGTTATCGCCTGCCGAACCCACCACGTCGCGTAGGTACTGAACTTATACCCGCGCTGGTACTCGAACTTATCAACTGCCTTCATGAGTCCGATGTTGCCTTCCTGGATAAGGTCCGCAAGGTTCAGCCCCCTGTTCGTATACTTCTTGGCGATACTGACGACGAGTCTCAGGTTCGCGAGGATGAGCTTGGACTTCGCCCTCTTTGTCTCCTCTTCGCCGATAAGGACCTCATCGAGGGTCTTTCTCAGGAGGGCGCTGTCGGACTCGGCTTCAGTCTCGATCGTCTTGATCTGTCCCAGGGCGTTCTTTACTCTTCGCACGATGACCCTGAAGTCGTTGTAGTCCATCCTGTACTTCTTGGCTATTCTTCTGGTATCAGCCGCGGACCTGTTAATCCTCGGCAGGAGGGCCTTCAGGGTACCCAGGGGAATGGAACTCTCCTTCTCGCACAGGCGCAGCTCTCCTTCAGTAGAATCGAGCCTGTCAACGAGGCCCCTCAGCTTCGCCGTTATCTGCATGATGAACTTCTCGTTCGGCGAGAGTCCAACCAGCAGCGTGGCGATCTTATCGTTCAGCGCAGCTATCTCGGACCGTGCGTGTTTCGAGTCACGGTTCTTTCTCACGATCCGCCGGTACTTTCTCCGCTCTTCTTCCAGGGCAACCATCTTCCTGATGATGGTGATCGTGTTCTGTACGGACTCTTCCTCCTCCTCGGGCGTGGTGTCCTCTTCCATCTCCCGCACGATATCCTTGATCCGTACGACATTGTTCGCCAGCTTGTCTCCGGTATCGTTTATCTCCTTGATCGTCACGGGCGACGAGAGCAGAGCATTGAAGACCTTGTTCCTGCCTTCCTCGATGGCCTTCGCTATACCCACCTCCCACTCCCGTGTCAGGAGCGGCATACTGCCCATCTCACGCAGATACAGTTTTATCGGATCGTTCAGTCGCTCGTAGGTCCTGCTCTCTTCTTCCTCCTCTTCCTGAATCTGATAGTTCTGGACCTTGATGCTCTTGTTCGAGTCCACGACATCGATATCGAGCTCGCCGAACATGTTCATGACTTCGTCTATCTGGTCAGGGGAAACAATTTCTGCGGGGAGCATATTGTTCACTTCCTCGAACGTCAGGAACCCCTTCCCCTTGCCGAGCGTGATGAGCCTTTCCACGCTGTCGTTCAACGTAACACTCGAAAGCTTGCCCGCTTTCTTCTCTTTCTTTACCTTCTTGTGTGTCCTGAGGTCTTTGCCCTTATCGTGTCTTACCGTGTCAGTAGCCATACTATTTTTTGTGAGATACAACAATCTCCTTTTTCTTTTTTAAGAGTGCATCAATCTGCGGGTTGTGGGCACCGCGGTCCCCTGCCGCACTTGTTCTCGCAATCTCCCGCGATAGTCGTCTCTGCTCGTTGACATAGTACGCCTTCTTGATCTTCGTCACGGCATACTCGTACAGCTCATGGACATTTTCTTCGCTGAGATCGTTCACTATGGCAGCCGAGAGCACGGCCTTTACCCTATCATCGAGATCCTGCTGAAATAAAGCATTCTTTATATCCTTCGCTCCGTTCTCATACAAGGTTTTTATATAGTGAATAGATGCGATAATATCGGTGCTTGTCAACAAATTGATTATACCACCACTGTATAGATTATACATTTTTTCTGGATGGTCAATAAGTATCGACAGGAGCACCGTCTCTACCTGCGACGGGGCCTGCACGGGCGTACCTGCGCGGGCAGCTGCCACCGGGGACCCTTCGTGTACCGGCGTGTTCGCCTTCCGGAGCCCGCTCCGCAGGGACGACTCGGATACCCCGGTCAGCTCCGCAAGCTTTTGGATATAGAGATCCAGCTTTATCGGCGATTGTTCGATCCTCTGCAACGGTACGAGTATGTCCTTGATTGCCTGCAGCTTCCCCGCGACTGTGCCCTGTGCGCCTGCAATGGTCTTCTTTACGAAATACTCGAAGAGCGGCACAGCGCCGAGAATGATCTTATTCATTGCCTCCTTACCCTGTTTGATCAGCAAGGTATCGGGGTCGTAGCCCTGCGGGAGCAATGCCATCCTCCCCTCAACGTCCGACGAAAGTATGACCTCGGTCGTCCTTAGCCCGGCCTTTTCTCCGGCTTCGTCTCCGTCGAACAGGAACACGGCGCACCGGGCGAACCTCGATGCGACGTTTGCATGGTACAGGCTCACCGCGGTCCCGGTCGTCGCGACCGTGTTCTTAAACCCGTTCTGGTGCATGACGAGCGCATCGATGTAGCCCTCCACGAATATCAGGGAGCCTGCACGGTCCACGTGCGATCTGGCTATGTCGATGCCATACAGGGATGCACCCTTCCTGTAGATGTCCGAATCCGGAGAATTGAGGTATTTTGGATCTTCGCCATCGAACTTCCTTCCTCCAAAGGCGATGATCCGCGACCGATAGTCCCTGATAGGGAACATGATCCGGCCCCTGAACCTATCGTAATATCCCTGCGAGGCTTGTTTTTTCATGACGAGTCCGACATCGGACGCAAGCGGCAGCGGCACCTTGTTTGCGTGCAGGAACGAAACAGTCGTGTTCCAGTCATTGGGCGCATAGCCCAGCACATAATCATTCACGGTCTGGGTGCTCAGCCCCCGCTCCGCGGTCAGGTACCGAAACGCCTTCCTGCCCTGCGTGTCCGAAAAGAGGAGCTGGTGATAATGGTTCGCGACGAGCTCGTTGATCGAGTAGTAATCGTCCTTCTTTCTGTCGGCGGCCGACTCCGTCAGGGAAACGCCCGCCCTGTGTGCCAGGTGGCGCACGGTGTCCGCGAAGTCCTCGCTCTTCATGCGCATCAGGAAACCGATGACGTCCCCACCGGTCCCGCACCCGAAGCAGTGATAGACGCCCTTTTTCTCATTGACCGTAAAGGACGGGGTCTTCTCTGTATGGAACGGGCACAGACCTATGAAATTATTGCCGCTCTTCTTAAGGCTGACGTAGCCCGATATTACTTCGACGATACTTATCCGCTCTTTTATTTCTCTAATCTGAGTTTCCCAGATAGACCCGACCATAACACTACAATTATTTTCCCTGGCCTACCGTCTCAGGAAAGACGGATTGCGGACCATTTCCCCACCTGCCCCCTGGCCTCCTGCGCTGGATTTCACGTCCTATAGATAGGATAATTTTTTCAATTTTTTATAGACCCGTTTTTTTGCTGCTATCTCTTTCCTCTTCCTCTCGACGCTCGGCTTCTCATAGTACTCCCGTTTCCTGAGCTCCGTCTGGATACCCGCCCTCTCGACGAGTTTCTTGAACCTTCTTAAGGCCTGTTCAAAATTTTCACCGTCTCTCACGATCACGCTTGTCATGAATGATCTTCCCTCCCTTCTTTTGAGACATCAAAAGAGTAGTATATCTCAGCCCGTAGAGTAGTCAACAAATACTTGCGTCCCCTCCCCTTACCCCGGACGATTCTCCGTGTTCGACGGCGCTTTCCGGCCCAGCGGTCTGAGCACCAGAAGCCACAGAAGCAGCAGCGCGACAGGGATGAAAAAGTCTCCGATATCGGCCCTCCCGGACTGCTCGCACATGCACCCGGTCGACCTGCTTATCCGCTGGGTCTGAAACGAAAGCCCGCCGGATAGCGGGTACACCGCTGTATTACCGAACGGGTCGACCGAAACGACCTGGTACAGGTAGGTCGCGCCCTGGGACAGGCCGCTCAAGTCCACGATGTGGGCCACCGTCATCGTCGTCGTGCCGGTGGAAAACACCTTCGCCGGGCTGGACGAGTTCCAGTACCTGATATAGCTCGAGCTCAGCCTGTCCGTTGCCCACATGGCCTCTGCGCCCGACGTCCCTATGTTTGAGACAGAGACGTGGGAAATGACCGGCGGCGTCGTGGTCGTAGGCGTCGTCGTGGCCGACTGCATGAGGGCCAGCGCGTCGAGCTTGCCGTACCCCCAGTCATCGTTCGGCACGGACGTCGTCCAGGTATCGTACGTGGCCGAGCTTTCGAGCAGCCCTATCGTGTCCGTGATGTCGAGGGCGTCGTCCCTGTCGTACAGCAGGGCAACGGCGCCGGTGACATGCGGGCAAGCCATGCTCGTGCCCCTCAACGCCACATGGGTGCCGTCCGGAGTGATGAAACTCGGATCGAACGATGCCTGTGTGGAGAGCGAAGACACGATCATCTCTCCCGGGGCCGAGAGGTCGGGCTTCTGGCCGGTGGCCGATGGCAGCGGCGTGGGCCCTCTGCTGGAGAAGATCGAGAGATCTCCCACGGGATTCGTGTCCTGGAAATTGGCGTCGTACAACGTTCCGGTGCATGTGCCGTTGCATGTCGTCCATGAGAACTTGGTGACGAACGAACCGACCGCGATGGCGTACCTGGCCGTTGCAGGGAAGGAGATGGTATCGGTCGTGTCTCCCTGCTCCATGACATAGCCTGTCGAGATGGGCTGCGCTGCATTGGTCGTATCGAACAAGCTGTTGTCCGACGTCAGCCATGCGTTCAGGGCCTGCACGGTGAAGCCGTTATCGTTCTTCACGAGAAGGACGTACCTGCTGAAGGCCGCATAACTGGTAAGGTCTATCGCCGGAATGCCGTTGTTCGTGATGCTGAGCGCTACCTCATTTCTGTTCGTGCCGCCCCACGCCACAGCGCTTGCATCGATGGTCGCATAGCCATACGTGGTACCGTTGGCGTACAGTGGTACCGGAGACAGCGTGGAGCCCAGCGTTGAACCCGGAGAGACCCATCCGGTCTCGGTCAGCAGGTCTCCGTTCAGGTCTACCACGCCAAGGGCGAACGAAAGGGCCGGCGTGGTCGTATAATACCACAGATCGATGTCGGATTCCCCGGGGGAGTTTTGGTTCGATACCGCCGAAAAGTATGCAGCGTACGTCCCGCCTCCCATCGCGGTAAACCCGAGGTGCACCGGGTTCGCTCCGTCGTTGCCGGCCGCAACGACGATCGCCCTCGGGGTCGTCGTCTGGACCACGAGGCCGTCTATCGCCTGCTCCATGCTCGTGGAGTCGTCGTGCGGGCCGTACTGGGCGCCGAGGCTCAGGTTAACAACTGCAGGCAGTCCGTATTGGGACGCAAGGGAGAAGACGTAGCTGATACCATCGAGCACATGCGCCTCGGTCATGTCCGATTTCACGATAACGAGCATGACAGCCGGTGCCATACCCGTGTACGTGCTGTTGCTGCTTGCAATGATGCCTGCAACATGGGTGCCGTGCCCCACGACGTCCTGCTCCATGCACTGCGCGGTATTGATCTGATAGCTGGTACAGGCGGCCCCGTAAGCATAGCCGGCCGGCGGAGTTCCGGACAGGGTCTGGTCCCACAGCGCTATGACTTTCGTAGAGCCGTCCGGATAATGGAGGTCCGCATGGGTCAGGTCCAGCCCGCTGTCCACGATACCGACGATAACGCCTTTGCCCACGTAGGGCCTGGGCAGCCCTGCCCCGCCCTGATGCACGATATCGCCGCCAACTGCAGGCACGCTCTTATCGAGCAGGAGATGCAGCCCTCTCGAGAGCGTCATGTCTACCAAGTCCGGCCTCTGGACAAGGGTGCCTATCAGAGACAGCGGGATGGTCGCGGTTACGATGCCGTTTATCGATGTCCCCACCATCCCCCCGTTCTCCGTAATCAGACGCCGTATGCCGGAAGGAGAAGTCGTCCGTATCAGGACGTCTACCGCACTGCCGCCGGACGCCGGGCTGCTCACAGGACCGGTGGAAGACATCGGAGAGAGCGCCGACAGGGGACTGTAGGGCGAGCCTCCGGTGACTGCGTTCGAGAGTTCTCTCAGGTAAGGGTCGATCTTCGTCCCCGCATGGGCAGGGAACGCCGCGAACATGACCATAAGGAGCGGGATAAGGCCGCTCTTCCTCAATCCTGCCCCTAAGAGAGACATAAAATTTTCACCGATCCTTTTCATTGGTTGAACCTCGGCATGCTTACATTGCCTGTAATATGCATATTGAAATAACCGGACGGCGCCCTGGTCAGCATAAAAAGGGGCACTGTCTTACGTATCTGTGCCTCGAGCGCAGGGGTGGGATTGAACTTCAACCTGAGATCCAGCGTACTGTTCCCGGCCGGCGTCATGAGCATGATGCTGCCGTCGAGCTGTGAGTTTATGTCTTTGCTCGTCTGGGAAGCATCCTGAACATCGATCCTCCCGTCCTTGATATACACCGGCAGGGTAATGTCTCCGAAGTCTATCTTCGGCAAGGGCAGTATCCCGAGCAGGTTCGACGGCTCCAGCGCAACGGCCTTCATGTCCATGACGCCCTTGCCGGCGTCCTTGGCAACGTTGTCCATAGAGCCCTTTATGTTCAATCGTGCATTCAGCTTCCCGATCATGTTCAGGCCATAGCTGCTCCTTAGCACGGGGTACATACCGATGTCTATGTCCTTGATCACACCGTTGCATGCAAAGTCCCTCTTGTGGAGCCCGATATTGAACAGGATACTGCCGTGATAAAGCCTTGCCATGATGCTCAACGACAGCCATCCCCTGAAGATCGAGAGTATGCCCGGTATCAGCTCGATCTCGTCCGCGGCGAGCAGGTCCTTCTCGCTGCCACCGCTCTCCTTCTTTACGACCACATGATGGAATTTCAATCCCAGCGGGAAAGCACCTGTCGTGCTCCCCACGCTCACATCGAGCGAGCGGCTCCTGAGCCGCTCGACAAGCCTCGTGGTGAGGGCATTGTAGGGAAAAAGAAACCACAGAAACACGACATAAAAGGAGATAACGACCACCACGTACGCGGCGGCCTTCACGATCACCCACTTCTGGTCAACGAGAAAGGCCCTGACCACGCCGGGAGCTGCCTTTATCCTCTGCCATATCTTATTCATTCGAAGCACCCGGGATGACGACCTGCATACTCACATCGAGGAGCGCCTGGTTGTTGTAGGACGTCCGTACATTCAATCTCTTTATCTTCAACTGGTACTCGCCCCCTAACTCCACCCGGTACAGAAGCTTGGTGAGCTGATAGAGATTTATCCCCTTCAGCCTCACGTCTATGTACGATGTGGCGCTGTCCGAGGACGTCCTTGGCTGGATGGAGTCATACGATACGCCGACCGTGTTCGCGATACCCTGGAGGTACGTCATAACCGAGAAGTTCTTCGGTACGCTCTCGTTCCCCCGCAGTACCACGGCATACTTTTTGTGCTCCCGGTACAGGTGCTGCATCTCGACGAGACTGACCCGACCGTCCTTCACCTCTTTTCTCATCCGCACGCTGCTCCGGTACAGCGGCGAAACGACCGCAAGATCGAGCACGACGCACAGTGTCAGCAGGGACGCGCCGACCAGCAGGACTTTTTCTCTCCTGTTGAGGCCCCTGAACGCCGTTCCCAGCTCTGAAAGTATGCCGAACTTTTTTAATAGTCTGTTTATCATTTCAAGCTTATGCTCAACTGAAACTCGAACGCCTTCTGATCGGCTGTTCTCCTCGTATCTATCACTTTGACGTCCTTTATCGTATTAAAGCTCTTTATGCCCATCACTATCTTGTCCACGTTATCGATGGTCGGTGTCTTCCCCCGCAGCGTTATCTGCTCCGGGTCGATCGACAGCTCGGTCACGTCTACCTTGACGTTCCGGGGTATGCCCGTACTTATTTCTCTGAGGACCTCGATGACCGGCAGGGAGCCGGACAGGTTCTCCGCCTTCTTCTTCTCCTTTGCAACGAGGTACTTCATCGTACCGAGCGGGTCCCCGAGCGAAGGCTCGTTCGGGAAGGCTTGGCTAAACAGGGCGTACATCTTCTTCTCGATCAGATTACTCCCGTGCTTCAGACTCGCGTAGCCGTACGCCATACTCGCTATGGACACCCCCACGATCAGGCCGACAATGCCGAGGGTGACGGCAAGCTTTCCCTTTATCTGCTCTATAACGCGCTGGAACTTGAACGATCCCCGCCGGAGGTTTATAAGATTGCGCGGTCTCTTTATCACATTCCTCAGGGCAAGGGCGCACGCAAGGCCATACGCCGGTCCGATCGAGACACGCTCACCGATCAGGGTCCGCGCGATCTCGTCGAGGGGAAGCGAGAAGATCTGCAGACCGAGGTCGCTTTCGAACAGGCGGCCCCGGTCAGCAAACCTCCCCGCAAAGACGACCGCCGTGATATCCGAGCCTATCTTTCGTTCCACCATATTTATCGACAGCTTGAGCTCTTTTATAAAGAATGACTTCATGGGCTCGTTGAGCGCTTCGGCACCCGGCTTCTGACCCAGCATGGGTGCGCTTATCCTCAGGTCGCGGGCCATGCACAGACCGCCGTCGTTGATAAAGGTCAGCGAGGTGTGCGCGTGCCCGATGTCCACTATCACATACGGTCCGTCGATCTGCAGGTAGGCAGACAGGTTCGCGTACGAGGAGTGCGCAATTTCTATGACATTGGGGTCCAATCCTATGCGTGTCAACTGGTCGAGCCACTGCTTCATGGCCTCGGTATTCATCGAAAAGGTGATCACCTGTGTATCGGACTGCTGTTTCCTGAGGATATTGTAGTCCATGATCGTGTCTTCGGAACTGAACGGGCTGACTTCCTCGAGCTCGGTGCCTATCGCCTGCGCAATGAACTTGTCTTCGGTAAACGGCACCATGATCGTATGGACGAACACCATGTCGGACGGTATACCCACGATCACGTCCGATGCGGAGAGTCCTTCGATGGCAAAGAATTCCCTGAGTTTTTCCTCGTTCTCGCCGGAGCCAAGGTCGGTACCCTGAGGAAAAACGAATTCTTTTGAGCCCGCGTACTCTACGCCCCGCAGCGTGGTCTTCAGATTGACCACTTTCAATGAGTATCTACCTATATCGATACCGAATATTTCAGCCATACGCCCTCCCGGGTCTCAACCGCCGGTCTCCCTGAACTGTCCAATCCCCCTGTATTTGCTGTATCGGTCTTTCACGAGCTCGTCTATCGATACGGACCTCAGTGCTCCTATGGATCCTATCAGGGCGTTCTTTATCGTCTGTGCCATACTTTTAAAATCGTTGTGTGCTCCGCCCGGGGGCTCTTTCAATACCTCATCGATAATCCCCGCCTTCTTCAGATCAGCGGCCGTCAGCTTCAAAGCTTCAGCGGCCTGGGGCGCCTTCGACTGGTCCTTCCATAGTATGGACGCACAGCCTTCCGGGGATATGACGGAATAAACAGCATATTCCAGGATAAACATCCTGTCAACAAGCCCTATGGCAAGTGCTCCGCCGCTGTTGCCCTCGCCGATGATACACCCGATCGTGGGCACCCTGAGCCCGGCAAGCTTCAGTATGGAGGCCGATATGGCCTCTGCCTGTCCCCGCTCTTCTGCACCAATGCCCGGGTATGCGCCAGGGGTATCGATGAGGGTGACGACCGGCATATTGAACTTTTGCGCAATGTCCATGGCGCGCATCGCCTTCCGGTAGCCCTCCGGACCCGGCATGCCGAAGTTCCGCGCGGCCCTCTCTTTGGAGCCCCTGCCCTTCTGCTCGCCTATCAGCACGACCCTGTTCCCATCGAGCATGCCGACCCCGGCGACTATTGCGGTATCGTCCTTGAACCTCCTGTCACCGTGTATCTCGATAAACTCGTCGAACATGAGGTAGAGGTAATCGTACGTGTACGGCCTCTCCGGATGCCTGGAAATCTGTACGATCTTCCATGCATTCAGGTTTGAGAATGTCTCTTCCTGGAGCTTCCTTACCTTCTTCTCCAGTCGGGAAATCTCATCCGACAGATCGATGCCTTCTGATGCGGAAAGCTGTTTAAATTCCTCAATTTTCTTTTCCAGCTCACAGATGGGCTTCTCAAAATCGAGTGGCTGATGGATCATATAGGATACTAATAACACCCACAGTGCGGTGCGTCAAATGGCATCTCAAGTCAGGGAATATACTCCAACCTTCATGCTTGTGTAAAGAGTCTTAATTCTGTTCTCTTTGCGAACCAGACAAGCACAAGCATGACCGGCACTTCGATAAGCGGACCGATGACCGTTGCAAGGGCAACGGTCGGGTTAAAAGCTGTGATGGCGATCGCAATGGCTATTTCGAAATCCCTGCCTGTTGAATTGAATGCAACTGCTACAGAATCCTGATAGCTCAACTTCAGTTTCCAGCCTACGAAATAAACTACGACAAACATTGTCCAGAAAAAGATGATCATGGGTACTGCCATCTGTACAATAAATATCGGCTCTTTCAGGATCAGATCACCTTTCAGCGCGAACATGACAATGAGGGTAAAAAGAAGTCCAACAATGGATAAGGTATCCAGATAGAATTTCAACCGCTGAAACCACGCCTCACCGAATCTTTTTACACCCACTACTCTCGTAAGAATGCCTGCAACAAGCGGTATGCCGAGATAGAGGAGTACACTCTCACCGACAACCCATACATCGAAATGGACATTGCCAAGCAATAGCTTTGCATAGACGGGGATGAGCAGCATTTGAATAATGGAATTAACAGCAACCAGTATGATTGCAAGGGGAGCATTGCCCTGGGCAAGATAGGTAAACACAATCACCATCGCGATGCAGGGTGCAAGCCCGTAGAGTACAAGGCCGGTGGAAAGGTCCGGCTCATTGCCCAAAAATAGTCTAGCAAGCAGCAGCATGAAAAATGGGGCTATTGCATAATTGAAAAACAGTACGATAAGAAGCTGTTTTGGCGATCGTGCTGACTTGCCGAGGTCCTCAAACTTGATATTTGCCATCGCAGGATAAATCATCATAAAAAGCCCGACAACAACACCGAGAGCCAGGGTATTGGGAAGATTAAATTCATAGGTTCCCTGCAGTATTGCTTTGATCGCATCAATTGGCGGTGTGAGCTGAAAATTGGATATGCCATAGAGCTTTCCAATACCGATACCTATTGCCATGCTGACAACAACAAAAACCGGCAGCAGTTTGAAATTGTGCAGTTTCTCAAGCAATCTTCTGAACACGCTTTAACTCCTCAACAAGGATTTCAATCTTTTTCTGTATCTCGTCCCTCGCTTTACGGAAGGCATTCACAACCTCTTCCTCAGTACCGGTTGCTGATGTAGGGTCATCGATAGACCAGTGGATCCGTTTGATCCGCGGCGGAGTCATAGGACACAATGCCTCAGCGCTGCTGCAGAGTGTGATGATAATGTCCATCGTATGCAACAGACTTTCGTCTATACCTTTTGATGTCTGACAAGAAATATCGACACCTGTCTCTTTCATCACCTGAACTGTTTTCGGATGCACTTCGGACGGCTTCACACCAGCACTGTACGGCTCTATCACACCTTTTCCCATCGCCCGGGCAAATCCCTCGGCCATCTGGCTCCGGCAAGAATTGCCGGTACACATAAACATTATTTTTACCATGGATTATCTTCCCATTACAGGAACGCTACGGCCTTTTCAAGGAGCTCAAATCCCTTGATTTCGTCCTGCATCAGAGGGAATTGAAGCACGGGAAGATTGAACTTATGGTTAATCTCTTCAAGATATTTTATCTGCATTGCTTGTCTATTCTTGAAAAAGTCATTGATACATACCCTGTCTGTTAAGATTACATTTGCAACGATGAGCTGTGTATATATCCCGGCGTTTTGCAGATCAACCATTGCCCTGTAAGATTCCAAAATAGGCGTTGATTCCGGATAAAGAACGAATGCAAAAATGGTACGAGCTTTATCGCGAAGCGTCTGTATGATCTTTTTAAACCTGTTTTGGGCATCATCTTTCACAGCAAGACTGTCTCCCGTACCTGCCATCATCTCAACCTGTTTTGCATAATCAAACGGAAGTTCAAGAAGCCGAAGCGTATGCCCTGTCGGAGCAGTATCAAATACAACCGTTTGATATTCATTGCTTTCGATGAATTGTATGAATTTATCAAACGCAGCCATCTCCTCGGTGCAGGGTGAATTCAATTCTTCATTCATTGCCGATAGCATATCTTCGGAATACTTTCCCTGTGCCTCTCTGAGTACCTTTTCCTTGTATTCCTGGAATGCTGCTTTCTGGTCAACCATAACTGCATACAAATTGTCGGTAACCTTTGACGGATCAGGACCAACCTTTACATTCAATACTTCACCGATATGCGCCGCAGGGTCAGTGGTAACGAGAAGTGTTTTGTAGCCCTTCTGAGCGTTAAAGAGTGCTGCTATACATGAAATCGTAGTCTTTCCGACACCACCCTTGCCCGTAAAAAACAGGGACTTCGTCGCCCTGTTCCTGCCCGGCAGCCACAGACGTTCGATGTCCGGCTGTTCGAGAAAGATATCGGCTGATGCAATGGCGTGCTCAATGCCCGACTTGAATGACGGCTTCCTGTTATCGAACAGCTCGTCTGCCACCGATTGGAGGGCTTGTAACCCTTTCACTTCATTGTCCCTAAGAAGCATATATTTTGTCGGTTTATGAATCGCTTCCGCAGTCCTCTGTATGACCTTTTGCTGGGCATCATACTTTTTCTTAAAAAAATCGATACCGCATACCTCTTCGGGCAGTATACCGTTGATGATAAGCTCTCCTGAATCAATCCCGATGGTCCCAAGTTCTTTGGATGCGCGTTGTGTCTCGTACAGAGAAAGCTCCTCAGGTCGCATGACAAAAACAAATGTTGTCTTTCCGGTGTCCTTCAAGAGCGCTGTTGCCCTGTCGTATTTGTCCTTTGAATCCTGAATCGTCTGTACGGGGCCAAGGCACGTCTGGCCGCTGCCGCTTGCGGCCTGTTCAATGTGCTTTGACCAGTCTACCGGAAGCTCAAGCAGACGAATGGTATGGCCTGTCGGGGCGGTATCAAATACGATACTATCGTACTCATCGCCTTCCATAAAATCTATAAACCGGTCGAACGCCGCCATCTCTGTGGTACAGGGACCGCTGAGATTTTCCTCGAGCGATGCAATAACATCCTCCGGCATAATTTCTCGATACGGTGCGATGATGTTCTCTTTATACTCTTTGGTTGCTTTGTCCGGTTCGATCTCCATTGCCCATAGGTTCTTTATGTTTTGAATCGGTGTAATTTTATGCCCTATTTCTTGTTCAAAAACATCTGCAAGGTTGGAAGCCGGGTCTGTGGTCACGATCAATGTTTTTTTGCCGCTCACTGCATCATGGACGGCGCTTGCCGATGCCATAGTGGTTTTACCGACCCCGCCCTTGCCTGAAAAAAATAAATAGTGCGTCATTTTGAATCTCCTCTCTGCTTAAAAGCAAATAACGAGGATAAACCCGTTCCTTCTGTATTGCTTTTCATCCTCAATACTGAATCTCTTTATCCCCTGTTCCCTTAACATTGTGCTGATTTATCGGCATGAACTCTTGTCCGATTGAGGCATGCCACTAAGGACGAAGCCCCGCTGATCAGAAAAATCCATTGAGGCCGCTGCAAGTGTCGCACTTGCATCCTTTTCAACAAATACCCTGAGCCCGTCTCTTTCGATAGTTACATCTCCATCCATGGGTTGTTCCACAATATCCAGGGCCAGAGACGGGCCGCAGCATCCAGCGCCTGCGGTAAATATCCTGATACCGGATCCGTCCGTTCCCTGATCCCTGAGGAATTTTTTAAACCTTTCGATTGCATTACTTGTTAACGTAAGCATGTATCCTCCTTTCTCACTATCCCTGCAATGACAGTGTCATTGGTCGATGTTTTAACGGCGTAAGGTTCAGTGCCTTGCACAGTTCCTCGTATGAAGGGTAGGCGCCAGTTTTAAAAACAGAGCCGTCCACGATAATTATCGGCAATATATGTTTGCCGTTTTTATGAAGAAGATCTGCCACTATCTTGTTTGTCATGAAGTCTTTCGTCTGTTGGGAAAGGTTATAGCGTTCAACCTCGACACCCTGTTTTTTCAATGCCAGCACGGCATCGTTTACCTTTACCAATACCGGATCGACCACCGGGCCGCACAGTCCTGTGGAACAGCACAGTGCCGGATCATAAATCGCTATCTTCGTATGTTGCATAGCTTCTCCTTTTATCTCGTCTCTGAAAGCGATGTTTCTTTCTCCTGCTCTGCAATTTTTAATTTACCGTCCATTTCCAGCTTCTCATGCACTTTGTCCCATATCTTTTCCTTTGCGTAGAGCAGCCGTAGTTCTATTTTGTCAGGAAAGCTGATTGCCGTACCTCGGCACAAATTACCACAGGTCGTACATCCCACGACACACGCATCGGGGTTTACGACTTTTGGGCCATCTTTGGTCCACTCAAAAACTTTCTGACCACAGTTCATGCAGATGGAACATTTGTCCTTCAAGCACTTTTCCAAATCTATTATGGGATACCAAGTGACCTTTTCTCTCGGATAACCTACTATCCACGGCATATTCTTTACTCCTTCCTTAGTGTAAGTTATTGTATTTATAAACGAAATCTATTTTCTGCATTTGCTTCTTCTTCAGTTTTACTATATCCACTTGGTTCTCTTTTTCTGCACGGTGTACTATCTCTGTATCACGATATAGTGATATATTAGCTACCAGTGTTTACAATGTCAAGAAAAATAGGTCATGGCTTTTATCAAACCGGAGCATGCAGGTAATACATAAGGGAGTTTTTGTAAAAGCCTTCATCAGGTACAGAGCAACGAGGAATCTCCACACACTCATGTCACTCTGGCATAGCGAACAATCTACGTTCTGAGGCCCTATACTCCTGTGTGTTAATTCAGAATTACAAGATGCTGTCATTACGATCGACAACGATTGCGGCAAATACCCATGCAACCCTCATGTGATTATTCGTCACACTCATCGCATGCATCACCAGCATCATCGTCACATCCCGGGGAACAGCATGAGCCATGGTCTGACTGTGGCATACCCCGCACGACGAAGCCGTGCTCGCCGGAAAAATCCATCGTCGCCTCTGCAAGGGTCGTCTCTGCATCCTTTTCAACAAATACCCTGAGCCCGTCCTTCTCTATGGTTACATCCCCGTCTGATGCGTGTTCCACGAGATCAATAGCCAGCGACGGGCCGCAGCATCCGGAATCCGTCAAAAATATCCGTACCCCGTAATTCTCACATCCTTCATCCTTGAGAATCCTCTTGAACCTTTGTACCGCCTGGTCCGTTAACGTCGGCATGTAATCTCCTTTCCTATCCGTCTGGGGTTCATTGTTTTTTCAATGCCTGCACGGCATCGTTTACCTTTACCAACACCGGATCGACCACCGGACCGCACAGCCCCGTGGAGCAGCACGGTGCCGGATCATCGATCGCAACGTTCTTCGCCTGCATGGATACTCCTTGCACGCCGTTTCTTCTTCAAGGCAACGACGCTGCAAAACGCAACACCCTTTTTGCTGACCTCGTTCAGACTCCTGTTATCTTTTTGAAGGATGGGATCGTCCTTGGGTAACGATGGCAGAAGGCGGATGAAGTCACGGTTATGTGCGTTCGTCTTGTCCTTCGAAAGTCTGTAGAATGACCACGTGCCCCTTTTCTCCATCTCAACAAGACCCGCATTTTTGAGAATCCCGAGGTGCTTGGAAACCGTCGACTGCCCCATGTCGAGTATGACCATGAACTGGCAGACGCACAGCTCGCTGTGCGCAAGGAGGTTCAATATCCTTGCCCTTGTTTCATCTGACATCGCCTTGGACGATCTGACGAATTCTCTCAGCATCTTCTTATTCCTATATCACCATATAGTGATATGATACCCATGACGGCGTTTTCTGTCAAGGAATTTAAATAGGGTCTACTGGGTAAACCGGTGCTTGGATCTTGTGATAGATTTTCCTGAGTTACAGTTCTATCGTCGGGGCTTCCCCTGTACCTTCTCCGTTCTTCGCGGATTTGACGCCCTTGAGCACGAGCACGATCGGTATGGTAATCAGAAAAGCGAGTGCCATGAACAGGAACGCATGGTTGGATGCGATCATAAATGCCTGCTTTGTCACCAGTCCGTTGATCAGCATCAGTGCCTTGTGCGTTGGCGGGTAAACAGAAGGTGCATGGGTAAGTGCTGCAGCATGTTGTAACAGCATAAGGCTCGGGGTAGTATAGACACTGACGTTCCTGCCGAGAATTTCATGATTGAACTGGACATTATTATCCATCATCGTGGCAAGCATGGCAATACCGATAGAGCCTGCGACCTGCCGGATAAGATTATACAATCCGGATGCATCGGTCTTGAACTTGTTCTCAATGGTCAGCAGCGATGAAACGTTGAGGGACACGATAATGAAACCGAAACCAATCCCCTGGATAAACTGCGGCCAGAATATCTCCCAAAATCCCATGCCGAGGCTGAGGCTGCCGAGCTGGATGGATGAAATTATTGCCAGGAGAAACCCGGTGCCAACCAGCACGTTCGGTCCCAGTTTGTTGAACAGCTTGCCCGCAAGAGGCATGGCAAAGGCCATCGCGAGTCCCCGGGACATGATCGCAAGGCCTGCATCATAGGCCGAATATCCCATGATATTCTGAAGAAACATGGGCAGAAGAAACAGGCTGCCGAACATCCCCAGACTGAAAACCATGGAGAGAAGTGAGTTTGCGCTCAGGTTTATGTCTTTTAAAACCTTTAAATTTACCGCGGGGTGCTCTGAAAAGAGCTCTTTGACGATAAATAGGATTATGGCAAGTGCCGATACGATCGTTAAGGTCACGATATAATTCGAAGAAAACCAGTCTTTGTACTCTCCGTCCGTCAGGACAATCTGCATGGCACCCAGGCCGATGGTAAGAAAGGTTATCCCGAACCAATCGACGCCGCCCTTGAGCTTCTGAATAAAGGGAGGGTCCTCGATAAACAGATACAGCAGGACAAGGTTGATCAGACCGATGGGCAGATTGACATAAAAGACCCATGGCCATGAATAGTTGGTGACAATCCATCCGCCGAGGTACGGGCCTATCGCAGGTCCGAGGACAATGGCAAGGCTGAATATCGCCATCGCAGTTCCCTGTTCTTCCCGTGGAAACGTTTCGGCGAGGATTGCCTGGGCAAGCGGTATCAGTGCACCGCCGCCCATGCCCTGCAGGAGCCGAAACACGACGATGGAGGGGAGATCCCATGCGACACCACATAATAAGGAGCTCACCGTGAACAACAGGACCGACAGCATGTAATAGTTTTTTCTTCCCAAAAGAGAACTGAAGAAACTTACCAACGGCATCAGGACCACACCGGAGAGCATATAGCCGGTTATCACCCAGGTTATTTCTTCTATGGATGCCGACATGGACCCTTTGATATAGGGCAATGCCACATTGACAACACTCATATCTATACTGAAGAGCGTTGTGCTGGGAATGACCGCTAAGGTGACCAGCCATTTATTGGTTTTCGTCATGATCGTTCCTGCTCACTGCTTGATCAACACATACGGGTAAACCGAGAGCCCCGGATACAGCGGTGTGTCCGTGTACGATGCCTGATCCAGAACAATTTTCACCGGCACCCGCTGAACCACCTTGATAAAGTTACCGGTTGCATTCTCCGGAGGCAGCAGGCTGAAGGCAGAACCACTGCCCGACTGGAAGCTCGCGACATGGCCTTTGAATGTCCTGCCTGGATACGCGTCGATCTTGATGTTGACCGGCGCCCCGATCTTTATCTTGTTGATATCTGTTTCCTTGAAATTGGCGACAATCCACACCTTGTCAAGGTCGACCACACTCAGGTAGGGAATCCCCGGCATAACGTATGCTCCGGGGTTGACGTTCTTCTTGGTTACATAGCCGTTACACGGGGCGTACACCGTTGTCCTCTGGAGATTGATCGCTGCGAGCTTATAGCCGGCCTCAAGCGCATGCGTGACCATTGTTTTGGTTTTCAATTCTTCTTTGAGATTCTGAATACCGGTCTTCAGTTGTACGATGGTCGCCTGATCGGCACCGACCTTCGCCGAACTCATCGCATATTTCGTTTTCATTTCATCGTACGAAAGCCTGGACACTGCATTGTCTTTCAAAAGGTTCTCATAGCGTTGTGCATTTTCTTCATTGAGCGTATTCATCGCCGTATCGGCCTTCAACTCATATCCCGCCTTGATCAACATTTCCTTTTGCATAGCTATCGAAAGGTTGATCTGTTTGAGTTCATTTTTGTTTGCCTGATACTGTGCCTGTGCCCTGTTTGTGTTCTCTGTATAGTCGGACGGATCGATGGTAAACAGGGGATCTCCTGCCTTCACGTACTGATTGTCGCGAACAAAGACCTTCATGACCTGCCCTTTGACCTGCGGAGCTACCGGAACAATGGCACTGCTTCCATCGACAAAGGCATCATCCGTGTCGACATGGGTGAACATGAACCGTATCGTCGGTATCTCAGCTATCACGAGTATCAGTGCAACCACTGCCGAGACCATCAGGATGATCTTTCTTTTTGAATTTTTTCCCGGTTTTGAAGCGGGCTGTTTTGGTTTGTTTTCCATGTTATTATTTTCCATAATCGTTCCTCCCTATGCTTCGTTCAAGCTTTGCTACATTTATTTCATAACCATACAGGGCATTATAATAATTCAGTTCAGCCTGTGTAAGGTACGTTTGTGCGTCCAAGACTTCGGTGGATGTGACCAGTTGCTGTCCATACTGCTTATTGGTGATCCTATAGTTTTCTTTTGCCTGTTCGAGGGCTGTCTCGGATGTGCTGATGTCATCGGCAGCAGTATGCAATGCTATAAAATCACTCTTTACCTGAAGTTTGACCTGGTTCATAAATGCATGGAGCTGATTTTGCAGTGCCGATTTCCTATAATCTGCCTGCTGGGCGTTGTCCGTCGTTTTGAGCCAGTTAAACAGCGTCCACTTGATGCCGATGCCTACCATCTGATTATATTGATTCTGATAACTGTTTCGTGCGGCAAGACCGTCCTGTCCTGCCTGGGTATACGCTGCAAACGCAAAGACATGCGGATAATATTCACTTTCCGCGAGCCTGACGTGGGTATTCGCCTCCTGAACCCGTATGCCCATCGCCTTGAGCTCGGGTCGTTCCTGCAAAGCCTCATCCGTCAATACCGTCAGCGTTTCTGTCGACGATGCGACAGAAGTGATATCCTGTAATTGCACATCTTGGTTCAAATCTCTGTTTAATACGGTATTGAAGTTTGCCCGTGCAATATCGAGGTTTGCCGCTGCCTGGGCTTTAAATTGAACTGCATCCGCCAATGCAACCTGAGATTTGAGCAGATCATTATATGCAATAATGCCTCGATCGTAAAAGTGTCGTGCCTCGTCCTCATGCGAGGTCAACTGTTGCACCCGTTCGTCAGCAACTTGAAGTTGTTTTTGTGCGCGTAGTGTATTGAAGTAAGCAATCTTTGCCTCCTCCGCAATGTTGAGCACAGCCTCTTCCCGTTGTACCCTGGCAACGTCGATGCCTAATTCGCCAAGTTTGTGCTGATTGAAGAGTGCAAAGCCCGTGAAAATCGGCTGCTTGAGCTCGATTTCCCAGTTTATCAATGCCGTTCCGTTCATATACATGCGCGGCGGGAGGTACACGGAGTCTCCATTGGGTTTTCCTGCATTAAAAACCGGCAGGGGCCTGTGCGGTATTTGCAGGTATGGCTGGTTCCTCAATCCTACGGCGCTGTAGTCAAAGGAAAGTTCCGGAAGCATGGATGCCGTTGCACCGCGACGCTGCGCCTGAGCAGCCTTGATCTGATCCATCGTTGCCTGTATCAAGTAATTATTATGGATCGCCTCCTGCACGGCTGAATCCGGCGTAATTACGTCATCTGCCGTGGCGTGAACAGCAAAAGCCAGGAGTGCAGCACCTGTTAAAAGAACCGAAAGAGAGAATGTTTTTGCTTTCATAAATTCACCCTGCTCCGTATCGTTCTTTGTATCCTATTCATCATGTTCCTCCCTTGTTGGTAATCACTTACATACAAATATATCACATTAATTCCCGTGTACGTGGGTGCATAAAATTATTTCAGCAGCATGCGCTGCATCAACGAGAACATTCTCTTACAGAAGTTATGAATTTCAAACTGGTCTTTATTCAGAATCATTTCTATGTTCAATGTTATGGGAATGCCCATATAGATGGTAGCAATATCGTCTACAGCAAGCTTCTTGTTCCATAGACCCTCGGCCATCCCGTCCCGTATGATCTTGCTGAACAGGGATTTCTGTTCAGCAAGTATTTCGTGTAAATTATTTTTCAGTTCCTTATCGTTCATATGGGCGGCTTCTGAAAAAAGAAGTATCGTAATTCCTTTATTATCAATGAGATATTTTACATGCCAGCAAAGGAAGGCAAACAATTTATTCTCCGATTCTTCGGCACTGAGGGCAATCTTCCTCATTTCACCGATGAGATCTGTCTTTACGTCCTGCATAATGCCGAGCATGATGTCCCGCTTTGACTTGAAGTGGCGGAAAATCGCACCTTCGGTGATACCGACCCTGTTTGCCAGATTCCTTGTTGATAGTTGGTTTAGCCCGTCCTTGAAAATAATGTCCAGCACGGCCTTTTTAATCTGCTCCTGCCTGATTTCAGTTGTTTGTCGTTCCATAGTAAATGATATAATCACTTACTTACATGTTGTCAAGCATTTTTTTGCAGATTTTTATCCGGACAGCTTCTCGTGTAAGGAGTACACTGAATTTTATACATAAGGTCTTTTAGAAACACCTTATTTCACGAATGCAATGCCGTAATGATAGGGTTTTAAGTCATACTGAGACGGGCTCTGAAAACCAACGCTCTGCGCCCATTGAATACAGTCCCCGGGTTTCGGTCGAATGGCCAGCGGATGGCCCCCTTGGTGTTGAAGCGTCATGATTCCAGTGGATAATCCCGGCCAATCCGCCTTTCTTGAGGATCCTCCATGCCTCTGTCAACAACGACCGTGGGTTTTCGAGGTGAAGGATGTTAAACAGCATGACATAATCAACGCTTGTGTCCGGTAATCCGGAGCCATTAGCCATAAAATCGCGGAGAAGAGGCTTGATATTATGCATAGCTTGCTGCTTGGCCTTTTCTTCCACCATGCGGATCAAATCAGGCTCGATGTCCACTGCAAATATAGTACCTTTGATTATTTTGGCGGCGGCCAGGGTAAATGTTCCATACCCGCAACCAAATTCCGCGACATTACCGGTCTGTGCAGACATCCCCAGTGTCATGAGAATAGCATGCGGATCAAAAAACGTTTCCCACATATCCTGTGACGGCATCCCGCTTTCACGAATCTTCATTGTATCTTATTAATGCTTGCGACTTCGTTTAGTCCTCTATCCTAAAATAAATCCGTTGCCTTCCACGAAGGTTATAACCTGTTGCTAGGTCATGTAAAGTCAATTTTTCAGCATAGGTGTCACCCATTTAAAGTGCCCGTGTCAAGGGAAAAGATCATCCCTATCGTGAGAAACGGAGTTTCTCACGGCTGTTCCTTGCTTTGATGTTACCATCATCCTTACCATTCCCGTAGTTTCTTTATGTT
>JAJYLN010000015.1 GCA_021787665.1 bacterium
GCATGTGGAAGTCTTACAGATACGGGACGCAAGTATAGAAATCGTTTACAAGGGGCACGTGGTCGCTCGGTTTAGCTCTGATGCCGTGGCACGCATGATGAACGCTACCTTAAGAGAGCATTCTCAATTAAAAATGGCTGTATGATGAATAGCCTTACTGACATTTTCACGTGGTAATTAACTGACATATTGACGTGGCTTTAACACCCTTATGGTGCCCTCTACTCTATCAGCCCGGTTATCTTCTCCATGAGAAATCCAATATTGTTCTTTGCAGACCGATGGACTCATAGTACATCTGCCGTACCTGCGTGTATATCCATAATATGACAATGCTGTCGTTAAAGAGATATAGGAGGGAACCTGAATTATATTCGCTATCTTGAACTTGTCTTCCGTGCTTAAACCGTACCATCTTTCTTTAAGAACATACAGGTCCCTTTTCAATCTTACCCTATAGCCTCCCTTGACATAGCGGGTTGCTGTTACCTTTGCAGACGCTGTACTTATATCGAGTACCTTACTGATGTCCCGGAAGGAGAAATATAATTTATTTATCCTTTTCAATTTCAGATAGTTCATCTTGTTAAGAAACAGCACATTAACATTTATGTTAATGTACTTATACGTAACATATTCACGGAAGTTAATAAATAATGGAGAAGGATGAAAGTAAAAAGGGGCGTGGCGATACCACACCCCGTAACATTTAGGCTTCAATAGTAGGGGCGAGGTTACCTTGCCCCTACTTATCAACCCCCTACGGCGCGATCTCCCACATCCTCGAAGTCGTACTGCCTCCTTCGACTGTGTAGATAAGCTGCGACGGCGGTATCGCAATGCCGTTGGGCCCCACCATGGGGCTCGTTGCTGCCGGTACGAGGACTGTTACATGTCCTTGCGGATCTACACGGATCAGAGAGTGGTCGCCGTAATTCGGAACATAGAAGTTCCCATACATGTCGAAACCTATGCCTTCGGGACCGTTAGATGCAATCCCGGCCGAGGACGGTACATATACGCTTACCGGGCCGCCGGTGGAGGCATTCACGATATCGACTGTGCCCTTGCTATAGTCGCTTATATAGATGTTCCCATTGTGATACGCTATTTGATAACAATCCGTTCCTGTTGCAAAGGTCTGGTTAAGTGTCGTGCCATTCCACTTGGCGATGGTCCCGCAGTTGTTTATGAACAGGTTACCGCTGTTGTCGTAGGCAAGGCCGGAGGCACCTGAGTTAAAGGTACCCGATGGGAACACCGTGCTCGTAACACCCGTCGAAGAAACATTGATCACCCCGCCTGCCCATGAGCCCACGGTAATGTTCCCTGTAGGGTTCGCTATGACCGAGGCACCCTGACCCACAATCTGTGCAAGTACCTTCATGGCCCCGTCGGGCCTTATCTCCAATATAGCATCGCCATAGACCAAAGAATTGAACCAGCCGTTTACCGCATAGATGTCTCCGTTGGCATACCCCGTATCGTACGGGTCTGCGAACCCCGCCGCATACGTATTGACATTGCAGGCGCTGTTGACATGGTACACTAGCCCGTCGTTTGGCTCTCCGACGAACATGCCGTTCGAGCCGTCTGATACGATAGAAGATGCCCTATGAGAAGCGCTTTCCCATGGGAATGTTGCACAGGCAATCTGGCTGGCAGTCCCGCCGCTCAATCCTGCGGTATACAAGAGGGGACTTGCTGCTCTCGTCACCAGCATGGACGTACCGGATATACCTATACCATAGGGCCCGGTTATGCCGGTAACATAGCCATTGGTGACCGTGCCGTTGGTGCCTACTACGACAATCTTTGACACGGTGTTGTTTGTTTGACATGCGACATAAAGGTTCCCGCCTGCGTCTGACGTAATGCCGTACGGTGCCGATGGTAGGGCAACGTTGAGCGTCAGAATGACCGCATTTAACGTCGTGGTGCTGATCTGCGTGATGGCGCTTGAGCCGCTGTCCGCCACATACAGGTACCCGTTCGAATAGGTCACCCCGATAGGGCTTTTGAGCAAGTTATTGCCGGGACCGAGTACATACCATGTTTCGCTTGTACTCGGGTTGATGCCGACAAGGGTATTGTTGTAGCTGTCTGTTACTATGAGGTTTCCATTATTGTCCATGGTGATGCCTGCGGGATTTGCAAGCGTGCAGGTCGCACATGACGCGGTTGCCGGAACGAGCTTCGTCGTCCAGCCCGTCGCGTTGTCCACCGAGAATACGCCCGCGTTATCTGCGATATAGAGTTTGCCGGTAGCGCTGTCGTATACCTCGCCCTGCGGCCCGGTCAGGGACGCTGCCGGGAACTGTACGATGTAGCCGGAAGGTACGATCCATTCATTGACGTTATTGCTCATCTGTGCATTTATAAGGACCGCCACGTTCGCCTGATATGGGGCCTGCACATTGGTGCTGCCGCACCCTGTGACCTCGACCTGCGTCGCACTGTGGCTCACCAGCATGGCAGGAGTACCGTCGCAGTATACCGTGGGCGTTGTCGTGAAGTTCGAGCCTGAGATCGTTATGACCGTGTTGAACGATGCCATGGTCGGGTCGAGACCGGTGATGACCGGTGCCGGGCTCAGTACGCCTGAGGTACCTGTCGGCCCTGACGGGCCCGCTGTACCCGTCGTCCCTGCTGCCCCGGCCGGGCCGTTGCTCCCATTTTTTGCGCATCCTGCCACTATCAGCACGGCAAGCATGCCGACCATCGTTAATCCGAATAATGCTCTTTTTATCTTCATAGCGTCTCCTTTTTACTCTTATTATTTATATCCCTCTTACATAAGAGGGATGAAAGGGTGTTACAATTATTTTGTTTCATAACGCCCCCTTCTCCCCCTCTTATCTTAAGAGGGGGTAACCCCCTACGGCGCGATCTCCCACATCCTCGAAGTCGTACTGCCTCCTTCGACTGTGTAGATAAGCTGCGACGGCGGTATCGCAATGCCGTTGGGCCCCACCATGGGGCTCGTTGCTGCCGGTACGAGGACTGTTACATGTCCTTGCGGATCTACACGGATCAGAGAGTGGTCGCCGTAATTCGGAACATAGAAGTTCCCATACATGTCGAAACCTATGCCTTCGGGACCGTTAGATGCAATCCCGGCCGAGGACGGTACATATACGCTTACCGGGCCGCCGGTGGAGGCATTCACGATATCGACTGTGCCCTTGCTATAGTCGCTTATATAGATGTTCCCATTGTGATACGCTATTTGATAACAATCCGTTCCTGTTGCAAAGGTCTGGTTAAGTGTCGTGCCATTCCACTTGGCGATGGTCCCGCAGTTGTTTATGAACAGGTTACCGCTGTTGTCGTAGGCAAGGCCGGAGGCACCTGAGTTAAAGGTACCCGATGGGAACACCGTGCTCGTAACACCCGTCGAAGAAACATTGATCACCCCGCCTGCCCATGAGCCCACGGTAATGTTCCCTGTAGGGTTCGCTATGACCGAGGCACCCTGACCCACAATCTGTGCAAGTACCTTCATGGCCCCGTCGGGCCTTATCTCCAATATAGCATCGCCATAGACCAAAGAATTGAACCAGCCGTTTACCGCATAGATGTCTCCGTTGGCATACCCCGTATCGTACGGGTCTGCGAACCCCGCCGCATACGTATTGACATTGCAGGCGCTGTTGACATGGTACACTAGCCCGTCGTTTGGCTCTCCGACGAACATGCCGTTCGAGCCGTCTGATACGATAGAAGATGCCCTATGAGAAGCGCTTTCCCATGGGAATGTTGCACAGGCAATCTGGCTGGCAGTCCCGCCGCTCAATCCTGCGGTATACAAGAGGGGACTTGCTGCTCTCGTCACCAGCATGGACGTACCGGATATACCTATACCATAGGGCCCGGTTATGCCGGTAACATAGCCATTGGTGACCGTGCCGTTGGTGCCTACTACGACAATCTTTGACACGGTGTTGTTTGTTTGACATGCGACATAAAGGTTCCCGCCTGCGTCTGACGTAATGCCGTACGGTGCCGATGGTAGGGCAACGTTGAGCGTCAGAATGACCGCATTTAACGTCGTGGTGCTGATCTGCGTGATGGCGCTTGAGCCGCTGTCCGCCACATACAGGTACCCGTTCGAATAGGTCACCCCGATAGGGCTTTTGAGCAAGTTATTGCCGGGACCGAGTACATACCATGTTTCGCTTGTACTCGGGTTGATGCCGACAAGGGTATTGTTGTAGCTGTCTGTTACTATGAGGTTTCCATTATTGTCCATGGTGATGCCTGCGGGATTTGCAAGCGTGCAGGTCGCACATGACGCGGTTGCCGGAACGAGCTTCGTCGTCCAGCCCGTCGCGTTGTCCACCGAGAATACGCCCGCGTTATCTGCGATATAGAGTTTGCCGGTAGCGCTGTCGTATACCTCGCCCTGCGGCCCGGTCAGGGACGCTGCCGGGAACTGTACGATGTAGCCGGAAGGTACGATCCATTCATTGACGTTATTGCTCATCTGTGCATTTATAAGGACCGCCACGTTCGCCTGATATGGGGCCTGCACATTGGTGCTGCCGCACCCTGTGACCTCGACCTGCGTCGCACTGTGGCTCACCAGCATGGCAGGAGTACCGTCGCAGTATACCGTGGGCGTTGTCGTGAAGTTCGAGCCTGAGATCGTTATGACCGTGTTGAACGATGCCATGGTCGGGTCGAGACCGGTGATGACCGGCGCCGGGGTCGTCGGGCCGGTGGCGCCGGTCGGCCCTGACGGGCCCGCTGTACCCGTCGTCCCTGCTGCCCCGGCCGGCCCGGCAGAGCCGTTCTTGCCAGAGCACCCCGCCATTACAAGCATCGAGAGCACACCTACAATAAATGGTGTGAAAAGCGTCTTTATCTTCATCAAAGTCTCCTTTTATTCGTAAATTGAATATCCCTACCGTTTACAAAAGTCAACAAAAATCGGGTTATGGAGGGACAGCGCCTCATTTTTAAAAATAGGGCGCTGTCCTAGTTTTTTTGCTATAAGGGTGTCATGAACACTACGGAGAAATTGAAGGTCCTTTCCGGAGACGCACAGTACGACCTTGCGTGCGCGTGCGCTACCGGGAAGGACGAGCACCGGAGGCGGGGGCCGGAGGGTAGATGGCTCTACCCGGTAACGCTCCCGAACGGCGGCCGCTCCGTGCTCCTGAAGACCCTGCTCTCCAACGCGTGCGCCAACGACTGCAAGTACTGTCCCCTGAGGTCCGGTACCGACATCAGGCGGTGTACGCTCCAGCCGGAGGAGACGGCCCGCGTGTTCATGGAGCACGTCTCGCAAAAGAAGGCATTCGGCCTGTTCCTGAGCTCCGGCGTCATCGACACCCCGGACCATACGATGTACAGGATCAACGCCGTCGCACGCATCCTCAGGTACCGGTATCGGTACAGGGGCTACATACACCTGAAGGTGATACCGGGTGCCTCGGACGCTGCCGTGGAGGACTCAGTCTCCCTTGCGAGCGCCATATCGTTGAACATAGAGACGCCCGGGCACGGCCGCTTCCGCGCCCTTTCCGACAGGAAGGACTATATGGACGATATCATCCGGCCGATAAAGCTCATGAGCAAGCTGACGTCCCGGGGCAGCAGGTTCTCGAGGGTAAAATGCACCACTCAGTTCATCGTCGGCGCCTCCGACGAGAGGGACTCCGAGATCATCGAGTACACCTTCGGGCTGTACGATAGGCTGGGCTTCCAGAGGGTGTATTTCTCCGCCTACCAGAGGGGGCTCGGGACCGGAGACATACCCGGGGAGCGGAGGTTTGCCCTGGATCCGAACGAGAACTTCGTGCGCGAGCACCGGCTGTATCAGGTCGACTTCCTGATCCGGCGGTACGGGTTCCGGTACGGCGACATCGTGCTCGACGATACCGGCAACCTGAAGCTCGACAAAGACCCGAAAGAGCAGTGGGTCGAGCGGCACCCGGAGTTTTACCCGGTCAGGATCAATACGGCCGACAAGGGGTCGCTCCTGCGGGTACCGGGACTGGGGCCGGTTACGGTCGGCTCGATCCTCGGTGCGCGCAGGTCAGGCAGGATTACCAGCCTCGAGGACATCGGACTCAGAGGCAGAAGGCTCGAGAAAGCACGAAGATATGTAATCTTTTAACGCACACCGATCCTGCGTCAGAATGCCTTCCTGAGGAACGTGCTTGGCGCTGAAGGAAACAAGAGGGCTGTGGCGTCCCGGATGTCGTCACCGCCCTGCCTATTCTGAACGAGCTATTGCACAGCCCTTACAGAGGTATGAAGGTTATCACGTGATTGGCCACGAGATCGAAGCTCGGCGAGACCTGGTTCGTAGACGGCTCTTTGGGCGCAGCGAGCAGGGCTTTGAGGTCGATTATCGCCATGCACGACTTGGACCCGTCGATCAGCAGCCCCATGGGCTTGCCGCCGATGATACTGGTGAACGAGGACAGGCCGTGAGGATCTCCGACATTGTCCCAGTACGACAGGCCCGGGCAGTATGCTGTCGCGGTCGGGATCTCTGCCGATGTATAGGACGTCACGGAGACGCTCCCGGCCGCAGCCGCGGAGGGCAATTGTACCGCGCCGATGGCGTCGCCGAACTCCTCCTCGAGGAACATGATGTGGCTCGTGGGCTCGATCACCATGCCGGTGGTAAGCAGATTGCCGGACGAATAGACGCCCCGCAGCGGTACGACCGCGTACGGCGCATCGAACGTGCCGGTCGAGTCGTTGAACGTCGCGGCGTTCATGTTGACGATCAACAGGAGCGGTGACCATTCGTGTCCGATGGTAACGAGGCCCGTGGACGGGTCGACCGAGACCGCGTCCGCCGTGAGCGAGCTCACATTGTCGCTGGTGAGCTCCGGCAGGCCGTTCACCGGGTCCGTGTTCGTGTCCACCATCCTTTTAGACCAGCGGTACACCTTGCCCCTGGTCACGTTCACGACCCAGAGATAGTCGTTCGTGGTCTCGTACTCTGGCGATATAATCATGTCGTTGACCGGGTCGTAGCCGAAGTTCTCGGTGGAGAGGTCGACTGGCGTGGTGGCCGTGGGGTCGGAAAGGAACGATTTGAGGACGTTTCCGGAGAAATTGACGATCCTGTACCCGTCCCCGGACGAAACGATAAACCCCTTGTCCGTGGTGTCCAGAAGCACGCCGCAGTCGAGGCACCCGCCGCCGCTGAAGCTCGCGGTAACGGTGTTGCCGAGATCGTACTCGCTTACCGTTGGAGCGGTACCGCCCGATATATAGCCCGACACGTCGATGATAGCTACCTTGGAGCTGTTGTAGCCGACGCAGATGATCTTGAGGTCCGCTGCGTCCGCTGCGCAGCTATCCACCTCGAACGAGGTCGTTATGGTGATCGGCGATGCCGTAGTCGACATTCCGTGAAGCCGTCCGACGCTGTATGAGGCTGAGGAGAACGAAGTACCCTGCTGCGATATCGGCACGACATTGACGCCCGTTCCGTTAGGAATAAAAGCGATCACGAGGCTTCCTGTGTTTATGGTGGCAAGACCGCCAGAGGTGGTTGCAGAGGGCGGGGGTGAGACCGTTTGCTTGTTTCCACCACTGCTCCCGCAGCCTGACAATGCGATAACCACGCCCACCAGTACCATTGTTATCAAACGAACAATTGACCTTTTCATGGGGAGTTCCTCCTTTAATTTATAAATTGGAATTATTAGCATAACATAGACTTGTTTTTTAGTTTGTCAAGGATTTACAGCCAGTTGTTGACAATTGCATTTTTGCGGTTCATATACCTTTTCTATTTTTCTCAACCCAAGCGATCCAGGACCAGGGAATAGCGGGTTGGAAAATGTATGCAGCGGGTCCTCGAGGAGAAAGGATTGGATGATTAGCCGACCGACGCCGGCAGTGACTAACTAAAAACAGCCGCACGGCAGTGCCTCGGTCATGTTGTTGCGGGGTCGATGATCGTGTGGGCGCCGAGCCATTATCCGATCCGCTTCTTGAACCTCGCGGCGCTGAGCAGGAAGAGCGCGACCCCGAACGCGGCAAGGGCGAGGGCGTACGGCCACAGCACGGACAGACCCGCACCCTTCATGAAGATGTAGCGGACTATCACGATGAAGTACCTGAGCGGGATCAGGTAGGTGAAGTACTGGACCGAGACGGGCATGTTGTCTATCGGCGAGAACACGCCGGAGAGCAGGATGATCGGCATGATCAGGAGCATGGATATCATCATCGCCTGCTGCTGTGTCTTCGATACGGTCGAGATGAGCAGGCCCAGGCCGAGCGTGGTGAGCAGGAAGAGCGCGGACAGGAGGAACAGGAGCACGAAGCTGCCGTGGAGCGGTATCCCGAACCAGAACACCGCGACGAGCGTGACGAGCACGATGTCGATGAAGCTTATGATCGCGAAGGGCAGGAGCTTGCCCGCGATGAGCTCCACCGGCCGTATGGGGGTGACGATGAGCTGCTCGATGGTGCCCCGCTCCTTCTCTTTCACGATGGCCATGGACGTGAGCACGGTGCTGATGATCATGAGCACCAGAGCGAACACGCCCGGCACCATGAAGTCCCTGCTCTTCAGGGTGGGGTTGTACCACACCCGCGGCCGGACGTCGAGGGGCACTACCGGCTTCAGGCCGCTCCTCGAGATCCGCGCGTCCGAGAGCTCCAGCGCCCTGTGGGCGATGATCTGCTCCAGGTACGACCTGACCATCGTCGCATAGATGGCGTTTGACCCGTCGATCACGGTCTGTACCACGGCCCGCCTGCCCCGGTCGATGTCCCTCTCGAGCCCCTCGGGTATGACGATACCGACCATGTCCGAATTGTCGTCGATGTCCGCACGCACGGCGGACAGGGAGGACACGCTGTCCCGTATGACGAAGTAGCCGGACGCGGTAAGGTCGCTCAGGATGGCCCTGCTCTGCATGCTCCTGTCCAGATCGCACACCACGACAGGCACCGCGGTCACGTCGAGCGTCGCCGCGTACCCGAACAGGGTGAGCTGGATGATCGGGGCCATGAACGCGATGAACAGCATGCGCCTATCGCGCCTGAGCTGGATGAGCTCCTTGCGCGCTATCGCCTTGACCCGCAATAAAAATATCTTCAATCGAGGCTCTTCTTCGTCCTGAGTATGCACAGGGCGAGCACGATGGCGGAGATCAGGACCATGATCAGGAGCTGGACCCAGAGCACGGATATGCCCATGTCCTTCAGGAAGATGCCCCTCAGAACGACGAGGAAGTACCTGGCCGGCACCACGTACGAGAATACCCTGAGTGCGAGGGGCATGCTACTGATGGGGTAGATGAACCCGGACAGCAGGAGCGAGGGCAGCATGGTGCCCACGAATGACATTTGCATCGCCACCTGCTGCGACTTCGTAATGGCGGAGAACAGGAACCCTATGCCCATGGCGCTTACGAGGAACAGGAAGGTGCTGAAGGTCAGGAGCAGGAGGCTCCCCTTGAGTGGCACGTGGAACACGGAGACCGCTACGAGCGTGACGAGCGCCACCTGCACGAAGCCTATCGCGATGTACGGCACGAGCTTGCCCACGATGAGCTCCTCCACCCTCACCGGGGACACGATGAGCTGCTCCATGGTCCCCCGCTCGTACTCCCGTGCCACGCTCTGCGACGTCATGAGCACCCCGAGTATCATGAGTATCGTCGCGATGAGGCCGGGCACGATGAAGTTCTCCGTGCGCAGGGTCTGGTTGTACCAGATGCGAAGCCTTTCGGACAGGAGCGGGAAGTTGCGCAGGAGCCCGGAGGCGCCCTGCCGGTCGAGGACGCGCCTCGTGAGGTCCAGGGAGTACCCCTGTGCAGCGGCAATGAAGTATCCGAGCGCGACGCCGCCGACGTTCGCGTCCGTCCCGTCGATGAGGAGCTGGACGCTCGCGGTCCTGCCGGCGTCGATCTCCCGGGCGAAGTCCGGCGGGACGATGACCCCGATCTTTATGTCTCCCCTCTCAAGCGCGCGCGTTATGCCCGCCCTGCTGTCCGGAGTGTCTTTGACGACGAAGTAGGACGAGGCCGTCACCGCGCTCATGAGCTGCCTGCTCTCCTGCGTGCGCGATTGGTCGAAGACGCCCATGGGTATGTGCCTGATATCGAAGCTGACCGCGTAGCCGAACAGCAGGAGCTGAATGATGGGGATCATGATGACCGCGGCGAGGCTTATCGGGTCCCGCATGATCTGGATGAGCTCCTTCTTCATGATGGGGCCGAGCAGGCTATGCCTTCCCATGATTGGTGTCCTCCTGCCGGATCAGGCTTATGAATATGTCTTCCAGCGACGGCGGGATGGTGTCGATCCTGCGCACCGCTATGCCGCTTTTGGCCAGTAGTCCGGACACCGCCTTTATCACCGGGCCGGCCTCTCCGGCGGGTGACGGGGTGACGGCGTGGATGAGCCTGCCGAAGAAGGAGACCTCCTCCATCGTCTCCAGGGTCTTGATGAGCCCGAGCGCCTCCGAGGGGGAGTCCGTGTCGATCTCCACGATCGTCCCATGCATCCGCGTGCGCTTTATCTCGAGCGGCGTGCCCTCGGCCACGAGCCTGCCGTTATAGACGAAGCCCAGCCTCTTGCAGTTCTCGGCCTCGTCCATGTAGTGGGTCGTCACGAACATGGTCATGCCTCCCTGCGCGAGGATGTAGATGAGGTCCCAGAACATCCGGCGCGAGTCCGGGTCCACCCCGGCCGTGGGCTCGTCGAGGAACAGTATCCTGGGCCCGTGGATCACCGAGCACCCGAGCGCGAGCCTCTGCTTCCACCCCACCGAGAGGGACGAGGTCATGGCACGCCCTCTCCCCTCGAGCCCCACCAGCCCGAGTATCTCCCGCTTCCTCGCCCTCAGTGTGCTGTCGTCCACGCCGTAGATGTTCCCGAAGAAGTCTATGTTCTCCGAGACCGTGAGGTCGTTGTAGAGGGAGAACTTCTGGGACATGTAGCCAATGGAGCTCTTCACATCGTCCGGCCGCCGCGCGACGTCGAACCCGGCCACGGTGGCGGAGCCGGAGCTCGGCATGAGCAGCCCGCACAGCATCTTCACGGTCGTGGTCTTGCCGGCGCCGTTCGGGCCCAGGAACCCGAACACCTCCCCCTTCCCGACGGTGAGCGTAATACCGTCGACCGCGACGAAGTCGCCGAAGCGCTTCCCGAGGCTTACCGCGTCGATGACCGGCACCGTCATGCCCGCTCCTTCTTGATCCCCCCTCTTAAGATAAGAGGGGCATAGGGGGCGTTATGATATGGCCGGTTTTCTGTAATTCCCGAAGATCTCATACCTGCTCCTTCTTGATGATGGACACGAAGACGTCCTCGAGCGTCGCGGGTACGAATCCGGTCCGGTCCACCGGGACGCCGCTGCCGGCGAGTATCCGCCTCACATCGTCCGCGTAGGCTGTGTCCGGCCTGTCCACGCGGATGTGGACCCTATCACCGAGTATGTGGACCCTGCTGTAGGCGCCGGTGGTGCCGTCCGGGCCCGGCCGGGCAAGCACCTGTTTTGCGCGCAGGGGGTCCGACAGCACCACCTCGAGCATCGTGCCCCTGACGAGAGTCCTGATGTGCTGTGGCGTATCGACGACCGGGAGAACGCCGTCGCTCATGAGCGCGATCGTCGTGCACCGGTCCGCCTCGTCCATGTACGGCGTCGACAGGAAGATCGTCATGCCCCGGTGCAGGAAGGAGTCGAGAATCTGCCAGAACTCGCGTCTCGATACCGGATCCACCCCGGTCGTGGGCTCGTCGAGGATGAGCAGCCGCGGCTGATGGATGAGCGTGCAGGCCAGCCCGAGCTTCTGCTTCATGCCCCCGGAGAGCTTGCCGGCGAGCCTCTTCGTGAAGCGGTCAAGGCCCGTGAACTTCAGGAGGTAATCCCGTTGCCGGGTGAAGTCCTCCCTGCCGACCGAGCGCAGCTTCGCGAAGAACTCCAGGTTCTCGTCTACGGTGAGCTCCTCGTAAAGGCTGAACCTCTGGGGCATGTACCCGACCATCATGCCGGCATCAGACTTTCGGGCCACCGCATCCACGCCGAACACCCTTACGGAGCCGCTGTCCGGGGACATGACGCCGGTCAGGAGCCTCATGAGCGTGGTCTTGCCGGCGCCGTCCGGGCCGATCAGCCCGAAGAGCTCGCCGGTGTCTATACGGAGGTCGACGCCGGCCACCGCGTGCATGTCGCCGAAGGATCTTCTCAGTCCGGAGGTCTCGACCGCGAGCATACGTTATCCTAAAGCGGCTTTCAGCCGCATCCAAAAAGCCCTCACCCTATCCCTCTCCCAAAGGGCGAGGGAATTGAATCCCTTCCCCCATTGGGGTAAGGTTAGGATGAGGACTTTCTTTGCATTTTTCATAGAAGTTACAATGTAAGATTCTAACCCTGCCTCCGGAAGGGAGGCAGCAATCTCTTTATCGGGGTCACGCAACCCTCCCTTAAACTCGATCGTATCCTTCGCCTTCCTTCAGGGTTATGATTAGTTCCTTCTTATCCATTTTGTCCTTACAAATTATTTCGTCTAATAGGCGCTGCTTTCATTTCCCCTTTGTCAAATGTGTAGACTTGGTCCCGGTTTCCTCTCCTTCTTAATTTCTCCCTGAAACAAAAAGCCCATAGATTCTACTAAATTTGAAATATATGTAAAAGCATAAATATCTATATATTCTTCCATATTTTTATCATATTTTACTACTACATAGAGGAGACCCTACTTGTATAGACATATGTTATGCCGCATATTTCGTTGTTTCCCTGTTAAACAATGCGCGAATCTTTTCTGGATTTTTAGCAAGGCTACGTAAAACACCGATGGTCGTGGACTTCATTTCACGAAAACTGAACTGTCCAGCATGCCCACGATTGCCAGACTTCACTGCACGACGCATATGCAATCGGTATCGTGCCCCCGTAGCCGTGATGACGGGTGTCTTCCCTTTGCGTCCCCAAGTAGTTCCCGCATGATAATCGCTCCTTATACCAGATTCGTCACCAAACCATATTTCTGCTCTTTCCTGACGCGCTTCTTGTTCTATCTCGGGATATTCTTCATGGAGCCAGCGCTGAACCAGTTCAGGGTCCTGCTGATAGGCTCGCCACCATGGCTCTTGTGGCGTTATTCCCAGTTGGGCCAGCTGCCGCCTTACTGAGTTTACGCTCAATTTGATCCCGTATCTCCGATGTATCAGAACGGCAAGTGCACTTCGTGTCCCTAGGGCAAAGGGAAACGTATACTGTCGAGGTTCTCCCTGCGTTACTACCCTGTATACCCAAGCTATCATCCGTCCCGTCAGCCTGTGGAGACGCCCCCCTCGCTTCTTTGCACCAAGCGCATCCCAGCCACCACTACGGTACAGTGCAAGCCAATTATAACTACACGCCCGACAAAAACCCATTGCCTTACTTACCTGCTCCGGACTTTGCCCGCTTTGTACCTGCGCTACTGCACACTTTCTCATCCCGGTTACAACAGCATGCTTTAATCGCCTTCCATCAACTTTCTTCATGCCTATAATACCAGTACATCCTTTAACTATGTCATTACTATTATGGACTGATGAGGAAGTCCAAGAACAACGTGCTTGTACTCGGCAGCATCCATGTTGTTGCGCAGCTTATCAGCAGCCTTCCAGAGCTTTTCTTCGAACCCGAGGATTGCACCGTTACCATTCTGTTGTTTGCGGGTTTTTGCCTTTTTTTGCATTTTATTCAATTTGGCTTTCCACAGCAATGCTTGTATTTCTTGCCGCTCCCGCAAGGACAGGGGGCATTCCTTTCTATATTTTTACTCGCGAAAGATGCAAATGCCCGCATTTCATGTGCTGTCCGGATTCTTGCACACTTCAAATCTATATGTATCCTTGCTATACAATCTGCGACGACACCCACAGCCTGATGGATCGATTCCCGGGTTTTATCCAACTCTTTATCTTCGCCTTCTTTTTCATAAAGCTCTTTTATGTTGTTTACAATAGCCTCCATCTTAAAGAGCCCTTCAATAGCATTATTGCCTTCTTTGGAAAGATCCTGTTCAGCGGTTCTTCCTAAGTCGAGTCCTCTTGCAAACCTGGATACCAGTGAACAAATATCGGTCAAGAATCTTTTTGTATCATCGAAGGTGGGAAGATATTCGATGTCCGGCAACAACAGAGGCTCTTTTCCGGCTTCCCACGCGCCAAGTATATTCCAGAGGGATAAAATGTTTCCTATGACTAATTCTACCGTTTCTTTAGAAAGACGATCTGGTTCGTGGTCGCCAAAAATCTCCGGTATAAGCTGGGAGGGTAGAACCATTTTGGGCGCTGCCAGGCAGCCATAGAGCAGTCCATATACCTCCGTGACGGAAAGCATTGCTCCAGACTTTATTAAGTACTCTGCCATCAACCTGTCGCCGCAATATTCGTGTAATGGAACATTCATAGCAGATTTTCATTTCGCCTCGAACACCGCGTCCGCCGGCATACCCGGCCTCAGCAGCATCCGCTCGTTGTCGATGGAGACCTTTACCGCGAACACGAGCGATGTCCTGTCTTCCTTCGTCTGCACGTCGTGCGGCGTAAACTCCGCCTTGTCGGCTATCCGCTCGACCCTGCCCTCGAAGGTCGTGTGCGGGAAACCGTCCACCTTCAGCGCGATGCGCTGCCCCAGCCATACCCTGCCGAGGTCGAGGTCGCTTACGTATATCTTTATCCAGGGCCTGTGCAGGTCACCGAGCGTGAACACCGTTGAGCCCGGCATGACGACGTCCCCCCGCTCGTAGTTTTTCGTCAGGACGACGCCCGTGATGGGCGATGCGATCGATGCTTCGTCGAGCTCGACGTCCGCAAGCCGCAGCGTGTTCTGCGCCTCCCGACTCATCGCCACGGCTGCCTTCAACTGCGCGCGCGCCGCGTCTGTCCGGGACTGGACGAGGTCGAGCTGCTGGCGCGAGGCGCCGCCCTTCCCGTAGAGCGCCCGGACCCTCACGAGGTCCCTTTCTATGTACCCGAGCTGGGCCTGTGCGGCCCTGATCTGCTCGGACGCGGCGTCGAGGCCTGCCAGGGCCCTGTCCTTCTGGGCGGTCAGGTCGCGGGTCGTCAGCCTCACGATGACCTCGCCCCGGTCGACCCGGTCACCCTCGTCTACCCCGAGCCACGCGATGCGTCCCGGGATCTTCGAGGCAACGTCGTACTCCGTGACCTCGATGGTGCCGCTGCCGGTCACCGGGCCGGCGCCCCTGCCCGAGCAAGAAGCCACGAGCATGCCGAGCATGCCTGCGAGCACAAAGAGCGGTCGTCGTGCATGTTGGAATATCACCCTCATCTCCTCCATCTCCCTTTACCCTCTTTTGTCCTTTTTCGGGAGCGACAAGTCAACTGTTTGGGCACCCACGGCATAACGTGGCGTCGGGTTATGCTTGACAAGGCGCAGCGCCTGCGGAAACAATGACGGACCAAAAAGGAAGGTCACGATGGACAGGAAGCGCATTTTTTCGTTTGTGACGGTACTATCGATATTGTTGCTCGGTACGGGGTGCCATAGGTCGGGCGCTCCGGCCATGGTCATAAACATAACGCCGGGGCTGTGGCAGATAACGGCCACGGAAGGCATGAAGGGCATGCCCGGCACGCAGCAAAGTAAGACCATGACGCACTGTATTACGGCGAGCGACCTCAGGAAGAGCGCAGACAAGTGGATCCTCGGCATGGAAGGCTGCAAGAACGAGAACTTCGTCCCCTCGGGCAATACCGTGACCTGGCAGGTGAAGTGCACGGGCACTTGGGCAGGCAGCGGGACGGGGAGTGCCGATTTCGAGGGCGACACCTATACTAGCGAGGTCTCGGTCCCTATCATCTACGACGGTCACCCGACCGGCCAGGTCGAGTTCAAGGGCAGGCGACTCGGCGACTGTCAGTGACCCGAAAAATGCGTCTGTAAAATAAGGACGACCCCTCAGAATAAATCCCCCCTTTCTTCCGAAAATCCCCCTTACGCCCTTTGTCAAAGGGGGCGGGGTACCCGAGCGAAGTCGGGCACACAGCGAAGCTGGGTCGCGGGGAATTTTGCGGTTGAATTCAGTAGGGTTGTGTGTTAGCTTATGCGCATGTTCGGATACAGAGAGCTTTCGAAAAAACTCGATAAGAGGAACCTGCCAAAACACATTGCGATCATCATGGATGGTAACGGCAGATGGGCCAGGAAGAGGGGCCTCGGCCGCGTGAAGGGGCACGAACAGGGATCGAAGGTCGTGAAACGCATCGTCGAGGCCTCAGCACGGCTCGGTGTCCGGGTGCTATCCCTGTACGCCTTTTCAAAGGAAAACTGGAACAGGCCCCATGAGGAGGTCGATGCCCTGATGCACCTGCTCCACAAGTACCTCCTTTCGGAGAGCGACAATCTCATCAAGAACGGCATCAGGATAACGGTCATCGGAGACCTCAACAGCCTCTCCCCCACCCTGAGAGATCTGATAGCTGACGTGCGCCGGCGCTCCGGGAAGAACACCGGTATGCTGGTCATCATTGCGCTCAGCTACGGCGGCAGGTACGAGATCGTGGAAGCGGTAAAAGCCATGGTAAAGGACGTGCAGGCAGGCAGGCTCGGCATCGATGGTATCACGGAGGAGTCGTTCGGTGGGTACCTATTCACGAAGGGCACCCCGGACCCGGACCTGCTGATACGGACGAGCGGGGAGAAACGCATAAGCAACTTCATGCTGTGGCAGATTGCGTACACGGAGCTCTACATTACGAAGACCCTCTGGCCGGACTTTACCAGGGAGGAGCTCATCAGATCGATAATAGACTTTCAGAAGAGGCAGAGGCGTTTCGGAATGACCGGCGAGCAGATAGCAGTGCCCGAACAGGGGAAAGCCGGCGTCAGGGGTGCATGACGAACATAGCCGTATTCGGATCGACCGGTAGCATCGGCAGGACCACGCTGTCTATCGTGGAGAAACACCCGGACCGGTTCAGGGTCAGGGCATTGGCAGCTGGCCGCAACATCGACATCTTCAGGAGACAGGTGAAGACCTTCCGTCCGGCATATGCCTCGGTCGTGGACGAGAAAGACGCTGCCTTGCTACGGAGTGAATTCCCTGACGTAGAGTTCTTCTCCGGTCAGGAAGGGCTCAACGCCCTGGCGCACATCACCGCGGTCGACCTTGTGGTCATGGCAGTCCTCGGTCTGGACGCACTCATGCCGACCTGTCTGGCGCTCCAGGCCGGGAGGAAGGTCGCGCTCGCGAGCAAGGAGGTCCTGGTCGCCGGCGGGAGGGTGATAAAACGGATTAAGCGCAGCGACAGCCTGCTTGTTCCGGTCGATAGCGAGCACAGCGCTATATATCAGGTGCTCCGCGGAGAAACGGACAACGCGCTGAGCAGGGTAATCCTGACCGCGTCCGGAGGACCGTTCCTCGATCTTCCGTCCGGGGACCTGAGAAACATCACACCCCGGCAAGCGCTGAAGCACCCGAAATGGAAGATGGGCAGGAAGATAACCATAGACTCCGCAACGATGATGAACAAGGGCCTCGAGATGATAGAGGCGCGGTGGCTGTTCGACCTGCGGCCGGATCAGATAGACGTCATCGTCCATCCGCAGAGCATCGTCCACTCGATGGTGGAGTTTGCGGACGGCGCCGTGCTCGCGCAGATGGGCGCCCCTGACATGAAGCTGCCCATCGCTTATGCCATGAATGCCGGGAAGAGACTCGACATCGGCATAAAGCGGCTGGATTTCCGGAAACTGGGATCGCTGAACTTCCGGGCGCCGGACACGAAGAAGTTCAGGTGTCTGGGGATCGCTATGGACGTGGCGAGGCGGGACGACGGTTCCCCGGTCGTCATGAATGCGGCGAACGATGTCGCGGTGGACGCGTTCCTCAGAGGCAGGATCGGGTTTGCTGAGATAGCTGACATCGTTGCATATGCCGTGGACCGACATTATTATAGGCCTGTCAATTCCGTTGACGGTGTGATAGCCATGGACAGGGAAGTCAAACGATACGTGAGTGAAAGAATGGATGCGTCGTGTTGAGCGTAGTCGCAGCTATCGTCGTGATATCGCTCCTCATCTTCGTCCACGAGCTGGGGCACTTCACCTTCGCGAAGCTGTTCAACGTCAAGGTACTCATCTTCTCCCTGGGGTTCGGCCCTGCCCTGCTGAAGAAGAAGGTGGGTGAGACTGAGTATCGGATCTCGGCGCTGCCGCTGGGCGGGTACGTCAAGATGCTCGGAGAGAGCTACGACGACGAGGAGCCCGTGCCGGCAGAGGAACAGGCAAGGAGCTATGCAACCCAGGCGAACTGGAAGAAGCTCATTATCCTGGTTGCGGGCCCCCTGTCCAACTGGGTGTTTGCGTTCCTGATGCTCGTGGTCGTGTTCCTTCACGGGGTGCCTTACCTTACCACGAAGGTCGGCGAGATAAAGAAAGGAAGCCCGGCATACAGCGCAGGCATCCGGAAAGGCGACCTGATCACCGCGATCAACGGCGTGCCGGTCAGGGAGTGGGACGACATGAAGCGCATCATCGTCGCAAACCCTGGCAGGGAGCTCCCGGTCACCATCGACAGGAACGGCAGGGTGCTCGTCGTGAGGGTCACCCCGGTCGTCACGCCGGAAAAAGACGTGTTCGGGGAGACCGTCAGGGTACCGGTCATCGGCATTACCCCGTACGGCGACTTCGGGGTCACCAACACCAGTCCGGTCCATTCCCTCGTGCTGGCCTTCAGAGAGTCGATCAACATATCGTCACTCGTGGCTATCTCCCTGGTCAAGCTCGTCGAGGGAAGAATCCCGGCAAAAGACCTCGGCGGCCCCATCCTGATCGCGCAGCAGGCAGCGCACCAGGCACGGAGGGGCATCATGTCGCTGCTGTATTTTACCGCGTTGCTGGGGATAAATTTCGCCCTGCTGAACATCCTTCCCATCCCGGTGCTCGACGGCGGCAATGCGGCATTTACGCTCGTAGAGGCAGTCATCAGAAGGCCTTTGAACAAAAAGGTTAAGCTTGCCATCATGGAATTCGGCGTTCTGTTCATTGTCCTGCTCATGGTGTTCGCGTTCTACAACGACATCAGCAGGATCATCGTCGCTCACCACCGCTAAATGCTCAGGCTCATTATCGATACGGCGCTCGGGTACATGGGCATGGGTATCGCGGAGGATTCGAGCGTGCTCGCCTCGGCCATCATCGAGAAGCCCTCGACCTTGACGACACTCGGCGTAAAGACCGTGGACGCTCTGCTCCGGACCTCCGGCCGCGACAGGCACGAGCTGCGGGAGATCGCGGTCTCGGCCGGCCCCGGCACATTCACGAGCCTGCGGGTCGGCGTCAGCCTTGCGAAGGGCATGAGCATGGGGCTCGCTGTTCCGATTGTCGGGGTATCGACGCTCGATGCCATGGCCGTCACGGTTGGGCCGGGTGTCGGCTACCTTGCTTGCGCGACAGACGGCAAGAACAACACGGCATACCTCGCGGTGTACAGGCTGCTACCCGGGACTGCCGAGAAGGTGGTACCGGACACGCTCATCATGGTCGGACCGGTCGATAGCGCGGCCGGAGGGCCGCAGATCCTGCGGCAGCATCCGGTACGGGTGCTGGGCTTTGGGGTTGAGAGGTACCGGGAATTTTTGACCGGCCTCTGCGACCGGGTCGAGGCATGGGACAGGCTCGAGATTAGCCGCATGATCGGCTCGCTGGCCCGCATCGCCGCCGGCAGGCTGTACGGCGCTGCGCCGTGTCCGGCCGTCACGTTCACGCCCGAGTATCTCCGGGCGCCGGCAGTCAACATCAAAAAATAGGAGCAGGGATTACTTGAGGCCGTTACTGACCAGGAAGTCACGTATCTTTCTGTTCGTGATGCGGGGCTGCTCCAGGATGCCCATGTGACCAGCCCTTGGGATCACCGCGAGCCTCGAATGCCGGATCCCCAGGCGCATGGTCAGGGCGTGGCGTAGGTCCGTGTAGATATCCGATATTCCCACGATGATGAGCGTAGGAACCTGGATCTCCCGGAGTCTCCTCTGCACGTTGAAGCTGTTGATTCCACGCAAGACCTCGGTAAAGACATCCTCGGAAACTTTATCGGCCTCCGCCTTGATGAACCTCCTTGTACGGAGGCCGCAAAAGGGATGGACGGCGGTAAGATCGATACCCGTGTTCTTCGCCCTCTTGGTTAACAGTGGTGAAACCAGCAGGGCAAGGGGCGTGGCAATGTCCTGTCCGAGGTGTCCCCTCAGGTTACTCGATGTATCTATCAGGATCAGGGCCCGTATCCTTCCCGCGTTGTCCAAAGCGGTCTGCATGGCCGTCATGCCGCCGAGGCTGTGACCCACCAGGATGAACCGGTGTCCCTTGAACGATGGCTGGCGCATGAAGGCAGAGACGATCTCTGAGAACGGCACCGGGCCATACTCGCCTGTTCTGTCCGATAGCCCATGACCGGGCAGATCGAACGATATACAGGTGAAGTCCTTTTCGAGCATCGCGACCTGGTGCTTGTAGAAGCTGTGGCTGCCCAGCCAGCAGTGCAGGAAGATGATAGGCTCACCCTTCCCTGTCTGCTGGTAAAATATTTTCTTCCCTTTCCATGTGAATACCCGCGATACTTTCTTCATCAGCCCTCCTTTTTCTCTTCCTGCAATACGCAGGGACCCCTCCCGGAAACGCCCACAGGGCCCCATTCATAGCATAGGACACGGATCTCTGCAAACCTCCCGGATCATGGGTGTATTTTTCATGATTTGACAGGATTTCCTGACCGTTATCAGTGGTCACCGTCGGGCGACCTTGTCACAGGGCGTATTGTTCTGAGGGCGCCACGGCTTTACCCTGACCGTCCCGAGGCAATGGTGCCAAAGGTTGTCTACGGAATGGTCGCTGTTACGGGAGCACCCACCCGGATGTCCGGCGGTAAATTGGGGATCTCCGCTGTTACCGTAAAAGTGTATGCCCCGGGCGTAAGCGACGAAAAGGTGTACGTGGAAGCCGAGGCAGTGACCGAAGTGCCGGATACCGGGGTGTCCTGGCCCTGGACGTAATATAGGGTATAGTACGACGGTGCCGTCGGGGACGTCACCGCGGACCACGTTAAACTGATGCCTGCTGTGAAGGTGGTCGACGTCATGAAGGAGGGTATGGCAATGATCTCGGAAGGCAGGCTTGCACCCGCACCATTGGAAGCAGTCACAAAATAGTCGTAGGGGACACCGTCCGTAATAGAGAACTGTGTGTAGGTCGTGGACGTCGTCGTGGCCAGGAGCTGCCTGTTGCCGCGGATAGAGCTGTTCTCGGGATAGAAATAGAGGTAGTACGCGATCGCGCCCGGCGACGGGTCCCAGGCAAGGGTAACCTGCTGATCCCCGGGATAGGCGGTCAGGTTCGCAGGCGCTATCGACGGCGTGGTCGGAGAAGGCAGAGAACTTGACTTTGATGAGCTTCCGCAGCCTGCGATAACGATCGCTATCAGCATGATCGCCAGAATGAACGATGTCTTCATCATGTTCTGTCTCCTTAAAATCTTACTTGATCCTCGTTCCATTGGGCACATCTCTATCCAGGCTGAGCAGACCGAGGTGGTCCGCGTCCCCGGCCGCGAGCAGCATGCCCTGCGATAGTATTCCGAACAAGTGAGCCGGCTGGAGATTCGCAACGACGATGATCCGCTTGCCCGGAAGCTCTTCCGGCGTATAGGACCTGCCGATGCCCGCCACAATGGTCCTCTTCTCCCCTATGTCCACTTCGAGCTTGATCAGCTTATGCGATCCTTCCACCCTCATGGCGCTCAGGATGGTCCCGACCTTCAGCTCGGTCCTCTTGAACTCGTCTATGCTGACGAGCTGCGGTGCCGGCTGTTCAGCCTGCGACGCGGACAGCCCATTACTGTTTTCCTTGTCCGTCTGTCCCCTGGGCTCCGTCCGTTTTTCAAACAGCGGCTGCGACGGGGCGATCCCGACGAAGGGCACAGCCAATCCCCATTTCGACAATTGACCGAGAGTCATGCCCCTGGTATCCTGTGAAAGCGCAGTGAGGATCTTGCTGGCCGTGTCCGGCATGAACGGCAGGAGGTACACCGCTGCGATGCGTGTCGCCTCGATGGTGTTGTACAGCCGGGTGTTGAGCCGTTCCGTGTCGCCTGCTTTCGCGTTCTGCCAGGGCTTAGTCCTGTCGACGTACCTGTTTGCCTCGCCGATAAACTCCCACAGAGCCGTGAGCGCGCTATGGAACTCCCTACCCTCCATCGCCGTGGTGTATGCATCGTAGAGGGCCGATGCTTTCTGTTGCAGCACAAGGTCAAACTGATCGGATGTTCCGCTCGCCGGCAAAAGGCCGCTGCCGGCGAACCTCGAAACCATGCCCGTTGCTCTCGAGAGCAGGTTGCCGAGGTCGTTCGCGAGGTCGCTGTTGATGCGCTTCAGCATGGCGGCGTCGGAGAAATTGCCGTCGAGGCCGAACGGGACCTCCCTCATCAGGAAGTACCGTGTCGCATCGGTGCCGTAGGCACTTACGAGTGATGACGGGGAAACGACATTGCCCAGAGACTTGCTCATCTTCGTGCCTTCGATCGTCCACCAGCCGTGCGCGAATATCTGCTTCGGCAGATCCAGTCCCGCCGACATGAGGATCGCCGGCCAGTATACGGCGTGGAACTTCAGGATGTCCTTGCCCACGAACTGAACGTCCGGGGGCCAGAAGGCGTCGAACGAGCCGTTATCGCTGAGATAGCCGGCAGCGGTAAGATAGTTCAGAAGCGCATCGAGCCAAACGTAAATCACGAGCTTCGGATCTCCGGGCACCTTGATGCCCCAGTCAAACCCCATCCTCGTGATGCTCAGGTCATTGAGCCCGCCCTTTACGAAGCTGAGGACCTCGTTCCTCCTGGAAAGCGGCAGGATGAAGCCCTCGTTCGCCTCGATGTGCCTGAGCAGGGGCGCCTGGTACTTCGACAGCCGGAAGAAGTAGCTCTCTTCCTTTATCCGCTCGACCTCCCTGCCGCACGAGGGGCATTTCCCGTCTACGAGCTCTTTCTCGGTCCAGTACGACTCGTCCGGGGTGCAGTACCAACCCTCGTAAGGCCCCGGATAGATATCTCCCCTGGCCTGCATCTTTGCCCAGACCTCGCTCACGACCCGGGCATGGCGCTCTTCTGTTGTCCTGATAAAGACGTCGTTTTTTATGGCGAGGAGCTTCCACGCATCCTTGAATTTTGTGACTACTTCGTCGGCCAGCGCCTGCGGCGCTATACCGCGCTCCTCGGCGGAGCGCTGGATCTTCTTGCCGTGCTCGTCCGTGCCCGTGACGAACAGCACGTCCTGTCCGGAGAGCCTCCGGTAACGTGCGAGCACGTCGGCTGCGACGGTCGTGTACGCGTGGCCGATGTGCGGCACGTCGTTCACGTAGTATATGGGCGTCGTTACATAGAAGCCCTTGTCCCTTTTCCCGGAGCCCGGTCCCGTCCCCACCATATCCTCCTCAGCCGAACAGCCCCTTCGATTTTATCTGATCATGGCTCAGCCGTATCTTCTCTCCGTTATCGAGCAGAACGATGACCTCCATGCTCAGGACGTTGTGCCCCACGACCTCGCCGGGGCCGAGCGGCGTTGTTATCCGCTTGTTGAGCTTCGGGAGGATATTGAGCCCTTCGACATAGGTGTCATACTCGTACGTGAGGCAGCACATGAACTTCCCGCAGACGCCGGAGAGCTTGTGGTAGGTCTGCGGCAGGCCCTGCGGCTTGACGTGTCTCATCGTCACCGGCACGAAGGACTTCAGGAAGGTGCTGCAGCAGAGCTCGCGCCCACAGGGCCCCACGCCGCATATCATCTTGGATCGGTCCCGCGCGCCTATCTGTTTCATCTCTATGTGGATGTGGAAGCGCTTCGCGAGATCTTTGATGAGCTCCCTGAAATCGATCCTTGTTTCGGCGACAAAATAAAACATTGCACCACTGCCATCGAAGTAGAACCTCGCGTCGACCACTGTGAGCTTGAGGCCCGACTCGTCCGCCCTGTTCTGGCAGTATATCTTCGCCTCTTTCGCCCGCTGGAAAAGGATCTGCTCCTTCTCCGCATCTTCCACGGAAAAGGGCCTGATCACCTTCAGCAGGTTCCTGATCTCCTCCTCCTGCATTTCTGCGAGGTAGGGCTCAATTCTCACCCTGCCCGTGGAGAAGCCGCCCCTGGTCTCTATCACGACCCTTTGTCCCTTTTGCAGCCTGAGATCAGAGGCATCGTACAGCAGAAATTCGTCCAAAAAATCGGACTGCACCTTTGCAATTCTATGAGTCTGCATACTCGTCATGTATCAATTCAAACAGCACGTGTTCCATTATCATCTGAGGGCTGACATTCAGCTCGTACGCGGACCGCGCCTCTTCGAGCATGAGAGCAGCGTTTATCAGAGCATCCCGGTCGAACTTTCCGGCAAAGGACTGCACCGGTGCCGAAAGCCCTTTGTTCCTTAGCATACCGGTGCCTGCCTTAGCAAGGATCGCGTCTATGAGGAACGAGAGCGTGATGTCGATGATGCGATCGAACCGCTCCCGGTACGGGCCGGCCTTGAACCTCTCCGCCACCCGTACGATGGAGGCCGGACCCTTAATGTCCGCGAGCAGATCTATGACCCTCCTGACATCCTCCTGCAGGTCGTCAGGAGACAGGTACCTTATCCTGCCGTCCGAAATCAGGCCCAGAGATTCGATCTCTTCGTCCTTCAGGCGCGTGACCGAGTGCAGGACCTGTATGACAGCTTCCGCGGACAGCCTGTTAAACCCTACCCGTATCAGCCTCGACTGGACCGTGGTCAGGAGCCTCGTGTAGCTCGACGCGATCAGAACGATGGTTGCCCACCGGGGGGGCTCCTCGAGTGTCTTGAGCAGCGCATTCTGCGCATGGATGTTCAGTTCCGAGGCGTCGTCTATGATGAGTATCTTCTGCCTTCCCTCGAACAGGGGCAGACCCAGCCATTCGATGGTCCGCACCACGGTTTCCATCTGCGACGCATCGTCCGCTACGGGTATCGTGAGTTCCACGACATCCGGGTGGATGGACTTTTCGATCTTCTTACAGCTCACGCACACGTCGTCCGACCGGCAGGGATCGTCGCCGTTCCCCGTACAGTTCAAAGCCTTGGCCAGGTTCAGGGCAGCGGTGTGCTTCCCGATGCCGCTGCTCCCGAAGAAGAGGAAGGAACTGTTGACGGCGTCGCCCCCGATGAACTTCCGTATCATGGTTATCGCCCTCTCCTGTCCCTTAATATCGAGCAGTGACATGCGGCATCCCGGGCCTAGTATCCCGCCCATCTTAAAAAATCATCCTTGATGAGCTTATGGACGGCGTCGATGCGGCGGCCCCCATCCATGACGACCACACGACCGGGCTCAGACTTCGCGATGTCCCTATAGCCTTTCCGCACCCTATCGAAGAACGTCCGGTCCATGGACTCGATCCGCTCCTTTGCAGCTCTCGACATCATCCTCTTTTGTGCCGTCACGTACGAACAGTCTAGCAGATAGGTCCTGTCGGGGCGAACGCGGCCGACGAACATCCGTTCGAGCATGGCTATGGCATTCCTTGATAGCCCCCTGCCGTATCCCTGGTATGCGACGGTAGCGTCGTGGAACCTGTCGCACAAGACTACCTGTCCCTCTTCGATCGCCGGCCGTATCAGCGACTCCACGAGCTGTACCCTGCTCGAGAAGAACAGCAGGAGCTCCGTACTCGGGAGTATGTCGAGGCACCGGTCAGCGAGCAGTGTCCGGACCTTTTCCCCGAGCGCCGTGCCGCCCGGCTCACGGGTCCTGACCGGCGTTATGCCCTTTTTCCGAAGATCGCCGTAGAGCAGCTCGAGCTGCGTCGTCTTGCCGGACCCATCGATACCCTCGAAGGTTATGAATAAGCCCTTTGTCCCCATACGGTTTGCTCTCTGCCCGCACGTGCCTTTTGCTAGGGCACGCACTTCAGTCTTTTGATGGCCTGCGTGTAGTTCTTCGCACCAAATATCGCGGTACCGGCAACGATGATGTCCGCCCCGGCCCTTATGACTCCGGCCACGTTCTGCGCATTGATGCCGCCGTCGGCCTCGATAAGCAGCGGAACATTCCTGGACCGCCTGATACCGTCGAGCTCCTGAATCTTGCCCAGGGTCGACCGGATGAACTGCTGTCCTCCGAACCCCGGACTCACCGTCATTACCAGCACGAGATAGAGCTCGTGTATGATGTCGCTCAGCATGGCGATCGGTGTCGCAGGGTTGATGGACACCCCGGCGTGCCTGCCCGCGTCTTTGATCGTCGCCACCGCCCTGTAGAGGTGGCTGCACGCTTCGACGTGCACGGTGACTATGTCCGCACCTGCTTCGATGAAGCCCTTGATGTGGTCCAGGGGCTCGACGATCATCAGATGGACGTCGAGGGGTAGTTTCGTTATCTTCCGCAGCGAGCTTACGACGGGCTGGCCCACCGTAATGCTCGGCACAAACCTGCCGTCCATAACATCGATGTGCAGCATATCGGCGCCGGCCTTTTCCACCGCCCGGGCCTCCTCGGCGAGCCTTGAAAAGTCCGAGGCGAGCAAAGATGGGGCTATTTGTATGCGTCTCATGTCATGTCCACCCCGGCCCATAAGACAATAAAGAAGGGGAAAATGCAACAGAAATCAATTTTCGTCGACAAAAAAATAATTGTTGACAAATCTTTTTATTGCATTATGCTTTAGATATTAAAGTCATCGGGTAACCTCGTTACAAAATACAAACTGAATGCTTGGATGGGGTTATACGCTTCGTTGTCAAAACCAACGGGGTCGACTGAGAAAGGAGGGTACAAAGTAATGGCAAGTGGAAAGGTAAAATGGTTCAGTGATGCCAAGGGTTACGGTTTCATTGAACAGGATAATGGACAGGATATATTCGTCCATTATTCGGCAGTAGAAGGAGACGGATTCAAGTCTCTAAAGGCAGGAGATCAAGTCAGCTTTGAGGTAGTATCGGGTCCCAAGGGCCCACAGGCTTCAAAAGTTACGAAAGCGTAGTCTTTACGTAAGATTTCACGGCCTTTTACGAAAGGTTTCACCTCAGTCCGAACAGGACTGAGGTTTTTTATTGCCGGCTAACCCAATCCGTACGCTTTCCAGTTCATGGTAACGAGATCCTGGACCTCTTTCGGCATCTCGATCACCGGGGGCCACACGCGGGTGTATCCCTCTTCCTTCAGCTTCTTCGTCGCGTCGATGCCCATTTTGGAGCCAAAGCCTATCGCCGGCGATGCATGGTCCAAGACGTCGACGGGCCCTTGCTGGATTACGACGTCCCGCTGCGGATCGACGTTGTTCCCGAGCCTCCAGATCACGTCCCTCAGGTCCTGTACATCCACGTCCCTGTCGAAAACGACCACGATCTTGGTGAACATGAACTGCCCCAGCCCCCAGAGAGCGCTGATCACCTTGCGCGCATGGCCGGGGAAGGCCTTGTCGATGCTCACGAACGCCATGTTATGGAACACACCCTCGACGGGAAGGTTGACGTCCACGATCTCCGGCAGCAGCTTCTGAACCAGAGGCAGGAAGAGCCTCTCCGTTGCCTTCCCGAGGTAGCAGTCTTCCATGGGCGGTTTGCCGACAATGGTGGCTGTATACAGCGGATCTCTGCGGTGCGTTATGACCGTCACGTGGAACACCGGGTATTGGTCCTCCATCGAGTAGTACCCGGTGTGATCGCCGAACGGACCTTCCGTCCGCAGCTCCGCTGGATCCACATAGCCTTCGAGTACAAATTCGGCATGCGCAGGCACCTCGAGGTCGGCATGGACACATCGTACGAGCTCCACAGGCACCTGTCTGAGAAAACCCGCAAAGATCATTTCGTCGATCCCTTCCGGAAGAGGGGCAGTAGCAGCGTAGAGCGTCTGCGGATCGATCCCTATCGCAACGGCCACGTCCATACGCCTGCCGAGTTGCCTGTACTTCCTGAAATGCCCTGCGCCGTGGTGGTGCATGTGCCAGTGCATACCCGTGGTGTTCCCGTCATATACCTGCATACGGTACATGCCGGTGTTCCGTTCGCCTGTGATCGGGTCCTTCGTAAACACGAGTGGCAGAGTTATGAACTTCCCGCCGTCGAGCGGCCAGGTCTTGAGGATCGGGAGTGCACCGAGGTCAGGCGACTCAATGACGACCTCGTGGCAGGGACCGTCCTTCAGAACCCTCGGAAGCATGTCCGAGAACTGCTTGAGCTTCGGCAGCATCTTGAGCTTTTCCCACAGCGATTCCGGGGGCTTCTGGTCGAGCAGGGCCCTCATGCTGTCCCGAAGACTATTAAGGCTTTCAACACCCAGCGCAAGTGCCGTCCTCGACTCCGTCCCGAACAGGTTCATCACAAGCGGGAACGCACTGCCGGCGACGTGCTTGAAGAGCAGTGCCGGCCCGCCCGTCTTGACCGCCCTGTCCGCTATCTCCGCGGCCTCCAGGAGCGGTGAGACCTCCTTTTCTATGGTCTTGAGCTGGCCCCGCTGTTCGAGAGCGGTCAGGTAGTCCCGCAGGTCCTTAAAATGCATCGTTAAAACACATTCAGGCGTACCGCCTGGGCCGATTTCCTTACGCTCGTCTTGAGCTGGACGAGATAGCGCATATATTCCCGGTTGAGCCTGTGCCACTTCTTTATGATATGATTTGCAACAATCTTTATGAACAACGTCGAAGAAGGGTACTGCCGGTAATTGATCAGCCCCACTACCCTGCCGACTGTTTTATCATACACGATATTGATCGCATCATTCAATAACCTTGTATACGCATAAAAATCTTCGAATGCTTCAAGCATACCGCGCTGCAGCTCAAAAGGCGTCATGTTCCTGGGCTGGAATACGGCGTGCAGGCCGTCGTAGTAATGCCACATTTTGTGGAGGAGCCTGCCTTCCGACTCGAGCTTCTGATATGTTTCAGTGCCGGGCAGGGGCGTCAAGACCATGTATTGGACCGTGTCGATCTTGTTCTTTACGGAGAAATCAACGGTCTCCTTGAATATGCTTTTATCGTCCTCATCGCCACCGAAAATGAACATGCCGTGTATACGTATGCTGTTCTCATGGAACACCTCTATGGCGCGCTGAATGTCATCGATGGTCTGGTGTTTGCTCAAGCCGTCGAGGGTCGCATTGCTTACGGATTCAAAGCCAATGTACACGGTATCGCAGCCGGCCTTTTTCATATCTTTGACAAGATCCGGATAGCGCGTGATGTCCGTACGGACCTGTGCAGACCAGTTGAACCTGAACCCTTCCTTCGCTATACGCTCCATCAGCTCGTGCGTCCTGTTGATATTGGCCGTGAAGTTGTCGTCGTAGAAGAACACAAAGTCCGTCGTTATGCGCCGCAGCTCTTCCATGACCCTTTCGATAGGCAGTGTCCTGTACCCCTGTCCGAACATCTTGGTAACGGAGCAGAAATTGCAGTCGTAGGGACAGCCCCGCGATGTCATGACCGGCGTAATGGTCATTCTTTTGCTGTTGGTAAGAAGATCGAAATCCGGGAGCGGCAGGTTATCAAGTTTATGCAGCAGTTTTCCTTCCAGAATACGCTGATCTGACCCGTTCTTCAAAAGGTCGACAATGACTTCTTCGCCTTCTCCTGTTACCACGTAATCGACATACCTGAGGGCCTCGTCCTTCAGGAAGGTCGCATGGATACCGCCCATGATTACCATGGAATGCGGGTTCTTCTGCTTGAATTGCCTGGCCAGCTCATAGGCCCTTTCAGAGGTCGATGTCAGCGAGGTCAGCAGCAAAAAATCGCCCTCGAGTTCATTCATGGTCAATTGTCTGCCGAGAAGGTTCTCATTGACGATCTTTACATCGAAACCCGCGTCCCGTATCAGGGTTCCGAGATACAGCGGCCCCAGCAGGGGCAGGTTCATAAATTTTGCGAATACATTCGCTTCCACTGCCTTTGGTTCAACGAACAAAACTTTTTTCATGACTTGTTAAACTCCTTTATTAACAAAATACTTATTCCGAACAGCACGAGCGAGATGGGCCAGAGCCTGTAGTCCACGGAAAACACCATGAAAAAGACAATGCACAATCCGACGAGGAACACGCCGAGGTGGAAAAAGATCGTGCCCCTTTTCGTACTGACATAGACCGACAGGAACGATACACCGAGAAACCCGATATAGAACGGCCACAGGTACTCCATGCTGGCCCAGGACGTGTAGTTTGCGTAGAAGGCAAGGGCACTGAACTGTATCAGATATACCCCAATTGCAAGAATGGTGGGGTTTCTTCCTTCCCGTTCTGCATAGAGCAGGTACAGGCCTACGCCCAGTATCAGGGTGAGGACCGGCCAGAAGTGGTACATCCCGTTGATGTAGCCGTAGTTCTCCAGTATCAGCAGTGCGCCTACGACAATACACAACAGGGCGAGTACGTTGTATCTGCTCTTGCCCAGGGTATTTTCCATGCGCCCAATATAGTGCCTTTCCCTCCTCTTGTAAACCCTTCTCTCGATGTTTCGTACCTATCCCGTGGAGGTGTTCCATAAACAAATCCAACCGACCCGATGTCCTCGAAGACGCTATCATCAGTTATAACAGCGGTGAACACAGTGATGCGAAGGGTGTAAGTGCATAAAGAGCTCAAAATGACCCAGCGATATGCACACCGTGCACCTGAAAATCTGAGAACAGCGATGATTTTAAGAACAGCCATAAAACTGCCCTACCACCGGTTGACAGGAGCGAGAGAAGCAGCTACATAGGGGTGAATATAATTTGTGCCCCCGTAGCTCAGTTGGATAGAGCAAGGGATTCCTAATCCCTGTGCCGCAGGTTCGACTCCTGTCGGGGGCATTATGACAGAGAGGAGGTACGGAATGTTCATAAGCAGTGATTCGGTACGGAACTTAGTTCCCTTCATCTCCGACGTGTGGGAGATCCATAGCTCCGTGAACAAGCCCGTCATAGCCCTGCCGGACAAGGCGCCTGAGTCGACATGGGCGTATGTCATAGCGATAAAGAAAGAGAAAAAGATGCAGGTGTTCATATACCTGTTCAGGGAGCAGAGCAGGGAAGGCTTCTTCTATGTCAACGATCAGGGCGAGATAGAGCTCGCGCACGCCAAGGCCGTCTTCAACGAAGCGCTTGATTTTACAGGCAGTATGGGCTTTATTATGGAACGGATAGAGCTCAGCGATGTGAAAGAGCAGCGCGAGAAAACGATACAGTCTATTCCCGCCTTTATGGCTGACCTGAAGCTGTATAAGGGCGGTTCAGAAGTTGACGCGCTCGTACTCGACTCCATGTACGAGGGGACAACGCACGACGTGTCCAGAGAGGAGATATTGAAAATTAAGGGAGGAAAACAGTGGTCAGCAAAGATTTTAAGCTTGTTCTGATTTCGCTACTTGCTCTGCTCGTCGTATCGTGTGCTGGCAAAAACCCCGGAGACATACGACAGGCGGGACTGAGCTACGACATCGGCCTGATGCTGCTTAACAAGAGTGACTTCGGCGGCGCCATTCAGCAGTTGACGAGGTCCCGGGACCTGAACCCGGATGATGCTTACACCTACAATGCACTGGGGCTTGCATACTACGGCGAAGGTATGAAGCCCCAGGCTGAGCAGTCTTACAAGAGGGCCGTGGCCTTGAAAAAGGGCTACTCCGAAGCGTATAGCAACTTAGGGGTCCTGTACCTGAGCGAGTCCAAATGGGACCTTGCGGTAAGCGCATTCCGCTCGGCACTCGCCAACCCACTCTATATGTCTCCACAGATCACCTGGGCCAACTTGGGCTGGGCCTACTACCAGGAGGGCAAGCTCGACCTGGCCGAGAGCTCGTGTCGCAGCGCCATCGGTCTATCGCCGGACATGCCCCTTGCTCACAACGATCTGGGGCTCATCTATCTGAAAAAGGGCCTGCTGCAGCAGGCGGAGACCGAGTTCAAGACGGCCATCTTCTACTTCAAGGGCTACACGCAGGCATACCTGAACCTTGGCATAACCTACCTGCGGGAAAAGGATACTCACAAGGCAAGGAAGCAGTTTGAGATGGTCCTGAAGATGTCCCCGGATTCATCCGCTGCAACGAACGCCAGGAACTACATCAGATCGCTGAGATAAAATGGACAGCTTCGGGGAATTCCTGAGAAGAGAAAGAGAGCTGAGGCACGTTGATCTCAACGAGATAGCAAAGATAACGAGGATCAAGAAGTCCTATCTCCAGGCTATAGAGACGGACAACTACGATGAGCTTCCGGACATCGCCTTTGTCAAGGGATTTATACGCGCCTATTGCAGCTATATCGGACTCGACCCCGAGCAGACGGTAAATCATTTCCAACAGTTTTATAACGAAAGCTTCCAGCAGTCCGGTCAGCCCGTCAGGAAGAAGGCCTTCCTTGGGCTGCAGGGCAGCAGGCTGTACTTAACGATCTCCGCGCTCGTGATCGCAGCAGCCGTTGTGCTGATAGTCCGCTCCCCGGGCGTACGGGAGACCGGAGAACGGCAGAGGGCAAGGCCTGTACGGCATACCGTTTTTAAAGGTACTTCGCCGGTAAGCCCGGCCATACCGTACGCCGGGCTCATCACCCAGACCACGGCTGAAACGATGACCTCGGCGGGCGAGCTGTTCACACAGTCAGAGAAGTCGCACACCTTGCTCCTGAAGGCCACCGAAGACTCCTGGGTACGGCTCGAACAGGACAACGCCCGTGCGAATGCTCAGGAGGCACTCCTGAAGGCCGGACAGCACGTCCTCTGGGAGTTCACGGGCTCGGCCACCCTGACGGTCGGGAACGCAGCAGGCATAGAGATCCTGCTCGACAACAGGAAGGTCCACCACGACCATATCCAGGCAGAGGTGATTCGCCTCAGGCTATAGCCGTCGCTGCAACGGTATGTCATTCTTTTCCGGCAATAGGCCGTTCAGAACGGCCCTGTTTATCTTCATGACGTCAGCGTCCCTGTCGTGCGGCGCCGTACGTCCTGCACTCAGGGGTGGGCGGTATGCCGTCAGCGATGCGGTCAACGCCCTGTCGGCCGGCAGCTACGCGACCGCCTATCAGGAGGTACAATCCCTCGACTTGTCCGGGCTGGGGGAGCAGCAACGGACCGCCATAGATTTTATGCGGGCCTTCCTCAGCTACAGGACGGGCCGATACAGAAAAGCTGTATCAGGTTTCAGGGGGCTGATCCGGAAGCAGAGCGGCCTTCAGGACTATGTCGACTGGTACCTTGCGAAGAGCTACGTGCGTCTCGGAAACTTCAAGGACGCCATACCCCACCTTGAGACGATCGCTGCGGAATATACCGAGAGCGTATTCTATGGCCGATCCGTGGAGCTGCACGCACAATGCCTCGCCGCGCTGAAGCACTACGGCAAAGCGCGGGACTTCTATGCCGGGTATATAACAGTCCCGGCCTTCTACAGACGTCTCCCGGCCATGCTGACCGGCATAGCGGCCCTGGACATAAGCGCCGGGGACCTTCAGGCCGGCATCGATAGGTATACCGAGGTCTACACCCGGTTCCCGGGATCCAGCTATGCGGCCATGGCGTTCAGCGCGCTTGCCGCCATCACGGATACGAGCCGCCTGAAGATCGATCACTACCAGATGGCAAAGCTGATGATGATTGACGGCAGGTATCGCAAAGCCCGGGACTGCCTCCTCGAGGCCATCAGCGAAACATCCCTGGGATCCGACCGGGACAGGACCGTCCAGATCTACCGCGAGCTCGGCATTGCGGATTTCGATATCGGCAGGTACCGCGATGCGGTACATGCCCTGAAAACGGCTATCTATTACGATACCGGGAAGCGGCGCTATACGGATGTGCTGTTCTGGCTCGGGAAGTCTTACCTGAGACGGGGACAGGACGACTACGCGATAAACACCTTCATGCAGGTGGCGTACATGAAGGGGGACTATGCTCCGCAGGCCATGGAAACGCTCGCTGCTCTGTATCATCAGAGCAACGATACGGGGCGCGAGAAACAGTGGCTGCTCAAGCTCGCCGATGTGGACACACCATTCATACTGTTCGCCTACTGGCACCTCGGATGGCTATGCTACACGTCCGGCGACTTCAAGGGGGCCATCGCCTACTTCCGCAAATTGAAAAACTCGGAGTATTGCGATCAATACGACGCCACCAAGGCAGACTACTGGATCGCAAAGGCACTGCTCAAACAGGGCAGGTCCGACGCGGCCAACGCCGCGTTCTTCACCTTAGCCAACTCCATGCCCCTGGATTACTACACCGTCATGGCGAACATGTGGATCGGCGTCGATACGCTGACTTACGATCCGACCCGTGTCGCCGTCCCGGTACCATCGCACGTCGGGTCCGGCTTCGCATACCATTATTCACGGTACCTGCTGCTCAGATCCATGGGCATGGTCACGGAAGCCGCAGGCGAGCTCTCGTCGCTGGCACCCTCGAAGCTGACCGACAAAGAAGCCCTTCTGCTGTGCCGCGAGTTCTACGCCAACGGAGATTACTACCACAGCCTATCCATCGCGCGGCTCCAGCTCGGGAACATGCTCCAGACCTTCACGGTTTCCACCGTGCCGGTGTGGTACTACAGCTATCCCTCCGGCTATTCCTCCGTAATAAAGGACTACGCCGAACGATACGGACTCGATCCGGTCGTCGTATACTCCATCATCCTGCAGGAGAGCAAGTACAAGCCGGATGCCGTCTCCGGCTCAGGCGCCATCGGCATCATGCAGATCATGCCGTTCACCGGCGCAAAGGTCGCACAGGCCATATCCCTTATGTCGTTCTCGGCACCGATGCTGCTCGACCCACAGATAAACATCGGCATAGGCGTTTGGTATTTCAAGCAGCTCCTGATACGGTACAAGGGCAACTACGTCCTCGCGCTCGCGGCGTACAACGCCGGCTCAAAGGCCGTAGACCGGTGGCTTGCCGCCTCCAAAGCGTGCAACACGGACGAGTTTATCGAGGAGATACCCTACACCGAGACGAGACGCTATGTGAAGGGCATCATCGCGGACATCGCGGCGTACACCATGATCTACGGCGGCAAGTTCTCGCTCGGGAAACACGTCTACATGGAAGGCAGCTTCCTGAAGGGCTGTGCCAGATGACATACCATGCTCGCACGGGTCATGGCTTTCTGAGATAGATAAAGAACTCCTGGTTACCCTTCGATCCTTTCACGGGCGAGGGGAGAACTCCTATGACCGCAAGGCCAAGCCCCTCGGCTGCGCGCCGCACCTTGTCGACGGCCTTTGCGTGCATGCCCGGCGATCGCACGACGCCCCCCCTGCCGACCTCCTTCTTATCGAGCTCGAACTGCGGCTTTATCAGCGCAAGGAGGATGCCCGACTGCCTGAGGCACGGCATGATCTTCGGGAGCATGAGCTCCAGCGAGATAAACGAGACGTCCACGGTCGCGATATCTATCGCGGACAAAAGCCCGCCGGGCTCGAAGTACCTGAAGTTCGTGCCCTCCATCAGGACGACCCTCTCGTCCCGCCTCAGCGTATAGTCGAGCAGCCCCCTGCCCACATCGATGGCGTATACCCTCTGGACGCCGTGCTGCAGCAGGCAGTCCGTAAAGCCGCCCGTGGAGGCACCCACGTCCATCGCCGTCATGGACCGTGCGTCTATCCGGAACGCCTCCAGTGCCCCCTGCAGCTTATGACCTGCCCTGCTCACGTAGCTGTATGCCGGAAGATCGAGCGCCAAGTGCGCCTCTGCCGGCACCAGACACCCCGGCTTGTCTATTACAGCACCTTCGACCGTTACCCTGCCTTCGAGGACATAGGCCGCGGCAAGTCGCAGGGAGCCTACCAGGCCCCTGTCCACAAGGGCCTGGTCAATCCTCTTCTTAGGGCCTGTGCTTCTACGGCGTCGTGCTGGTATACGTGCACCCGTCGGTGGAGTAGAGGCAGGTCTGCTGGACCTGGCCGGACGGCGTGAAGAACAGGCCGATCTGCTGGATGACCTGGGGAAGCCGGCGTATGTCCTCGTGGACGCCGTTGTCCTTCGCCGGCATCGTGTTCGTCGAAGGCGGTACGTACGTGGACGAGTCCGGCACGTCCCACAGGGTGAACGCAGAGGCGAGCGGCGCCGACTGCTCGCTTACGCCATAGATCGAAAGCGGCAGCGGGCTCAGTGCCGGAATGCCCATGGTCCTCACCAGCACCTCAGTCGCGATGTTCGGGACCTGGCAGTCGTTGACCCCGGCCTGTATCAGGATGCGCTTTGCAGGCGTTTTCTCCAGCGGGTTGTTCAAAAGGTGCGGCGCGAACGATATCGGGTCGGTAAAGTCCCAGAAGTATTGTGTGAGGGAAAGCAGCTCGAGCCTGTCCAGCGGGTCCGGGTATGCGATGTCAAAGAGCGCGCTCATGTCCGCAAAATCGTGGCTCCTCTGGATCATCAGGCTCCATTCGCCCCCGGGCACGCCGAGTACGCCCCTTATTATGTCTGGGTCTATGCTCATGAAGGTCGTGCCCTGGATGCCGCCGTCGGATATACCGTAATAGTAGATCTCGCTGCCTATGATGGGGTGCGAGTACTGAAGCTCCGGGTCACTCTGCAGCGCGCCGAGGGCGAGCCTCGTCATGACAACGAAGTTTATCTGTGCCTGCTGCAGCCTGTCGGTGATCAGAGGGAACTGGTTCATGTCCTCGATCGCGAATATCGGATAGCCGCTGAGGACGTCGTTCAGGCTCAGGCCGATCCAGTCCGTGCCAATCTGTACCATGCAGAGCTGGTTTATCAACGATTCCTGGTACGAGGTATCCATCTCGCTCTGTGCACTGCCGAAAAGCCCGTGCCCGTAGATCATGATAGGCACCGGCCCGGTCGTCTGGGTCACACACGCCGGTATATGCACGACAAGGGGGTACGGGGACTGGCCCACGTACTTCGGTAGGCCGGTGGCGGGGTCTATCGCGAGATAGCCGGTCGAGTCGGTGAAGGTCGGCGCCGTAAACTCGCCGATAAGCTCCTTGTACAGGTAGGCGTTATAGCCCGCCCCACCGGAAACTGAAGCCGGCGTAAAGGTATTTATCGTGGAGAACGAATACGGGATGCCGATCGATGATATCTTTGCGAGTGCCTGGTCCCTCATGGACAGCAGGTGGTCGGTGATGAACTGGTCCGAGGCGGTCGTGAAGTCCCATGCAAGCACGACGTCCTTTCTGCTGATGCCCTGGCCGGAGAGGAAGGAGAACAAGTCCTCGTAGTGCTGTCGTACGCCCTCCACGATGCTGTTGTCCGTAGCGATCTTGTCCCTGAGGTACCTGAACGGAACCGGCGCCTGCAGCGGGAGGCCGTTGGTGCCCTTCACACTATCGAGTATGACGACCGCGTACCGCGCGGAGGTGTCGAGCCTCATCATGGGCCGTATGATCAGCCCCTGCCTCTGGCCTGCAGACGCATTCGCATCGAGCTCCGCGAACAGCGGCACCCTCTGTCCAGAGGGGTACTGGATTATCTGTATGGAGCTGGTGGTCAGGGTGGAGGAGCCGATGCTGTCGATAGAAGGCAGAGACGCAGGCGAGATGGGCTGGGTGAAGTACGCGAGGATCTGGCTCGCCGGACTGAACCCGTCCTCCGTGTTGAAGGCGGTGGGGCTGAGCGGTACGCCCGCGTTGTTCGCCGGGAGCACGCCGTTGGGGTAGTCCACACGCCAGCCCGTTGCAGTCGAGGGGTCCTGTACCGTGTAATAGAAGGATGGATACGGCAGAAAACAGTCGTCAGTCGAAAGCGGCTGGCAGCCCTGACCAATGACGACGTGCTGTGCGCCGCTGCCCCCGCTGCCGCTGCACCCGAAAGGCGACAGCGAAAATAGCGCAAGCACCAAACTACCCGCAATACCGATATACCTTTTCATAGCATTTACTCCTCCAAACAAGATTTGTGCTCATACCCGATAAGCATGGAAAAGCATTATCAAATTATTGGAGCTAATTCAACAAGAAAGGGGAAGCATCAGGGGACGAACGCCTGCGACGTTACCCAGCCGGTATCCGGTCGATGACCTCGGCGATGACTTCCAGCGCCGGGTCCGAGCGGTAGGACAGGGAGAGCTGCTTCACCCGTCTGAGCAGGCCGGGGATGTAGCGCATAAACTTGTCGTTGCCCTTCACGAGCTTGATATACCTGAACCTGCCCGCTGCCTTGAGCATACGCTGGATACTGAGCAGCGTAAAGACGTCCCTGAACCCTGCGGACGCATGCGGGCTCTTCGATAGGTAGTATTCGACCATCCGGTCCACGAAGTCGTCGGTGAGCTCCACGTACGCGTCCCTGAGCAGGGAGGCGAGGTCGTACTGCGGCGCGCCGATCAGCGCGTCCTGAAAGTCTATGGTGTACAACTGCCCCGTACAGTACAGGAGGTTCCTCGAATGGTAGTCCCGGTGGACGAATACGGTGGCGTACCGTTCGAACAGGACCGAGAGCCTGTGGAAGAGCTTTTGGAGCTTCGAGAGGACATTATTCGGCAGCACGACGCCGACCTTTGCGATGCCGTACTCCACGAAGTGGCCGAACTCGAAGTCGTAGAGACTGCTGTTGAACCTGTTGAGCCTCGCGTAGCACCATGCCGGGACCTGCTCTTCCCTGACCTGGAACTGCAGCATCATGTCTATCGCCTTCTGGTAGAGCTCGTCAGAAGGGCCGGAGCTGTTGATGATGTCGCCGAGCAGCGCGTCACCGAGGTCTTCGAGTATCAGGATACCCGCTTCCCGATCGTTGTAATGGATCGCCGGCACACGAACGCGCAGGTGGGCCAGGTACCTTTGGATGTTGATGAACGGCATTTCCTCGAAGCCGCGAGCGTGTGCCGCGATCTCCTCCGAGACGATGGCCTTGTCCGGCGCGGCGTTGACCATGGCGATGTAACTCATATCGCTGTCGACCATGCAGCGGTAGTAGCTCCTGTTCGATGCGTCGCCGGCAAGCCCCCGTATCGCGGTAACGCGGGGAAGACCCGCAACGGCGAAGACAGACCGTATCCTTTGATCGATTGACTCCGTACTGTTTTCCATCGTCGTGCCCGCCCCAGGTGCCGTCACAGCTCCGGCAGGACCCCGGTCATCAGCGGTCCTGCGTAACGCATCAGCCCATCTTCCGTGAGCGTCATGACAGATAACATCATGGGAAAATGGAGCAGAAGGGGATCGAACCCTCGGCCTCCACGTTGCGAACGTGGCGCTCTCCCAGCTGAGCTACTGCCCCATACACTTCAGTCCCCGGACGGTATAACGGACGGCGGCTCCAGATACCAGCGGCCGTCCCTGTTCGTCCAGCGGGTCCTTACCATAGCATGTTTTTTCAAAAAAAACAGCTCTCCCTTCCCGGTGATATCGAACACCGCCTGCACATGCGCGTCACTGCTGCTCACGCTCCTTATCCGGCAGCCTTCGACGACAAAACTCGTGAAGCCCGCACGCTTCATCTCGACATCCATATACACGATGAAGTTCGACAGGTCGTCGTCCGTGAAGAAGAACCGCTTGATCGTGTCCCTCGTGTACACGCTCGTTATGTCCTTGTGGACGAGTACCGAGCAGAGGCCCCCGATGTCTTTCCTGTAAGACTGGGCGTGTCCGGTAACGGCCCAGGACAGGAAGACCAGCACCTGCAGGGACACTTTAAACATTGAACCCTCCCGCTGAGTATATCACCGACAGCAGATAGACGATGCCCGCGAGCACGAGGGAAACGAGGACCATGCGGACCAGCCGTGTGCCGCCGTTTCTCATATAGATCGGGAAGAGCAGCAGCGAAACGCCCGAGAAGAACAGCAGGAAATACACCAGCGTTATTTTCCCCGGATTGTGCGCAAGGGCCGGGAGCCAATGATCGAGTATGTCGTTTATCTGGACAAGCATGGACCGCTTTATAGCACACGTCGGCCCGCCGGGGAAACGTTTCTTTACAGCGACCGCCGCGATATCCGCTTGTACGCCATGGAGAGGACAAGCACGCAGAACACCGCCATGCACAACAGGACGAACACGTCGCCGTGCAGCGTATAGAATGTCTTTGTATCGATGGGCCGGACCGTTGCGTCGATAAAGGCGGGGACGAACAGCCCGGTGGCCGAGAGTATCCTCCCGGTCGGCGCTATAACGGCCGATATACCGGTGTTGGCCGCCCTCACCACGAACCGGTCGTTCTCCACTGCACGGAACACGGCCATAGACAGGTGCTGGTACGGCGCCGAGGTGTCTCCGAACCATGCATCGTCCGTGATCGTGACGAGCAGGTTGGCGCCGCTCCTCGCATCGTCCGCAGAGAGTTGCGGAAAGATTATTTCATAGCAGATGAGGGTCCCGATCCTGATACCGTCGAAACGGAGCATGACCGGACCGCTGCCGGGGGTGAACGCCCCGATACTGTCGGTCAGCTTCTTCATGAAAGAAAAGATGCGCTTCAGGGGCAGGTACTCTCCGAATGGGACAAGGTGCCTCTTGTCGTACACCCCCTGTACCCTGCCGTCGCTGGATATGAGCAGCGCGCTGTTGAAGTATTTGACGCCCGTGTCCGTATACCGGTAGGTTGGGCTGCCGATCAGCAGATGGGTGTCATGGGCGCGGGCAAAGCTGCTGATCATGTCCGTATAGCGGGGCTCCGACTGGAAGAAGAACGGGGTGGCCGTCTCCGGCCAGACGATCAGCTCCGGGCGCGAGTGCTCGTACGCCCGTAGACTCAGGGATAGATAGTCTTTCATCGTCGTTTCCTGAAACGCGGGGTCCCATTTCTGACTCTGGTCTACATCACCCTGGATCAGGGCGACACGAAGGTCACGGCCCGGCGCCTTGAGTGCGGCGTTCGTTCTGTTCATCGTTACATCGCCGTACACGATAATCCCGGTCATCAGCGACAGTACCGCCACCGTCTTGGCAAAAAGGAAAGGGTACCTGGCCGTCCTGATGCTTCTGACCTCGTACCACCATGCGATGACCTCATAGAGCAGCGTATTGAAAAGCATAATCAGGAAGGAAAGACCGTACACCGCAGTGAACCGGGAAATCTGGATCAGCGGCAGGTCCCTGTACTGCGAGTAGCCGAGCAGCTCCCAGGGAAACCCGGAGAACAGATACGTCCTCGCGTACTCGAGCAGGACCCACGTCACAGGCACGAAGAGGATCTCCCCGGACAAACGACTGTCCCGGAACAGGCGGACGAGGAGCGTAAACGTGCCGGTGTACAACATGCTGAGCAGCGTGGAAAGCATGAGCAGCGCGGCTATGCTCGCAAAGACACCGATATTGCCGTAGCGGTGCATCGCCACCACGATCCAGTAGAGCAGGATGACGTTGGTGACGAGCCCGGATACAAACCCGTACGCATAGCTCTTCAGGAGGGTGTACCTGCCGGTGACCTTTGCTATCGAGCACAAAAGCGGGACATACGCTACCCACGCCAGAAGAGGAAGACCGTATCGGGGGAAGCTCAGTCCTGCCAGTACCCCGGACACTATGGACAAGAATAGCGGCATTGTCAGTGCTTCCGGGGCCTCTTCCGGCCCTGCATAGCGAGCAGTTCCATGATCGTGCCCTCCTTCTCCCTCATACGCAGTGCCATCCTGCCGCCCTTCTCGTGGTCGTAGCCGAGCAGGTGGACAAAACCGTGGACGAACAGGGCCTCGATCCTCCTTTCAAGAGGCATCCCGGCAGCCTCCGCCTCCCGCGCCGCCGTGTCCACGGATATGACGATCTCTCCGAGGATGAGCCTGCCGTCTTCAGGGTCGGCCTGGTCCAGCGAAAAAGAGAGCACGTTCGTCGCGGCGTCCTTATGCCTGAACCGCAGGTTCAACTCCCGCACCACAGGATCGCCGGCAAACACGACGTACACCTTGACCGCGTCGTCAAAGACCGCGGCGAACCTCCTGAGTCTGACCGCTACGGCCCTGAGGCTGCCGCTATTTTTTCTGCATCGGGACGATATTTGAATATCCATTGGGCTTTGCGGAAGGGGTATGGAATGTGAAGCCGGGATAGTCGACTCTCTTGTGGAATATGGCCGAGAGCACTTTGATGAAGCTCTTCTTGATCTCGTTGAGGTCGCTGAGAGCGAGCGTACATTCATCGAGCTGACCGTCCACGAACCGTGCGTTGACTATCTTTTCGACCATGGCCTTTATCTGTGCCGGGGTCGGCTCGGTGAGCGTCCTGGAGGCAGCCTCGACTGCATCGGCGAGCATCACGATCCCGGCCTCCCTGGTCTGGGGCTTGGGCCCCGGGTAATGGTATTCCTCTTCCTGGATGTTCGCACCGTTCTTCTCTTTCGCCTTCTCGTAGAAGTACTTCACCAGGCTCGTACCGTGGTGTTGCATGATAATATCGATGAGCTTCTGCGGCACCTTGTTGGTCTTCGCGAGCTCCTTGCCTTCCTTGACGTGGGATATGATGATGAGACTGCTCATACTCGGCGACAGTTTGTCGTGCTTGTTCGTCATATACTGCTGGTTCTCTATGAAGTAATCCGGCATCTTTATCTTCCCGATATCATGGTAGTAAGACGCAACCCTCGTCAGCAGCGGGTTTGCGTGGATGGAAGCGGCCGCGGCCTCGGCAAGCGTCGCCGTCATCATGCTGTGGCTATAGCTCCCGGGCGCGGTCACGAACAGGTCCTTGAGCAGGGGGTTTTCGAGGTTCGCGAGCTCCAGGAGCTTGATGTCCGTAGCATAGCCGAAGAGGGACTCGAACATCGGGGTAAGGCCGGTCACCAGCACGGCGGAGGTGATGCCGCTGAAGAACGCCATGAAGAGATTTATCAGGAAGATGTTCGTCGGCTCGTTACCCTGGATGATCATGAAGGTGCCGGCGAGGAACATATCCACGCCTGATACGACGAGCCCGCCCTTTATTATCGACGACCTCTGCTCGCACTTGGAAAGCATGTGCGCACCCACGATACCGCTGATGATGTAGTAGAGCGCCATGAAGACATTGCTCGATACGGCTATCGCTCCCGCAAGACCGGCAACGATGCCGAAGCCTATCGCTATCTCGGAGTTCAGAATCAGTCTCACGATCATGCCGGTAAAGGCCAGGGGCACCGCGTACGAGTAGGCCTCCTGGGGAATGCTGAACGACCCGATTTCGCTGATGCCTGACATCATCGTGGACAACCGTGCGACCAGGACCGCCAGGATCAGGATGATCGAGAGGAAGACACCGTCCTTGAGCGTTATGGTAAACTTCCGTATGTTCCTCTGGGAGAACTCGAGCACCGAGAAAATCACGATAAAGATAATCGAGGCATAGAACAACACGAACACATACCAATTCTTGACGACCTCGCTGCCGCTGAGGACCTTCAGCTTCGCGAAGATGTCATTGTCTATCCTCTCCCCCTCCCTGACGATGAGCTCCCCCTTTTTCAGGTGCATGGTCGTCGGCTTGATGGACGCCTTCACCTTCGCTATCGTTTCCTCGGTGAGCGCCCTGTTGTATCTGACGTCAGGCGCGATGAAGCTGATCAGGAAGTTCGTCAGCAGGATGTGGTCCTGGATGGAGATGAACGGGAAGGCCTCGGATATATAGTCGAACATAATGTTTTTGGTATCCTGGACGTCCACGAAGTTGTTGATGTCATGGATGAACAATCTTCCGATGCCCGGCGTTATGAGCAGGATGCCGGTGGATGCGTACTTCTGGACGTTCGTATCGTTCTTTACCACCCTGTAGCGGTCATAGAACTTTTGTATCACTTCGAGCAGGGCGTCCTCGTACATCCTGCTGAAGCCCTTATTACTGAGAAGGGCGATGGCATCCGGGGACACGGACAGGCCTGAGACCTTTACCATGTTGCTGGTGATAACTTTTATGATGTCCGCGGTGTCCCTGTGCGCCACGAGCATGTTCCTGCCAATCACGAAGATCGTAATGAGGGCACTGTACATGCGAGGCCTGACGAAGGGATCGTATCTGAAGATCGGGGGCAGCGACTGTATCAGCTTCTCCGTGTTCTTCTCCGTACCCACGACATCCGGGGCCTCGATGTCCTGCGGCGAGTAGAGCGTTTGCTTGGCGATGTCCCCCTGATGGTAGCGGGAGATCGACCGTATGTTTATTACCGGCGCTATGATGAAGCCTACGATGAGGCTCACCAGTGCCACGAGTACCGTCTTGACGACGTAGGGGTGCCCCTTCAACAGGGCCATTTTGTTAAGAAGTCCGGTGTAGTTGTCTTTGACAGCCGCTTTTGCCGTGGTGAGCAGGTTCATCGATAGCTTTTGTAGTAGTCCTTCTTGCCGATCTCTTTCGACTCGTACGCCCTGATTATCTCCTGGACGAGCTTGTGCCTTACGATATCGACCTCGGAAAACCGAATGAACTTTATGCCCTCGATGCCGGAGAGCACCTCTATGCTCTCGACAAGGCCGGACTGCCTCTCCTTCGGGAGGTCTATCTGGGTTATGTCACCGGTCACGACCGCCCGCGAGCTGAACCCTATCCTGGTCAGGAACATCTTCATCTGCTCTGAGGTCGTGTTCTGTGCCTCATCGAGTATGATGAAGGAGTCGTTCAGAGTCCTCCCTCTCATGAACGCGAGGGGAGCCACCTCTATGACGCCCTTGTATATCAAGTCGTTCGCCCGGTCCTGATCCATCATATCGTAGAGCGCGTCGTAGAGCGGCCTGAGGTACGGAGAGACCTTCTCGAACATGTCGCCGGGCAGGAAGCCGAGCTTCTCCCCTGCCTCTATGGCGGGCCTCGTGAGGATGATCCTGTCCACCTCTTTCCTGATCAGCATGATGAGGGCCATCGCCATGGCGAGGTACGTCTTCCCTGTGCCGGCCGGACCTATGGCTATAACGATATCGTATTTCTTTATGGCTTCGAGGTACAGCTTCTGGTTGAGGCTCTTGGGGATGATCTTGCGTTTTTTGAGATTGATGAGCGAGTTGTCGAGGAATAGGGAGATCAGGTCCACGGACTGGTCCTCCCGCAGGATGTCTATTGCGTGCAGGACGTCCCTGGGCCCCACCGCATATCCCCTGTCCACGACCGTGTAGAGCTCGGTGAGGATCCTATTCGCAAGCTCGATCGCGCTGTCCTCGCCGCTGTAGTTAACGATGTTCCCCCTCACATTGAGCCTGATCCCGAGATTGTTCTCGATGACTTTGAGGTTCTCGTTATTGACACCGAAGAGTACCCTGGCAAGTTCGTTCGACTCGAACACCTGTGTCGATTCTTTTTCACTCATAGTTTCGCCGCACCCCGTGCCTACGGATACCGCGGTACGAGCAGTATATACCTCGTACCCTCTACCGTATAATAGTATTCATTGCCATACGGGAATGTCAAATCCTTGCTCTGGACGATCCGCCTGTCAACCAATGCCTTCAGGGATTGAGGGTATGAGCCGTACTCCAGCCGGTAGATCTCGATAGCGTTCGACAGCATGATCTGCTGGTACCTGCCCAGGTACTGCAGGACATTCGCGTACGCTACATTGACCCTCGTTGGGGCCTGCCTGAGTGGGTTTATGTCCGAGTAGTAGAGGACCGCAGCCGCCACGCAGACCGTCAGAAGCAACATAAGAATGGACCGTGAGACGGCGAAGATACCGGCAGCGAACGAGCTCCGGCGCCTCCGGGCAACGGATGAGCCTTTTGACAGGATACCTATCTTGCCGGAGCTCAGGAGGCTGTCGATCTCCAGGATGACTGCGCCCCTGCTCAGCAAGCTCCTGTAATAGATGTCCCGCAGCGTACGGCTGCCGTCGACGAGCCCGAGCACGGCGTCCTGCGGAGACAGGGGCTCCTTGGGGGCAGGCCCCGGTGACACGGATGCCCCCTCCGCCACGGGGCCCTCAGTGCCGGTACCGCGTGTGTCTCTGTTGTCCTGGGGTGGCCCGGCCCTGCTGAGCACGAGGGCGTCGCCGTAGCTCCTGTTGATATGCGCTATCTCGTCGTAAACCCTCGATGACTCCATCAGAATGAACTCGGCGTTCACGGGCTCGCAGAACTTTGTGTCATATTCTATTGCATGGGGCTCGAACTCGTACGAGCCTGCCTTCATACCGTGCATCCGGTGCAGGCACTCGTAGGTTATCGTCGTTATCAGCTTTTTCACCACAGCCGCCGGCACCGGGGACCGCTCCGGGATCAGGTACTCGCTCAGTCCCTCTTTCTTTGCCGCGTCGAGCAGTGACTTCGTCTGGCGGTCATCGATCAGCCCCGCTTTTGCCAGCCTGTCCAGGATATACCTGACCGCTGCGCCAGGCGCCCGCCTCTTTGAATGTCCGGAAAGCGGCACGATTCTGACCAGCATCCCGTTGTCAATCAGTATGTCAAAGGCCTCCCTCGTATCGCCGGCCGTGATATGAAGGACACCTGTTGCCTGCTGGGACGTGATCATCTGGATGATCGAGACGATATCGAATGTGCCGAGCGAGCCTTTCAGTACCATTCAGCATTGCTCCTTGCAGCGGCGATGATGTTGATCAGGTACAGGGCCGCTGCACCAGCGAGCGTTGCCGACCGCAGCATCGGGACGAACGGGTTGTCCGGCGGAAATACGGAAGCAATCAGACCGAATGAGCTCACATACTCCGTCACGAGGTAGACGAACATGGAGAGCGTCAACACGCCCTTCACCGTCTCTCCCCGCAGGATCTGCCCCCCGCCCGGCACAAGGGCCGAGACAACGGTGTTCAGCACTTTCAGACCCACCTTCCACCTGCGGATGCGCCGGGTTATCTCGACTTTCTTTATGGTATCTTTCACCTCGTTTTTTATGTGGAACCTGAGGCAGTCCGTGCAGAGAAGCCGCACGTACCCATCGTCCCTTCTCCCGGTGCTGTAGATCCTGCCGCACGACGTACACCTGCGGTGCGACCTGAGCCGGGCGGAGAAGGCCGTTGCAATGAGGAACACGACAGCGAAGCACAGAGCGAGGTACGGCAGGTGACCGGCACCCGGCCACGCTATGATTTTGCCAAGAATGATCCCGGAGACCTCTGCGGCCTCCCGGTCGGATAGGGTGTTCCTGAACATGGTGTATGCAAGCGCCTTCGGGCCCGGCAGGGCATCAGCAAATATCCTGTTGATATTCGACTTGTCGTAGATCGTAGCGTAGTATGCAAAGGCATTCGGGTCTGCCTCCTTCGCCTTATCGAGCTCGCTGGTACCTTCGAAGTTTACCTGCATCAGATAGAGCTGGCCCAGGTCGTAGTGCGCGGAAAACGAGCCGCTATCCAGTGACACGGCCTTCCGGTAGGACTGCTCAGCGGCTGCCGTGTTGCCCATCGCGAAATCGAGGTTCCCGGCATCGCACATCACGGCGGGTATGTCGCCGTATCCGTTATCCTCCAGTCTCTTGTAGTACACGGACGCCCGTCCGTACGCCCCGGTCCTCTTGTAGTATATGCCGGTGTAAAGGTTACTGTAGAAATCCGACGCGTGAGTGTCAGCATAGGAGATGAGCCCGTCAATCAAGCCGCCCGACAGGTCGCCGTAGTTCATGGCCATGATGCCGGTAAAGGGCTGCTCTGCCGGCTCCCTGATAGTGGCGACGGCGATGAGGGCGATGTTGGCCAGCAGCGCGATGATAACGATAACCATCATGCTGAAGACACGCTCCGGCCATTTCTGGAACACCGCCGTGGCCATGAGCCAGAAGAGCAGGAGCCAGACTGGCCCCATGCCGAAGAGCAGCGGTACGGCGATAGCGAGCAGAGAAAAGAGGTCGATGGTATACCCGGGGACATACTCCGGCAGCGCATTCCGCAGAACGGCGTGAACTTCCCTGGAGTATCGCACGATCAGCAAGGCTGCAAAAATGAGGAACACGATGAGCACCGTGATGGTCAGGTTGATGAGCCTGTTGGAAACGAACCGCAGTATGTTATAGGGGTCGTCGAAAAAGGACGTGATGCCTTTTACAAGGTACGCGACAGCATCCGAGTACCTGGCTATGCCGGACCCGAACATGCGGTACGACATGACGAAGTAAGGCTCCGGCATGGACGGGGACAAGTCTACCGCATACCGGAGGAGCTTTTCCGAATGACTGCGGCCATATTCGTAGAGCAGGGCTGCGCTGTACGTATAGAGATCCATGAAGCCGCTATCCAGCTTTATCTCGTTCAGCCTCCTGATGGATGGTCCGACAGCGCTGGCCCGACCTGCGGAAAAGGTACCGCCGGTGATCCCGGAGTCGCTCCATACGCTGCGCAGGGTGTCCGCCAACACGCCAGGAGCGACCGGGAACACGGACGTGGTACAGGTCGTCCCGGGCAGGGTCCCGGTAGTAACGCCGGACACAGCTCCCGGCGCGGACGGGGCGAATCCGGCGGTCCCGGTGATCGCAGGGTATTCCCGGGATCCGGCAGACACGGGGAGCACTGGAGAACACAGAGCGCCGGTGGCCAGCAAGAGGCCCCAGGGCCCGGTAAGGGCAGCAACGATAAGCAGCTTCCTCATCACGCTACAGCCCTCTGAACTTCTTCCAGTACCGGATCAGCCCGAGGGCATTCATGTATGCCGGGTCTGCAAGGTCATAGAGATCGAGCAATTCCCTGTCGCTGCTCGCACTCAGGATCAGCCCGCGAAAATACGGGATGAACTCTTTGACGATCTCCTCGTCCTGCTTGCCATGTCTTAGCCTTGTGCCGATCCAGTCTGTCCATTGCAGTAACATGTCTTCGAGCCTCCGGAGATGCTCGTTCACGTCCCTGTATACGCCGAAGTGCGTGAGGTAGAGCGCCGACGGGCCTGCGTCGCGGATTATGCGAAGCGATGCCTGCCAGGTCTCGACGTTGATGTCGGGCGGCGGCGTAGGCGCAAAGACCGGGCCGCCCATGATCCTGATCCCCCCTATATCGCCGGTGAACATGTTGCCGTCTATCATATAGACATTATGGTGCGACGCGTGGCCGGGAGTCGCGAGCACCTGCACCCTGATCCCTCCTATCTCTATGATCTCCCGGTCTGACGTCGGATGAATACGGTCCTGCGGTAGGGGCTTGAACTGCCCCCACAACCGGTCCATATCATCCTGGTAAATCTGTTTTGCAGACGCGAGCAGCCTGGAGGGATCGGCGAGATGCCGTGCGCCGTTGCTGTTGACGAACACCGTAGCACCCGCTTCCGCAAGGTGCCATGCAGCGCCGGCGTGGTCCAGATGGATATGGCTGACGAACACGCCCCTGACGTCCTTCTCCACGTAGCCGTACCTTCGCAATGTCTCGGTAAGGCTCCTGTACACGGTGTCCGGACCTGTTTCGATCAGTATCGGTCCCTCCCCGGTCTCTATCAGGAAGCTCGCTATGGTCTGCGGCCCGAAGAAGCCGAGGTCCATGACCTTAATGTCCATGGACGCCCTCCCGCACGCCCACCGGGGGCAGCGGCACCGGCCGGGTAGCTTCATCACCAACGCAACCGAGCTGACCGCACGCAGCGTCTATCTCCTCGCCGTGCGTGGTCCTTACCATACAGGCTATGCCGTGACCAAGGAGGTATTCCTGAAACACCCGCACCTTTGCATCGTCCGGTCTCTCGTAGTCTGCCCCCTGGTGGCTGTTGAACGGGATCAGGTTCACCTTGAACGGAAACTCCTTGAGGAGCTTTGCGAGTTGTATGGCGTGCGCAATGCCGTCGTTGACGTTCTTGATCATGACGTACTCGAACGTGATCCAGCTCTTCCTCTTCCTGTGGTAGTCCTTCAAGGCTCCGATGAGATCGCGCAGGGGATACTTCTCATTGATGGGCATCAGGGAAGACCTGGTGTCGTCGTACAGGGCGTTGATGGACACCGCAAGATGCGCCTTCGATTCGTCGATAAACTGCCGGATTTGCGGCACCATGCCGGCGGTGGACACCGTTATCCTGCGCTGCGAGTACTGGTAACCGTACTCGGACGTCAAAACACCGATGGCCTTCAGGGTGTTGTCGTAGTTTGCGAACGGTTCACCCATGCCCATGAATACGATATGGGAGATAGAGACTTGCGGATCTGCGGCCACGACCGCATCGAGCTGGCCGGTGATCTCCTGCACACGCAACTGTCTCCTGAATCCCTTGACACCGGTCAGGCAGAACTTACACCCGAGTGCGCACCCAACCTGTGTCGATACGCACAGCGTGTGCCATCTGCCCATGGGTATCAGGACGGACTCTATGGCAGAGCCGTCGTCGAGCATGAACTGGTACTTCGTGGTCAGGTCCCGTCCCCTCTTCTCGCCCGTCAGTCGCAGTGATCGGATATCGAAGTGCTGCGCAAGGAGGGACCGGTACGGCTTGGATAGGTTCGTCATGGCGTCGAAGTCCACGGCATGCTTTCTGTAGAGCCACAAGAACACCTGCCGGGCACGGTACGCAGGCATGCCGAGCCCTGTGAGCGCCTGTTCGAGCTCATGCAAGGTCAACGATTTGATGTCGGTCTTTTTCATTGTCCAAGGCGGCTTTCAGCCGAAACCGAAAAGCTACGAATGAAATATGCTATCATATATCCCCCTTTCCCGTCTTTTCCAAAGGGGGATACTCTCCATCTCTCTTTGGAGAAGAGGGGAGGGAGATTTTCTTCTATGGTACAACATCTTTATTGCATTCTGCATAGAAGTTGTAATCTGATATTCTACTGCGCGTGTATCTCCATCTCCGAAAAAAAGTACGGGATCTCCGTCGCAGCACTCTCCGGCCCGTCCGACCCGTGCACGATGTTCTTCTCGATATCGGACGCAAACGTGTTCCGTATCGTGCCCCTGTCGGCTTTCTTCGGGTCGGTCGCACCCATAATGGTCCGCACCCTGTTTATGACATCGTCTCCCTCGAGCACCATGACGACCACCGGGCCTGATGACATGAAGGTCGTAAGGCTATCGAAGAACGGCCGGTCCTTATGCACCTTGTAGAATCCCATCGCTCTCTCCTTTGTAAGGTGGAGCATCTTCAGGGCGACGGTCCGTATGCCCTTTTCCTCGAACATCGCCAACACCTTTCCGGTTACCTGCTTTCTGACGCCGTCCGGCTTTATGATCGAAAGTGTCCTCTGCACATTGCCTCCTTTTATACGTACAGTTTCTATCCCTCTCTTACGGTTCCTGCCATACCGTATCGTATCATAGTAACCCCAAAAATGCATTTGTAATCAAGAAGAAAATGCTTTCTCCTTATCCTGGAACGTTAGAGGTGCCTACCCGGCCCTGAGTGCATTGACGATGTTGAGCCTCGCAGCACGGGCCGCCGGCAGGCCCCCCCCGAAGAAGCCCATGATGACCGCGAAGACGATCGATGACACGATGATGGACGGAGACAGGACGAACGAGAAGGTAAGATCGGAAAAGGACGTGTAGTTCAGGGTCGTTATCGAAACGAGCTGGAGCAGCGATGCGAGTATCATGCCGATGAAACCGCCGCTCAGGGAGATAAGGACCGCCTCGACGAGGAAGACGATAAGGATACTTCTCCTGCTGAATCCCAGCGCCCTGAGTGTGCCGATCTCGACCGTTCGGTTTGCAACCTCGGCGTACATGGTAATCATCGCGCCTATGGCAGCTCCGATGCTGAATATGACCGTGACAAAGATGCCCAGTATTCTGATGAAGGTCGCCAGATTTTCCGACTGCTCTGCAAAATATTCCTCTTCTGGCTTGGCCTCGAATTCCGAAAGCCTCTTGTCCCTGGAGAACGCAGACTTGAACGTATGGTAATCGGAATGATTGTCCAGCTTCAGGGTTATAGACGATACGTAGTTTCCCCGGTGGAACTCTCTCTGGATCTGGTGCGTGTCGCTCCATATTTCGGAGTCGAAGCCGCTGCCGTGGTCGTCGAACACGCCCACGACCCTGTACGAGCTGGTGCCGAGCTTGATCGAGCCGCCGAGCCGGGCATCCGGATAGCGCCTCGCGACCGAGCTGCCCACGACCACCTCGTCCAGCAGGGGGTTGAACATCCTGCCCTGAACTATGCTGACGTCCGGGTGAAGCGCGAGTATATCCGGCGATACGCCCCGCACCGTGACATTGTTCAGGCCGCCGTCCGGGGTAGTAAGGTTTATGATGACGACGGGCTGGTACGAGATGATGGGCGAGCCGTCCGCAGACTTTGCTATATACGGAAGGGCGCTAACCACGTTCTGGGTATCGCCGTCCACGATACTCGAAATCTCGCCGTTCGCACCCTGCCTGACCACGACGACATTGTCCGGCGAGCCCGTGGACACGAGAGTCTGTTTTACGCCGTGCGCCAGCATGAGGACCGCGGCAAAGACAAAGATGACGAGCGCGCTGCCCGCGATCGTGATAAGGGTGGATACACTCCTGACCTTGAAGTTCTTGATCATGTACGTAAACGGTATCTTCATATATTCACCTTATACTCGAAAATAAAATCTCTCCTAACCCCTCGTTCCCAAAGAGAGGGATATGAAGTTCCTCCCTTTGAATAAGGGGGATTTTGTCTTTTAACTTCATTATTCCCTCTACCCGGAGAACCGGACGCCGTCCGCTATCCGCGTGCTCAGGACGCGCTGGATCGGGAAGACTGCCGCCCCTATGCCGACCACGATGACCGCAGCCGATGCAAGCTCCAGTGTCCGGGACCCGACGCTGAGTCCCGGGAACGCCCCGGGCGGCAACATGCCCTGGAAGCTCCTGACCATGGGATAGGTCAGGGCAATGCCCAAGGCACCGCCGATGATGGAAATGAACAGCGACTCGCCCAGTATGAGCTCCGTCAGACGACCCGCCGAGAAACCAATCGCCTTGAGCACCGCGTACTCCCTGGTCCTTTCGCGGGCGGACATAATCATCGTATTGGCAAGGACCAGCATGATAATCCCCACGATCACGTACGACATATAGTCCATCGCGTCGATGATTGCGCTCGCGGACGTGACAAACCCTTTGACGAATTCGCGCTCCGACTCGGTCTTTGTCTCGGCAGACGAGTTTTTGAACAACGCGTCGATGCTGCTGGCGATCCTGCCGGCGTTCGCAGGGTTATCTATTTTGGCGATAAACCATCCGACCTGGTCCTCTCTCCCGGGAAAGACCTGTTTGACCCGCTCATTCAGGTATCTCCAATGCAGAAACATCTGCGAAGCATCGGTGGATTTTGACTTCGGTTCGTATATACCCCGTAGTACGAAGTCCCACGTGCCGGGGTAGATATCGCCTTTCAGCGTTATGGTATCGCCCAGCTTGAAGCCGTACCGCTTTGCAAGCGCACTTCCCACGATGCAAGCGTCCTGTTCCTTCATGAAGTCCGCCATTTCCTGCTTGCTCACCTCGTACCTCCGGTACACCTTGAAAAAGGTAGCGCCATCGATTGCAGACCGGGCAAAGAAGTTCTCCTTGTTTCTGTAGGTACCGCCGAACCAGTTGGCGAAAGTCACTACCTTCACGCCGGGCACCTGCTGGATCTTATCGAGATAGGCATAAGGCAGGGGCATGATGAAGCTGACCGCGTCGCGTACGATAAGCCTGTCCGTCGCGGAGGCCTGTGTTGCCGTGTTCCATATTGACACCACGGTACGCAGCAGGCCAAAGGCGGCGACCGCGATCGCCATACCGAGGATCGTAAGACATGCCCGGAGCTTACGCCTGAAGACGTTCTTGACGATCAACCGGGGTGTTCTCATGTCATGCCTCGAGCAGGACGCCCTTTTCGAGGTGCCTGAGCACCTTCGCCTTTTCCGCGATGTGCGGATCATGCGTCACCATAACGATGGTCTTCCTGAACTCGGTGTTCAGTCTCTGCATGAGGGTCATGATCTCCTCGGACGATGACTTGTCCAGATCGCCGGTAGGCTCATCCGCAATAAGCAGGGCTGGGTCCGTCACGATCGCCCGTGCTATGGCCACCCGTTGCTCCTGTCCGCCGGAAAGCTGGCCCGGGTAGTGGTCCATCCGGTCACTCAGTCCCACGATGGCCAGCACGGTCTCCACGTGCTGTTGCCTTTCGGATTTGGAGAGCTTCGTCAGTATCAGGGGGAGCTCGACGTTCTCATAAGCGGTCAGGACCGGTATCAGGTTATAGAACTGGAAAATGAACCCGATATTGGACGCACGCCATCGGGCGAGCTGTGATTCGCTGAGCTTCGAGATGGCAGTGCCGTTGACCACGACCTCTCCGGACGAAGGCCTGTCTATGCCGGCAATCATGTTCAGCAAGGTCGTCTTGCCGGAGCCGGAAGGGCCCATCAACGCAAGGAACTCCCCCTCGGCCACGCGGAAGTCTATATTGTCAAGGACCGGAATCTCGATCTTTTCGCGCCAGTAGGACTTCGACACCGTGTGTATTTCGATCATATTCTGCATGCCAGCCCTCCTGTTCAGGACTTCTGTCGTACGTTTACCTTCGTGCCGTTTTTAACGACTTTGCCCGGCGAATTCACCATCTGGTCACCATTCTGCAGTCCGGACTTTACCTCGAAGTAGCTCTCGGAATACTTTTTCAGACTGACCGGCGTCTCCATCGCCCTGTTGTCCACTATTTTGAACACGACCTGTTGTCCGTGTCTCATCGTTACCGCGGTCGAGGGAATGAGCAGGACCGGCGTGTTTCCGTCTGCCGTGCCGGTGGCAGTTCTTCTCAGGAACAGGACCTTCGTGCTCATCTCCGGCAATACCCTGCTGTCGTACTTCTTGAACGCTATCTTGACCCGCACCGTTCCTTTTGCCCTGTTTGCGGTGGGGATAATCTTTGCGACGCTACCGTCGTAGTGTACTTCCGGGTAAGCGTCCAGGGTGATTATGCAGGCCTGACCTACCCTGACCTCTTCGATAGTGGCCTCTGCCACGTCGGCCTCGACCTGGAGGGACCGCATGTCTGCAATGGTCACGACTGCCCCCTTCGAGGTCATGCTCGCAGCCATGGGCGCGACGATCTCTCCGACGTCTGCATTCTTGGCAAGGACGGTACCGTCGAACGGCGCCCTGATAATGGTGTTTTCAAGCGCGACTTTTGCCGCGTCGACGGACGCCTTTGCAACGTCAACAGCGGCCTTCGCTTCCTTGTACTGTGCCTTGACGCCTTCGAAGGTAAACTGGGAAACGGTGCCGGTGCGGAACAGCTTCTTGTCTGTTTTATAGTTCCATGCTGCATTGGTGAGCGCAGCCTTTTTCAATGCGAGGTCGGCCTTCGCCTCGCTGAGCACCGCACGGACGTCGTCGTCCTCCAGTCGCGCCAGGACCTCCCCCTTTTTGACCCTATCTCCAGCCACCACGCCAAGATAAACCAGCCGTCCCGTTGCCTTCGATGCAACCTCCGCCTTGCGCTGTGCCACGACGTAGCCACTCGCGGTCAGTAATGCCTCTGTCTGTGAAGGCAATTCCAGCGCCGCAAAGGCGGCCGTTACCTTCACGGGTGCAGAGAGCCCGTGGATGAATAGCGCTATCGCCCCGGCCACGAGGAGGGCCGCTACGATCCCGATGAGCAGGGGCTTCCTCGATCTCCCGGGGGTACCCCCGGCTGGATCACGCTTGGAGCTGTCGATCTTCAAGGAGGACAGGTCAGCGTCTCTCGTGCCCATGCGCGCACCGTCCCTTTTTTGCACGGATGTCAGGATTCGTCATAAGAGTAAAGCTAATGGAACGACGCCGGCGTAGTCAAGGCTTTGGAGCAGGGACGCGCCCCTACGCGCCGAACTTCTTGAGCCGCATGCCGTTCGCGAGCATCAGGGACATGATGTCCGTGGAATGCAGGGTCCCGAGCTCGCCCTTGAGGCACTCGCGCTCCGTGAACGCCGCGGAGGTCTTTCCGAAGACGTACTTGCTTTTCAACAGCACCGGCACGGGGTGCCAGCTATGCCCCTTGATGAGCGCCGGCGTGGAATGATCTCCGGTAATCACGAGAACGTCCGGGGCGAGCGACAGGATCCCCGGCAGGCAGGCATCGAACTCCTCTATGACCCTGCACTTGCCCTGGAAGTTGCCGTCCTCGCCGTTCGAGTCGGTCTTCTTGACGTGGACATAGAAGAAGTCGTACCTGCCGTAGCTCTCCTTGAGCGCCTGTACCTCCTCCGCGATACCGCCGGCCACCTTCAGCGTGTCCATGCCGATCAGCTTTGTAAGGCCCAGGTACATGGGGTAGGTCGCTATGGCAAGCGACTTCAGCCCGTATACCTCGTTGAACCTCGGTATCGCGGGCACGGACGAGAAGCCCCTCAGGAGTATGTAGTTTGCCCGTTCCTGGCCCTTCAGCAACAGGGCAGCCTTCTCCACGAACTTCAGCGCGATGTCCGCGACATGCCGTGCGGCCGATCCGGACGGCGCTGGCACCACCGGCTCAAGGCCCTCTTTCTGGGGATCGGTGTCCTCTATTGCATCGGCCCCCTGGTCGAGACGGGCAGAAAATCTCAGCACGAGGGCGAATCTGTGCTCCATGCCGGGGAGCAATAGCACCTGTGCATCGTCGATCTGACGTATCTGCTCCTGCAACATCCCGGTGATCTGCCTGCTGCGGTCGGTCGGGATCCTCCCGGCCCTCCTGTCTTTGATGATGATCTTCGTGTCATCACGAACAGCGGTCGCGTAATTGCACCGCACCGCTATATCGTTCTCTGTAAGGTGGATGCCCAGACCCAGTGCCTCCAGCACCCCCCTGCCTATTTCCCACCGGAGCGGGTCGTATCCGAATATGCCGAGGTGTCCGGGTCCGCTGCCCGGCGTTATGCCGCAGGCGACCGGCACCTGCAGGCCGCAGGCAGAGCTCGCCGCGAGCGCCGTCAGATTGGGCGCCTTAGCCCCCTCGAGTTCGCTCACCCCGTTGATCGGCATTCCGCCGACACCGTCCAGCACGACGAGCACGAGCTTCGTGGTGTTGGATGCAATGAGTGGCCTCAGTAACTCCTGATCGTTCATGATACCCCCTTCTTGTGTCCCGTATTCTGACCTGTCTTTGCTGCCTCTTCCCGCTCCAGCACGTTGAACGCGACCTTACCCACGAGCGTGTGTGGCAACTCGGTCCTGAACTCTATCTCCCGGGGACAGCTCCACTTGATCAGGTGCTTCCTGCAGTGCTCTATGAGCTCCTTCTCCTTGTTCGGGCCGGCAGCAGAGGGATTCTTCAATACCACGAAGCCCTTGACCCGCTGCACCTGTGCCTCGTCCGGCACGCCTATCACGCAGGCCTCCCTGACGTCCTCATGTGTGCAGAGCACGTCTTCCACCTGGTGTGGATAGACGTTCATGCCGGACGACTTGATCATCCTCTTGAGCCTGAGCCTGAAATAGAAGAACCCGTCTTTGTCCATGGTGCCGATGTCGCCGGTATGCAGCCATGTCCTGCCATCCGCATGTCTCTTCAATGTATCGGCGGTCTCCCCGGGCTGGTCGATGTATCCGAGCATTACGGCCGGACCGCTGATGCATATCTCGCCCTCCTCGCCTGCCGGCGCTTCCTCAATCGTACCGGGCCTGACGATCTTCGCAAGCATATCCGGGAACGGTATGCCGATGCTGCCCTCGCGGAACTCGGTAAGGGGCATCGCCATGATGGCGGTGACCGCCTCGGTGAGGCCGTATCCCTGCATGAGCCTGACGTTGCCGCCGCGCTCCCGCACGGCCTGCTCGAACCTCTCCTTTACCGCCGAGGTAAGGGAGTCCGCGCCGCTGAACGTGGCCTTGAAGCACGACAGGTCTGCCCGCCGGAACACGGGATCGCGCGAGAGTGCATCGAAGAGGGTGGGCACGCCGACCAGGAAGTTCGGCCGCACCTTCCTGACGAGCTTTGCAACAGTCTTCGGCGTGAACTGGGGCACGAGCACGCTCTTCCCCCCTCCCATGAAAGCGGCGTTCACGCACACGCCCAGCCCGAACCCGTGGAATATCGGCAGAATCGCCAGGATGGAGTCCCCGCCGGAAAGCTTCGCCCACGCCGACACCTGCTTGCCCTCGCTGATGAAGTTGAGGTTCGAGAGCATGATGCCCTTGGGCGTACCGGTCGTACCGCCGCTGTACAGGATCGCCGCCATATCGTCCGGGGACATCTCTGCCTTCTGAGCCGCAGGGTACTTTCCCCGGAGCAGCACGTTCCACCGTACGACGCCGCTATCGTGCACGGCCGGGACCTTCCTGCCCTTCACGAGGTAGAAGACGAGCCTCTTGGCGATGCCGAGGTAGTCGGCGATGCCGGTGATTACGACGGTCTCGAGCCGGGTCCTGCCTTTCACCTCCCTGAACTTGTCGTAGAACATATCGAGCGTCAGCGCGAACCTGCTCTTGCTGATGTTCAGGTACATGATGATCTCCGCGGGGGTAGAAAGCGGGTGGATCATGCTCGAGATCGCGCCGAGCTTGTTCGCCGCGTAGAAGCCTATGATCCCCTGCGGGCTCGTGGGCATGGCTATGGTGATGCGATCGCCCTTCCTCATCCCGATTCCTGCAAGGGCGTCCGCGCACCGGTCAATCTGCCCTGCAAAGTCCCTATAGGTCGCCGTGTACCCGAGGAAGTCGTATGCGATGTCGTCCGGGTGCTCCCGGGCGGTTTGTATCACGGCCTCGTACATCGTGACCCTGGGGTAGGCAATGGTGACCGGCACATCGCCGTAGAACTTCAGCCACGGCTTCTGTTCATACATGGGTAAGCCCCTTCATTTCAGCCCTTTCTGTCACAAGTAAAGTCCACAACCCGCGCCCACGTCAAGCTATCGCCCTGACAGGCCATATAGGTGCGCCCTCCTATGTCAACCCATTGCCTTACACTTATACTCCTGCGTTATCCCTCTTACACGGGCACATGGCGCAATGGCGACAGGTCGGGCACAGAAGGGAGTTACTTTTCCCTGTCATTCTGAGAGGAACGAAGAATCTATGTCTTGCATTTTTTGTAGCATGTGCGGAGCTTGCACTTCAGCGTCACCTTTCTTAGATTATGAGGCGGGGCACCCACCGGGCACACAGCGAAGCAGGGTCGTGTGGGTCGAGGGCGCTACAGTCCACTCAGCCACGAACCACTTAATGCATTTTACCAATGTCCAATGTCAAGGGCAGACCCCTATGCCTCCCCCGAGACATAGCTGCTCCATAGATACAATCCGGGTTTTTCTGTAATCCCGGCCCGTACCGAATTTAAATGAACATACCTGCTTAATTCCATCAGATATGCATCCTTATCTATCACAATCGCTTTGTACCTACCCTGGAACAGGTGCCCGATCCGGGCGTGTCGACGGTTAAAATAGCCGGTGTAAACTCCGTTAATTCCATGCATAACCTTCTGTCAACATTATACGGATGAAGGAAGAGACAATGATAAGAAAAGGGATGCATATTTGAAAGCGCACGGCATGGAAGTTCTAAGGTTCTCAGACATTGAGGTGATGAAGAGTACCAACGATGTCATTGAAGCTATTGTCAATAAAATCAAAGAGAAGCTGGCATGCCCATCTCAAGACAACAACCAACAGCCATAGCCAAGAAAGACCTCACCTTAATCCTCTCCCCAAGGGCGAGGAGACAGGAGGAAGAATGAGCTTCACTAACTGACCCCGCACCTTTTTCGAAGAAACCGCACTAATTGGGAAACTCAGGAAATTTCAACCTGTCCGCAGTGTCATGAAAAATCCTCCTCCGCTCATTGCCTCTGCTCATGATGTGATACAATGCCCCGGGATATTCTATTCTTAATGGCCGTCCCATGAACCTCTACTACCATTCAACCGTCCTCATGTCAAATGTCAAGCCTGACCCCTTTATTCCCCTACCGTCTACAATGTCCTGAATAGTGAAGCGATGGTGCACCATATCCAACGATGTCCCAGAGCCAGCTCGTATATCTCTGCCCACAGTCTCTTACAGGAAGGTTTTTCCCTGCTGTGTTATGACGG
>JAJYLN010000016.1 GCA_021787665.1 bacterium
ACAGGGCAGGTCCCGAAACCATTTGGTCTTGCGGTCGTAAAAAGTCCGATGCCCACGGCCACAGACCGGACACAGTGTTTTTTTTGATGCCGACTCAGAACGATGATCCGGGCATCGGGATCATCAGCCACACCAACAAGCTGTTTCTGAGGCGAAAAACCCGGGAAAGTATAGGCTTGATACAAACTCATTTTATTCATGCTTAAAAGATCGCATGAAATAGTACGCTTGCCAAGCTGTTTTTCTCTTTTAATTACAAGTGGTTGCTTCTATATAAGAGGTCTTTTTTACCCACTCACTTTGGAGAAGAGCCCAAATTCTTAAGTTAGTCGAGCCAATTACGCCAGAGAAGGATGCTAAACTACAAACGCTGAAGCACAAATTAAAAGAACTGCCCCTCAAAGATGGCAAACGGCTGATATTTACACAATATGCTGATACAGCTCGATATCTTTTTGACAATCTAAAAAAGAATGGCGACGAAAGTGACATAGATGTTATTTACAGTGGTGATAAAAGTAAGGTCCGTATCGTTGGTAGATTTGCACCAAAAGCCAATCCTGAGTACCGGTTTCAATCCGGGGAAACAGAGCTTAATACCGTTATTGCAACCGATATATTAGCGGAAGGTTTGAATCTCCAGGACTGCAATAAAATCATAAATTATGATTTGCATTGGAACCCCGTACGTCTTATTCAGCGGTTTGGCCGTATCGATCGTATAGGAAGTGAACATAATGTGGTATACGGCTTTAACTTCTTGCCGGAAACCGGTATAGAACGCAATCTTGGTCTACGTGAGAAACTTCGGAATCGTATACAGGAAATTCACGATACCATTGGAGAGGATGCCGCGATTCTTGACAGTAGTGAGCAGATCAACGAGGAGGCAATGTACGCAATATATGAAAAGCGGGGAAGCCAATTAAATTTATTTGAGGATGAGAAAGAAGAGTTTATCGATTTGAATGAAGCAGAAGAGATATTAAGGCAGCTTCGAAAGGAAAATCCGGTTGAATATGACCGTATTGCAAATCTGCGGGATGGAATTCGTGCTTCAAAGTCTTCAACTCATAAAGGATCATTTGTTTTCTGCGAGGCTTCATCTCCCAATCAAGAGCACGTAAAAGGCTATCAACAATTATTCCTTTTAGACGAGAAGGGGGATATTATATCACGAGATGTATCTCACATTCTTAGTGCTATTAAGTGCACACCAGAGACAATCGGGCATATTATCCCAAAAGATTATAATGCGGCTATTATGCGGGTTAAACGTCTATTTGCTGAAGAAGTTAAACACCGTCAGTCTGAGTTTAAGCATACACTATCATCAACACAGGCTCAAAGGTACATAGTAAGAGAGCTGCGAATCACTTTTGAAGTAAGTGGGGATGATGATGAGAAAGCACAAATAAATATCCTTGAAAAAGCGTTTCGCAGGTCTCTTTCATTTGCGATCAACAGGGAATTAAATAGAATCAGGCGGTATGGAAGTACCGGTAAAGATCTCATAAAGCAATTGGCTGATCTCTACGTTCAACACAATATGCGAAATCAGAGTGACCAACAAAAAATACAACTTGAGGACCATCCGATACCACGAATTATATGCAGCGAAAAGCTGGTATAAATAATAGGTACCATGTCCTCCCTGGCAGGAGGGGGCGCGCCGGCGCCTACGGCTTGCCGGGGGGCTGCAGCGTCGTGGCGATCGCCAGCCGGTGCAGCCCGGCGGCACGTGCGGCCTCCATGACGGCCACGACCCTTCCGTGCAGGACGTCCTTGTCGGCCTCTATGATGACGAGGACGTCCGGCCTGGTCTTCGCCAGCCGGTCCAGCGCGGCGCCGAGCTGGTCGATGCTGACCTGCTGCTTGTCGTACGAGATGGCGCCGCTCGCATAGATGTATATCCTGATGTCGCCCTTGGGCTTCATGATGATGTCGCCCTTGCCGTGGGGCAGATTCACTTTGATACCGGGCGACGATACGAACGAGGTGGACAGCATGAAGAATATCAGCAGGTTCAGGAAGACGTCTACCATGTTGATGACGTCGATGTGCAGCTCGTGTTTCTTCTTTATACCGAAGTCCATGGCTCCCCGCCGTGTACCGGGTCAATCCGCGCCCGGAAATAGCTCGCCACCCTTCTGGGGAATCAGGGAGAGGACCCTCGTGGCGGTGCCGGCGAGTGCCGTGGCGATCGTGGTGAGTTTCCCGTCGATATACTTGTACGCGATGAAGGACACGACCGCAGCACCGAGTCCTGCTGCGGTGGCGAACAGTGCCTGGGATATGCCGCTCGCGAGGAGCGAGGGGTTACCCACGCCGCCAGCGGCTATGACCTCGAATGCCCTGATGATACCGAACACGGTGCCGAGCAGCCCGAGCAGCGGCGTTGTCGCTGCGACGGCGGACATACCCTCCCCGAACCTGCCCAATCTGAGGACCTCCTCCCTGCCCGCAGATTCAACGAGCTCCCTGATCGTGGCGTGGTCCTTCCCGATGTTGTTTATCGCAACGAGGGTTATCCGCGCGATCGAGCTGGCGTTCCTTTTACAGAGCCCGATAGCGCCCTCGAGATCGCCGTTCCTGATGAGGCTCTCTACGGCCGTTATGAAGTCGTCCGGCAAGACCCTGGCGGCCCGCAGCGACCAGAGTTTCTCCAGGAATATGCCTATCGAGAACACCGAGAATATGAATATCAGATAGACAAAAATCCCCCCTTTGGTAAGTACACCCATATCAGCCTCCCTTAAAAGTCTGCATCGCCCTTCCCGAGGATGCCGGTCACGATAAACCGCAGCCGGGCGCTGCCCTTGACCTCACCGGCCTGTCTCGGGAACTTTACCAGGTACACCTCGTCCCATGAGTTGATCTCCGGGAAGAACCCTTTCATCAGCTCACGTTGGGACTCCATCCTGCTCAGGGACGACGGGGACAGCGTCTTGCCGTCCGACTCGAGATACAGCTTCCATAGCGGATCGTCGCTGTTGAGCGAGGAATAGGTGCGCGGCGAGGTGTACACGATGAGGAAGAATGCGTCCCATTGTTTTGCCTGCGCTTTCTGCTCCTCGAGCATCGCCTGCTTCGCGGCCTTCGAGAGCATATAGGTCCCGGCGTATTCGTCCACGTACGCCTGTCTTACCTGCCTGCTCAGACGGATGATGTCCATGGACATCACGACGGTAAAGTCACGCTCTATCGTGATGCGCTTCGTGTTTCTGGCTATCGTGTCCTTAAAGCTGCCGGAAGCCGCATTGCGCGTCACCACGCTGCAGCCGGTCAGGAATAGTAAGAAGAGCACGCAGGGCCTAATCCTGTTCACCAAGGTCTCTTTTTGTAAACAGAGAGAACAGCTTGTATCCCTTCGACTCTATGAGCTCCCTGCCGCCCTCGAGCCTGTCCACGATGGCCAGCACGCCGAGCACCTTCAGTCCGACGTCCTGCGCTTTTTCCACGGCCTTGATCGCGGAGCCGCCGGTCGTCACGACGTCCTCGAGAATGACGATACCGTCTCCGGGTCTAAAGCCCTTGAGGCCCTCGATCCACGCGCCGGTACCGTGGCCCTTCGGCTCTTTCCTCACGATGAATCCCCTGAGCTTCAGCCCCCTGGTGTACCCCACCACCATGACCGCGGATATGATCGGGTCGGCGCCGAGCGTGATGCCCCCCACGCCCTGTGCGCCGCTGAACTCCTTTTCAATGATATCCGCGAGCAGCCCGCCGGCAAGGAAAGCGCCTTCCGGATCGAGCGTCGTCTGTTTGCTGTCGATGTAGTAGCTGCTTTTCTTGCCCGATGTCAGCGTGATCTCCCTCTTCTCGTAGGAAAGGGACTTTAGTATCTCGAGCAGTCTCCGCTTACGGTCTGACATTGAGCCTGCCTTCATCGAAGAGAATGAGCTGGTGGTCCCGCTTGGTGAGCTCGAAGGGCTCAGGGTAGTTGCCGGTAAAGCACGCGTAGCAGAAATTGTCCGCGTCCTCCCCGACGACGCCCCGCAGGGCATCGATGCTGAGGTACTCGAGGGAGTCTGCGCCGATGAAATCCCGTATCTCCTGCACGGTGTGGCTCGAGGATATGAGCTCTGCGCGCGTCGGCGTATCGATGCCGTAGTAGCACGAGTAGTTTATCGGTGGCGAGCTGATGCGCATGTGTACTTCCTTCGCACCCGAGTCCCTGAGCATCTTCACGAGGGTCCTGCTCGTGGTGCCCCGCACGATGGAGTCGTCGATAATGATGATGCGCTTGCCAGCGATGACCTCGGCTATGGGATTGAGCTTCACTTTGACGTTAAAGTCACGGATCGACTGGCGTGGCTGTATGAAGGTCCTGCCCACGTAGTGGTTTCTGATGAGCGCCATCTGGAACGGGATGCCCGTCTGCTGCGAGAAGCCTACGGCCGCGGGTACGCCCGAATCCGGCACCGGGATGACCATGTCCGCTTGCACCGAAGACTCTGCACCGAGTGCCTTGCCGAGAGCCCTCCGTATGCTGTAGACGCTCTTGCCGAAGATCAAGCTGTCTGGCCTCGCAAAGTAGATGTGCTCGAAGATGCACTGGGACGCCCGCTGTATCCTGTGCGAGAACAGGTAGCTGCGCATGCCGTTGTTCGTCACGACGATCATCTCCCCGGCGAGCACGTCGCGCACGTACCGCGCCCCGATCAGATCCAGGGCGCACGTCTCTGACGCGAACACCATGCTGCCGTTGAGCTCGCCGATCACGAGCGGCCTGAAGCCGTTGGGGTCGCGGGCCGCGATAAGCTCGTTCTCGGTAAGCACGACGAGGGAGTAGGCGCCCCTGAGCTCGTTCAGCGCGTAAGCGAGCCGCTCGTGCGTCGAGGGCCCGTCCGACTTCGCGATAAGGTGCACGATTACCTCGGTGTCCATCGTGGACTGAAATATGCTGCCTTCACCCTCGAGCCTCGAGCGGATGCCCTCGTAGTTCACGATGTTGCCGTTGTGTGCGATAGCGAGGCTGCCGTTCTTATACTCGACCGCGAACGGTTGTGCGTTCCTCAGCTCGCTCGCCCCATAGGTCGAGTACCGCACATGCCCTATCGCGTACTTGCCGTGCAGCATGGAGAGTATGTGCTCGTTGAACACGTCGTTCACGTAGCCCATCTGTTTGTACGAGTACAGCTTGCTCCCGTCGGATATCGCTATGCCCGCGCTCTCCTGTCCCCTGTGCTGGAGCGCGTACAGTCCGAGGTAGGTCAGCCGTGCCGCGTCAGCGTTGTTCCATATGCCGAACACGCCGCAGTCTTCTCTCAGCTCGTCCATGTTTTATGGTCCCTTTTTGTATGCCGCCCGGAGCTCTTCCAGAGGAATGTCCAAAAGTCCGTCGAGCCTCAGATGGGTGCCCTGGACTCTGCCCAACACCTGAAACGGCACACTGTATTTGTGCGCCATATTTTTAAACTTTTCAAGAGATCTGCCCGCTGTAGTTACCAGAATCCTGTGCTGCGACTCGGAAAACAGCTCTCTGTCAGGCCTGAACTGCCATGCTATGCGTATCTCTGCACCCCGGTTTCCTGCGATGGCGGCCTCTGCAAGGGCGATGCCCACGCCGCCCTCCGAGCAGTCCGTTGCCGATGTTATCATCCGCCCTTTGTTCATCTCGTGAACAAGGCCGATCAACCGAGCCTCCCTTGCCGGAGAGACTTTCGGCGGCCTGCCCGGTATCTGGCCCCCTGCGAGCTTAAGGTATTCACTTCCGCCACACTCATCAAGGGTCGTGCCGAGCAGGACGATGAGGTCGCCGCTGTCCTTGAAGCCCGGCGTTATTCTCGTAGCGATATCGTCGATCAGACCGACCATCCCTATCACGGGAGTGGGGTAGATCGATTTCCCCTCGGTCTCGTTGTAGAAGCTCACGTTGCCGCTGATCACGGGTATGCCCAGCGCGAGGGACGCCGCGGCTATGCCGTTTACGGACTCGATGAACTGCCACATGACCTCCGGGTCCTCCGGGCTGCCGAAGTTGAGGCAGTCGGTCAGCGCGATGGGCCGTGCACCCACGCAGGCGATATTTCTTGCCGCCTCGCAAACGGCGATGCCGGCACCGGTGTACGGGTCGAGATACGTGTACCTCGCGTTGCCGTCCGTCGTGATGGCCAGCCCCTTCTTCGAGCCCTTGATCCGTACGAGCGCAGCGCCGGCACCGGGCTTTATGACCGTATCGGTCCCCACGCTGTGATCATACTGCTCGTACACCCATGCCTTGCTGCCGATAGTGGGGGACGACAGGAGCCCGAGGAGCGTCTTGTGGTAGTCGGCAGGCTCCGGGATCTGGTCCGAAGGTCGTTCCTCGCTGGCCTCTGCCCGGTAAGCGGGCATGCTCGCGTGCCGCGTGTAGACCGGCGCCTTGTCAACGAGCGTATCGAGCGGAAGCCGCGCGTGGACTGCGCCGTTCGCTCTGACGATGATCTGCTTCTGCTGTGTCAGTATGCCGATCCTGCTGACGTCGAGTCCCCATTTTTTGAATACCCGTTCCACGGCTTTCTCGTGACCCTTCTTCGCTATGATCAGCATCCTCTCCTGCGATTCCGAGAGCATGATCTCGTGCGGCATCATGCCTTCTTCCCTCTGGGGTACCCGGTCGAGGTTTATCGCTATGCCGAGTCCGCCTTTGGCGGCCATCTCGACGGCGGATGATGTAAGACCGGCGGCCCCCATGTCCTGGATCGCAACGATATGGTCTGCCTTCATGAGCTCGAGGCATGCCTCCATGAGGAGCTTTTCCATGAACGGATCGCCGACCTGGACCGTGGGCTTCAGGACCGCAGTCTCCTCGGTGAACGAGGCAGACGCCATGGTTGCCCCGTGGATACCGTCCCTGCCGGTCCTGGACCCGACATAAAAGACCGGGTTACCTGCTCCCGACGCTTTCGCAAGGAAGATTCGGTCCGCCGGCGCTATGCCGACCGCCATTGCGTTGACGATGATATTTTCCCTGTAGGTGGAATCGAAATAGATCTCCCCGCCCACCGTGGGTATGCCCATGCAGTTCCCGTAGCCGGCGATGCCCGCGACGACACCGTCTATGAGATACCTCATCCTGCTGTCGTCCGGCTCGCCGAACCTCAGCGAGTCGAGTATCGCGACGGGTCGTGCGCCCATCGTGAATATGTCCCTGAGTATGCCGCCGACCCCGGTCGCTGCGCCGTTGTAAGGCTCTATGAAGGAGGGGTGGTTGTGGCTCTCCATCTTGAATATTACGGCAAGCCCGTCGCCAATGGACACCGCGCCGGCGTTTTCGCCCGGACCGATAAGGACGTCCTTGCCGGTCGACGGCATGCGCCCTAGGTACGGTCTGGAGCTCTTGTAGCTGCAGTGCTCGCTCCACATGGCGGAAAAGATCCAGAGCTCCGTGAGGCTGGGCTGCCTGCCCAGCTCCCCGGTTATCCTCGTATACTCGGTAGGGGTGAGGTTGAGCTCTTTCAAGAGGGTGTCGAGGTTTTCCATCAGCGGAGTGCCTTCTTTATGGACAGGAATAGCCGGGTGCCGTCCTCGCTGCCGAGAAGCCTGTCCGCGGCCCTTTCCGGGTGCGGCATCATAGCGAGTATGTTCCGGCCGGCGCTGCACAGGCCCGCGATACTGTTGACGGAACCGTTGGGATTTGCCGCCGCCGTGACCCCCCCCTTCTCGTCGACATACCGGAAGACGACCTGGCCGTTGTCTTCGATGTGCCTGAGCGTTTCATCGGACGCATAGTAGTTGCCTTCCGCATGGGCTATCGGTATGCTGAGCACCTCGCCCTTCCTGTAGAGCAGGGTAAAGGGCGTGTCGCTCCTTTCGACCCGTACGTGGATCTCCCTGCATATGAACCTAAGTGTCTTGTTCTTCTGCATGGCGCCGGGCAGCATCGATGCTTCGAGGAGTACCTGGAAGCCGTTGCATATGCCGAGTACCAGGCCGCCCCGGTCCGCGTACTCCCGTAGTGCCTCCATGACCGGGGAGAACCTGGCCAGCGCGCCGGCCCTGAGGTAATCGCCGTAGGAGAACCCGCCGGGGACGAGGACGATCTGGTAGTCCCGCAGCGTCTTCCTCTCGTACCAGAGATAATCCACCTCCATGCCCGCTGTCGATTCAACCACGTGGTAGGTGTCCCTGTCGCAGTTCGTGCCGGGGAATACGATGACACCCGCTCTGGCCCTTGTCATGGTACGTCCTCAGTCATCCGCAATATCGAACGTAAAGTCCTCGATGACCTTGTTCACCAGCAGCGTATCGCACATCTTCTGGACGCCGGAGCGCGCAGCATCTCTGTCGCCGGTGTCGAGCCTGATCTCCACGTACTTGCCGACCCTGACATCCCTGACCTGATTGAACCCGAGCTTGCCGAGCGCGCTGTGTACCGCCTTCCCCTGCGGGTCGAGGACGCCTTTTTTCGGTTTTATGAATACCCTTGCGATCACTTCAGTCTCCTCTTTCTCCTATGAGCGCTAGCGAGCCATAAGATGGATATCAATAGCATACCTGATGCATAAAACAATACAACGTGCTCGACTGTCAATAGAAGCGTGTTCTCGACGGGTATGAAGGCGATCCTGGTAATCATCTGTATCGCGCGGAAGAGCGCTGCGAGGCTCGCACCGGTCAGCAGTATAGGGCCCAGCAGCCTCTGCCTGTCATAGAAGAACTGTTTGTGCACGAAGCCGTACCCGGCATAAAGGGACCACAACAGAAGGCTCCATAGGATCCATGATACGTACCCCGCAAAGGGCAGGGTAGAGAAGTAGTAGATGAAGTCGAACAGCGGCGCGAACACGAAGCGTACCGTGCCCCAGTACTGGTGCGGGTAGTCGTAGATGATAGGGGTGATGCCCCGGACCTGCCCGCTGCGCAGCATCGAGATTACGGCCTCGTTCAGCCTGGACGGACTGTACAGGGAGGCGTCCGGTATGTCGAAGGCAGTCCAGGTATAGGCATAGTTGCCCCAGCCGTGCCAGTCGCTCGAGGCGACCAGCGGTATGTGGAACCGCTGCGATGCTTCGTACGCTGTGCGCCTGACCGCCGCGTCGAGCCCCTGCTTGTGTCCGGCATTGGCTATCTCGAAAGCATCGACGCCGTCCTTGACTTCGTGCTTCAGGTTCGTGCCCCGGTGGAGCCACCACAGCGCAAGAACGACAGCACCGCCCTGCCGGTGCACAGCGCTGGTAAGTGCCGATACGCTGGTCGTGTCTCTTGCAGACACCGGCGAGGTGATGCCCAGCGCGAGGAAAAAATGCGGGTCGTCCCGGACGCGTACCTCTTCGCCGATCAGGGACTTACGGCCGGCCATCAGTGCAAGGTCCTGCTCGTTGATGCCACCCTTGATGTTGTAGTGCTCCGTGACGTACCAGGCCGTAAAGCCCTGCTCCACGTGGTAGCGGATATTCTGCCAGGGGGTCACGAGACCGTCGTGCGAATAGTCGGTATGGGAATGGGGATCTATCAGGCACTGAGCAGGGTCGTGCGGTACCACCTTCAGGAGTGGAAACCGGATAAAGAGGATATAGAACGCAAAGAGGGAAAACCCGAGCAGGTACGATACGAGGTACACCGGGATCCTCCGGGGACGCCTCTTCACGACTGCGTACAGTACCACGAGCACGAGGCCCCAGACAAAGATGGATATGCTCTCGGCCTTTATATAATGGGTGGTGCTCAGGTACAGGGGGATACCGATGAAGGGCTCGAGGATAGTGACTATCCTGGGCACGATGAGACTGAAGCCCTTCACCGGGACATACGTGGCCGCGTCGAGCAGGGTGTAGGTGCCGGCCGGCACGAGCTGGAGCAGGGTGATCGAGAGGATAAAAAGGGATATGAAAGGGTGGCCTTTCAGTATACGGATAAGCTTTGACTTCATGGTATCTCCTATAAACAGTATAGTGCCCAAAAAAGCAATGAAAATTTTAGTCCCTGCCCGGCCCGGCTCTTCCTGCTTTTTGTCATGCAGACAGGGAGATGATCATGCCAAAGGTATCGTTCAGCCAAGCCAGAATTTCCATTAATATCTACGGCCCCTTTGGGGTATGATTGATCCAGAGACCGGCAGCACCGACTTTATCAACGCTGAAGGTTGCTTGTTAAAGGCCGTAACAGGAGGCGTACGATAGAGACCATGAAGCACATGAACAGCACTAACAGGGCGTAAGTTTGCCTTTTTTTCAGCTTACTCGTATGTGAAGGCTGTCCACTTCCCCAAGAAAAATCCCTCCGCTCCGGCAACGGCACCGAGTGCACGGAACTAGAGAGAGGCAGTACCGTACAGCTTTTGGGCTGTCCATGCCATGAAACCGGGGAGTCCTCGGAACGTGGAAACGCATGGGTTGAAATCCGCCTGATAATCTGGTAACCGTAAGCTGCTTTATATAAGGAGGCAGTGTATGACCATAAAGTCGGATAAATGGATCAGGAGGATGGCCGTGGAGCACGGCATGATAGGGCCCTTTGCCGAGAAGCAGGTTTCCCGGGGGGTCATCTCGTACGGCCTTTCGTCCTATGGCTACGACATCAGGATCGCGGACGAGTTCAAGATCTTCACCAATATCAACACCGCGACCGTCGATCCCAAGGCGTTCGACACGAAGTCGTTCGTCGACTTCAGGGGCGACGTCTGCATCGTCCCGCCGAACTCCTTCGCGCTGGGCAGGTCCGTGGAGTATTTCAAAGTGCCGAGGAACGTCATGACTATTTGCGTGGGCAAATCCACGTACGCCCGCTGCGGCATCATCACGAACGTCACGCCCCTGGAGCCGGAATGGGAGGGCTTCATAACGCTGGAGATCTCGAACACTACCCCGCTGCCGGCAAGGATATACGCGAATGAGGGCGTGGCACAGATACTGTTCTTCGAGAGCGACGAGGCGTGCGAGACCTCGTATAGTGACAGGAAGGGCAAGTACCAGGGACAGCGGGGCATCACTATTCCGAAGGTTTGAGAAATAAGGGGGAAAGAGTTTGCTTCTGCGGTTTGTCGGAAAGAGGCTCCTCCTCATGATCCCGGTGATGCTCGGCATCACCTTCATCTCCTTCGTTATCATCTCGCTCGCCCCGGGCAACATCCTCACTTCTCTCAGGATGAATCCCTATATCTCGGAAGCGACGATCCGCATGATGGAGCAGGCGTACGGGCTGAACAGGCCCCTGCTCGAGAGGTACTGGCTGTGGCTCTGGCAGGTGCTTCACCTCAACCTGGGCGTCAGCGTTTACTACCACGCCAGCGTACTGGGCCTTATCCTGTCGAGGGCGGCCAATACCCTGATCCTCTCCGTCTCGGTAATCCTGGTCTCGTGGCTCATCGCTCTGCCCGTGGGTATTGCGACCGGCATGAAGGCGGGCAGCCGGGCGGACGCCGTCGTGGGCGGCCTGAGCTACACGGGCATATCCATCCCCGGGTTTTTCATCGCATTCATCATGCTCCTGATCGTCGCGCAGACCGGCATCCTTCCGACCGGGGGAACGACCAGTCCTCTGTACAACTTGCTGAGCCCGGCGGACAAACTGTACGACAGACTGATCCACCTTATCCTGCCGGTGACCGCACTCGCTATCCCGCAGACCGCCTCGTATGCGCGGCTGATACGGGCCAACGTGATCGAGACCAAGAAGGGCGAGTTCGTGGCCACGCTCAGGGCAAGGGGGCTGGCCGGCCGCAGGGTGGTGTATGTGCACATCCTGAAAAACGCGATCAACCCGTTCATCACGCTCGCCGGCTATGACTTCGCGAGTCTGCTCGGCGGGGCCGCGCTCGTCGAGACCATCCTGAATCTCCAGGGGCTCGGGACCCTGCTCCTGAAGGCGGTGATGTCCATGGACGTGTTTCTGATCATGGGTGATATCCTGATCGGCTCCGGCATGCTCCTCATCGGCAACCTGGTCGCGGACATCGCGCTGCTGTATGTGGACCCGAGGATACGGTCCGGCCTATGAGTATGCGGGGGCAGAGGAAGTCCGGCGTGCCCGCGGCCGCAGCCGGCGTCGTCCTCTTCATATTCTACGCGTGCGCGATATTCGCCGGCTTTGTCGCCCCGTACTCGTACAAGCTGCAGGACCGGACCATACCGGACGAACCGCCCACAGCCGTCCATATCACGGTGCGCGAGGACGGGAGGACGCGCCTCGTACGCCCGTATGTCTATCGGTATGTGCTGACCGACGTCCATAGCCAGACGTACCGGGAGATTCGGGACAAGAGATACCCTGTGCGCTTCTTCTCTGGCGGCAAGCTGTTCTCCGTACCCGGTGCAGGCATACACCTCCTCGGCACCGACCCGCTCGGCAGGGACTATTTCTCCATGCTCGTGTACGGCGGGAGGATCAGCCTGTTCATCGGCCTGATAGGCGCCGGCATAAGCTTCGCGATCGGCATCGTGCTGGGCACGCTCTCGGGATATTTCGGAGGTATCGTGGACACCCTCATTATGAGACTCACCGAGGTGATCATGTCCCTGCCGACCTTCTATTTCCTGCTGACGCTCGCGGTGATAATACCGGCGGGTGTAAGTTCCTCGGTCACCTTCATGCTTATCGTGGCGATCCTCAGCCTGATAGGATGGGCCGGCTTCGCGCGTGTCATCAGGGGCATGGTGCTGAGCCTCAGGGAGCGCGACTTCGTCATCGCCTCGAAGGCATACGGCGACTCAGCGTACGGCATCATGCGCAAGCAGCTCATACCCAACCTCATGTACTACACCATCGTCTCGATAACCCTGGCCGTCCCCGGCTACATCATCAGCGAGTCCGCGCTAAGCATGCTCGGGCTCGGGATAAGGGCCCCGGACGTGAGCTGGGGAAACATGCTGAGCGAGGCGACGAATATCCAGGCGCTGATGTCTAGGCCGTGGATGCTCGCATCGGGTGTCTGTATCGTCGTGACCATTCTGTGCCTCAACGTGATCGGCGATTACCTGAGATCGTAATGAGCGGGGCTGCCTTCATAGGACAAGAAACAGGAAAGAAAAGTTTTTGACGAAATAATATTTTCCTCGGTCAGGCCCTTGCACGATCGCCGCCGGGGGGTCTTTAGAAGTATTTATCTTTTACATAAATCGTGGTAGCGATGCCTTATTCCTTGAGACAGTCGTCACGGGCGAGGACGTATGAATATACTGATCATAGATGACGAGAAAGTTCTGACCATGTTTATAACTGATGCCCTGCGGCAGCAGGGCCACAGCGTTTTCGCGGCGTCCACGGCAGGGGAAGGCCTCGGTGTCCTGAAGAGAGAGCGCGTCGACATCGTCATCATGGACCTCGTCCTCCCGGACATGCACGGCCTGATGTTGCTCAAGGAAATAAAGGCAAGGGACGAGTCTTACGAGATCATCCTGATGACCGCGCACAGCTCCAGCAGGGACGCCATGACAGCCGTAAAGATGGGCGCGGACGGCTACTTGGTAATGCCCTTCCAGCTCGAGGAGCTCGAGATCGCCGTCAGGAAGGTCGCGGAGAAGATACGGACGCACCGGGAGCTCAGCTTGCTGAGGAGCAAAAGTGCGGCGGTGACGCTCAACTACCATATCGGCACGTCGAAAGAGATAAAGGACGTCTACGCCCGGGCGATGAGGATCGCCGGGGCCGCGCACCCGGTGGTGTTGATCGAAGGAGAGAGCGGTACCGGCAAGGAACTGCTCGCGAACTTCATACACAGGGCCTCCCGGAGAGCCAGAGAAGTGTTTATAGCGGTAAACTGCGCCGCTCTATCTGAGCATCTCCTCGAGGAGGAGTGCTTCGGATACGAGCCGGGCGCCTTCGCGGACGCGAAGAAGCGCAAGAAAGGGCTGGTCGAGCTGGCCGACGGCGGATCGATATTTCTCGACGAGGTATCCGAGCTTTCCCCGTTGCTCCAGGCCAGGCTGCTCAGAATCATAGAGACGAAGGCGTTCTCGAGGATCGGCGGAGAAAAAGAGATGAAGATCGACGTCAGGTTCATCGTCGCGACGAACAGGGAGCTGAAAGCGCTCGTCGTCAGAGGTCTGTTCAGGAACGACCTGTACGACAGGGTCTCGGTGATGCCGATACGGCTTCCGGCCCTGGCGGACCGGAAGGAGGACATCCCGGTGCTCGCGGGCGAGTTCGTACGGTCCATGAGTGAGACCATGCAGAAGAGGATTGCCGGGATAAGCTCCGGCGCCATGAAATTGCTGCTGGACTACGACTGGCCGGGTAATATCAGGGAGCTGAAAAATGTCATAGAGCGGGCGGTCATGCTGACGGACGGGGAGCGGATACAGGAGCAGGCTGTCCTCCTGCCGAAGGGTATGGCTCAAAACGGTTGGAGTACGTACGCGGAGGGAATAGCGAAGACCGTGCTTGAAGGCAAGGAACCCCTCGGTGACATGCTCAAAAAGATAGAGAACAGCGCCATTCTCGATGCGCTTGAGAAGACCGGGTGGAACGTGACGAGGGCCGCGGCAATGCTCGGCATATCAAGGAACATGATCAACTACAAATTCAGGAAAAAGGAGATCCCGGCCAGGGGGCGGGACCGGTCGTAGGAGGCGGTGCCGTATGCGCCTGAGCATCAGAATATATACCAGGAACCATATATTGATTCAATCCGTAAACGCTAAAACCATGCGGAGGGGGCAGGACAGGAGATTCCGGTGCGCAGGTCCTTGAAAAAAAAGCAAAAAAAAGTCAAAAAAAAGGTCAAAAAAAAGATCTTGACAAGCGCATCCCTGTTTGGTACGTTTACATCAAAGCCAGTTTATGTTTGAACAATTAAAGGCGAAAGCCTTTGCAGATAGATGAATTACGGAATCAGTACAGAGGGAAGAATAAAAAACTTAAGGAGGTTAAGTATGAAGGTCAAAAGGGGCATTAAACTCTTGGTTGCGGCTGCGGTTGCGTTCGCAGGGGTTGCAATCCTTGGTAATGCTAAAAATTCCTATGCAGCTCTCCCGGAGGTTGACAGCTATACGTTCCAGGTGAGTGTTACGAATAGTATGCTGACATACCTCGACACGCAGGTGTACAACATCCTGACGTCGCCTACCGTCACGACGATGATCCAGAGCCTGATCACCAACGCATTTACGGACGGGACCACGGGCGCACCGAAGGCACTGGTAGACACCTGTCTCAGCATTCCCCTCGTGGGAATGACGTGTATTGCTGTCTATATCGAGGACTTCGATAATGACGGCGTCGTCTTTACGTACACGGTACCGTCCAACGGCATCGTACTTGCAGCGACCCCGGGAGGCGCCTATGTGAACGCGCCCCGCGGCACACTCTCGGTTGGCATTAACCTCGCCAACGTGAAGCTCGATGTCTCGCTGTACACAGGTACGGCGTATACACAGACGGCGGGCGCAACGGTGACCGACTATGTGCTTGCTTCTGGTCAGGCGATGGTACCGAACATCTCCCTGGCCCTCGATATGGCGGTCATCGGAGGTAATTTATCGACCTACGATCCGACCGAGGCGAACCCGATTACATGGCCGACCCTCCACGGAAACCCGCCCAACCCCATGCCGGGCACAGAGGTCGGTATCCGGGTGGTCGGTGCTGATATCGGCGTCGGCTTCCATTTCGGTCTAACGCCTTCAGCTACCACCGGGCTGGTAAACGAGGGGCTCTGCACCTCGGCGTATGCTTCCGGCTGTCCGAACGTGCTCGTGAACGACGGAAGTGAATGTTATAAGTCGTGTCTGGTGTCGTCCCTTATCCCGTACATCGATGCGCAGTTCAACATCCATGCGGCAGATAACTTCAATGCAGCGCTCGAGTACTACCTCGGACCGACCATGCTCCTCGATGCTGCAACACTGTTGACATCCACGATCACGGACCCGCTGACCGGCGGTGGGATCAGTATCAATGCTGGCTTCTTCTGGGACTTTACCGCGACCAGCAATGGCTTCAATCTCTACCCAGGCGGTCTCGGGCTTGCCTTGTCATACACCCTCGGTACCTGCGTTACGCAGCCCGTGGGCGCAAAGCCTATCACTGATACCGTAAGTCTGGCACCCTATCTTCTCGGTGCGACGACGCCGAACGGCCAGCCCTACATGCTCGGGCTCCTGATACACGAGAACCCCCTGTCTGAGCTGCTGTACAATGTCTACACGGACGGTATCCTGTGTATGGACTTAAACAACAATACGCCGATGATTGGCTCGCTCCTCGGTACCCTCTTCTCGACGAGTATATTCGGTCTGCTCTTTACGCCGCTCAATACGTACTATCCGAACAGGCCCATGCAGATAGAGGTGGTACCGACGCTGGTAAATCCGGCATCGCTTACCTTCAACAATAATATCGATACCCCGTACATTGAGACCGGGGCAGATATAACGACCTCGAACCCGGCATTGACGTTCCCGACGACCACCGTCGGGCCTGCAGGGACGAACGGATCGCTCGTCGTGGGCATTCCGCACCTGCTCCTTAACTTCGACGTCGATACGACCGGGACGGGCACGTACAACAGGGTGTTCGGCCTTGACCTTGGCCTCACGGCGGGTATCGGTATATCCGTATGGACCGATCCGACGCTGCCGACATGGGGCACCGGGAGCCCGACAGGAAGAGTAATAAGGATATTGATGGGGGACACTCCCACGGTCAATTCGTATATTCCTTATTCAGCGGCCATCCCTGCTACCGTTACCGGTATGGCGCACATCCTCGGCGAAGTTCTGCCGACGATTCTGACAGCGGCCATCAACGGCAGACTCGACCTTGCGATAGATATCTATCCGCTCCTCGGCATTACCTTTACGGTTCCGTATATCGGAACGACTGGACCTCTGGATGCGAGAGGCCTTCCGAGTAATCTGGGTGCGTTTGTAGGACTGGAGTACAACCTGGATCCGGGACTCGTGTTTTCGCTCCTGGACACGCTGGGTCTGTCTCTGACCTCCCTTACCAGCGGCTTGAAACTGGACGCGCCGCAGTTGAGTGGCGTGCAGCTCGGTATGCCGTACCCTGTAGTATATGCGAACGTGGGAGACGTCAGCGGATCGAACATCGTCCTCAACGCGAAGCAGACGAGGGAGGCAGGAATGACTGCTTACTCGTCCGTCATAGACCTCTCTTCGTACGAGGCGAACGGACAGAACCCGGGCATCGCCTACAGCTACAGTCTTGACAACGGCCCGTGGAGCTTCCTGAGTCCGTCAGGCCAGATCGCCCTGAGCGACCTGTACGAGGGCAAGCACACGATCGAAGTGCAGGCAGTCGACTCCAATATGGTGATGTCTGCCAACACCGCAAAAGTCAGCTTCGACATTGACTCGGTACCGCCGACACTCTCTGTGGCGGGTCCGCAGGGTGTCGTGAACGGGAGCAGCGCGACCTATGTCGTCGACGCCTCGGACGCACAGACACCGGCTGATCAGATAACGGTGTCGTACAAGCTCGACAATAAGTCGTGGAGCATACCGACGACCGATAAGGATATCACCCTGAGCGGGTTGACTTCCGGAAGTCACACGGTCGAGATACGCGCATTCGATCTTGCCGGCAATGCAAGTCAGGTAACGGCAAACCTGAATATCGCGAATGGTGTGAAGGCAGGGTTCTTCGGCTGTTCGACTGCGGACAGCGGGAACGCCGGTATACCGGCCATGCTGATCATACTGCTTGCTCCGCTCGCGTTCGTGATTGTACTGAAGAGAAAGACTGTTAGATAGATTTTTGTCAGGGACGGGACAGCGCCACACCGTGGCGCTGTCCGTCCCTTTGTTTTTATTTTTGCACTTATGAAGCTTCTGCACAGAGTATATAGTGTATCCATCCTGAGTATCGCCGTACTGATATCGTGCGGGAGAAGTTTCCAGCAGAAGACTACCAACCCCATCGGAATCCCCATGCAGACCCGTATTATCGACTCCGGGAGCGGTGTAGGCATCTATCCGTCGCTCGGCTACAGCTCGTCCGGCGTTCCCTATGTATCGTATCAGGACAGCTCGACCGGCACCCTGAAACTTGCATGGCTCGACATTACCGGTCTGTGGGACAACGTGGACGTTGCAGGAGGGAATGGGTATGTGAATGCCGGCTCCTTCGACTCCATGGACATAGCGAACGATACGTATTACATCAGTTATTTCGACCCACAAATACACGGCCTCGAGATGGTCAACGGGCCGCTGCCGGTGGTAGAGGCGCCTCTGTACCCGGCTGTCATCACGCTCGACAAGCCGACGAACAGCACCTATTCTGCGGGCGTCTATACCTCCCTGAAAATGGGGCCGGGCGGCACGGCCTATATAGGCTACATGGACATCCTCGGATCGGACCCTGCCAAGATCTATGGAGCCTATCCGCGGTTCATCACGTGGACGCCCTCCGGGCCCTCTGCGCCGGAGGTCGTGGATCCGGGCATGGAAGGGAAGGCATTCTCGGTCCCTCTCCGCAGCGTTGCCTGCTCGACCTCCCTGGCCGTTGCAAAGGACGGCACGGTTTGGCTTGCCTATTACGACGTGTTCGACAGGGAACTGAAGATTGCCAGTAAGAAGGTCGGCGGGACGTGGACCTCGCAGGTCGTGGACACGTTCGGGGGTATCGAGGGCGACGGCGAGTATCTGAGCCTCGCGCTCGATAGTAAGGGCTTCCCGCACCTGTCCTATATCGACGATACGTACGGCGTCACGAGGGCGCTGAAGTATGCGTGGTACGACGGCACGACTTTCCATACGGAGGATGTGGACAGGGAGTTCGGCGTGATGTACGGGCCCAACTCCCTGGTCATGAACCCGTCGTCGGAGCCGGTGATAGCGTATTTCGACGAGACCTTCAATGACCTGAAGATCGCGTTCCAGTACAACGGCGGATGGTACACCTACGTCCTCGACACGGCCCTGCTGTCCGGCGAGTACCCGTCACTGGCCCTCGCACCCACCGGCGTTCCGACCGTCGCGTACCGTCAGTACGCGCCGGGGTTTCAAAGGGTTACGCTGAAGTTCGGTATCATTGACTACAATAATCTATGAAAATGAGGCAGGGAACATACCAGAACATAATCCCCGTTTTTTCGTGCAGAGAAGAGGGGGCGGAGCGGCCAGGCTTTGCAGCGCGCCTCCGGCACCGTATCCGCGCTGCCGGGACCGCCGCGGCATGCACCGTTATCTTTGCCGTGTCCCTGCTCGCGGGCTGCGGCAGGCCGGGGAACCTTACCAGCTCAAATATCCTGCCGGGAGTGCTTACCTATACCATCGACAGCAGCGACGATACCGGGTACTTTACCTCCCTCGCTATGGATGCCAACAACAACCCGTGGATCGCCTATTACGACAATACGGCCGGGGCACTCAAGCTCGTGCATTATAACGGCGCGAGCTTCGTGACCGAGGTGGTCGACGACAGCGGCGATGCCGGCTGGTATCCCTCGCTCGCGCTGGATGCGAGCGGCGAACCGCATATAACCTACTACGACGCAAAGGACCGGGACCTGAAATATGCGTATAAGACGCAGCAGGGCTGGGTCATCAATACCGTGGACGACCTGAATATCGGCGGGTACGGCGAGTATTCCTCGTTAAAGCTCGACGTCGCCGGCAACCCGCATTTCTGTTACATTACCCACGTCCTCAATGACGAGCTGCGGTACGGCTTCGTCACGACGCAAGGCTTTGTGCTCCAGACCGTGGACAGCGGCCAGTCCATTTTGCCGACCACGGGCACCGGTAATATCGATATGACGACCTCCCTGCAGCTTCTGCCCAACGGCAGCCCGGTGATAAGCTATTACGATGCCTCGAACGGCATCCTGAAGATGGCGCAGTACGACTCGGCGACCCAGACCTGGAACGATCAGGTCGTTGCCGATGGCTCGGAGCTGCCCTCCCCGGGCAATTTGCCGCCGTCGAGGGACGTGGGGATGTACAACTCTCTGGTGCTGGACGGCGACAACAATCCGCACATAAGCTATTACGACGCGGACTACGGCACGCTGCGGTACGCCTATTTCAACGGCGTCATATGGACGTACCAGTACATCGATCCGAAGGGCTTTACCGGCGCGTACAACTCGATTGCGCTCGACCAGTCCGGCAACCCGGTCGTGGCATATCAGGACGTGACCAACGGGGCCGTGAAGATAGCATTCGACCAGAAAGGATCGTGGAAGACCTACTATATCGATAGCTCGAACTACTACAGGACCGGCTACTGGATCAGCCTGGCAATAGCCGGAAACAACGGCATCGGGATCAGCTACCGGAACGCGACTACTCATGCGCTCGTATTTTCATTTGTCAATTATTATTAGTAAAAATGACAGAGACTATATGGAAGAAAAAAGGGCTTGACTTTGACGATCCTGTATGGTAAAAAAAAGACGAGGATTGGCTGTCCGATCGATAGTCCCGGTACGAGTGTGCCGGGGAAAGGGTGATCGACTGCCGGAAGGAGGGACAACATGAAGCTAAAATATATCTTGCTCGGCGCGGGCTCGTTGTTGGTGCTGCTCCTCGGGAGTGTGATCTTACTGTCTGCGAGCACACGGTTTTCCATCGGTCATTATTCGGTAAGCATCCTCGATATCATAGAGTCCGAACTCCACAGCTCGCTCGTGCCAAAAAAGATCGCGCAGACCGTGCCGGTGATAGACACCGCTGCAAAGACGGGCACCCAGGCCGGGAACGGCGGGGGCTTGGTAGAGGTGGCGCAGGAGCTTCAGAACGCACAGCAGCCCATCACCCAGAACGGCGCTATTGCACCGGTGCGGCCTGCGTACACCAAGCAATCATATCAGCAGGTGTTCAAGCAAGGGTTCGATTTCGAGAGGGCCCAGATCCTGTCATCGACCACGCAGCCACAGGCCGCGGCTCAGCCGCAGCTCACCCCCCAGGGCCTGCCGGACAACTATAGTACCGACGGCGTGATGCCGGACGGCCTGGTCGTACGGCTTACGAACAATGCAATCGCCGCACTCCCGGCGCAGCTCGCGAACATGCTGGAGAGCCAGTATATCAATCAATATTTGAACGCTGCCATCGTGACACAGACCTTTTCCGGCAACTTCTGCTATGCCGAACCCAACTGGACGTGTCCGTTCAAGTGTCTCGGCAATTGCGGACAGTGTTCCGGTAATTCCTATACCCTCACCGGCTGCGGGGCAGGGGCCATCAATGCCTGCAACAGCGGCCAGACCACGACCTGCAGTTGGTCAGCGGGCACGTCGACTTGCGGCGTGACAAATTCATGCTATTCCTGTCAGACTACAGGGCAGACATGGCAGTGTACGTCCAACGGGGGGTACCCGAGCGATTGCTGCGGCTCTGTCCCGTACGGAGGAGAGATCACCGACAACTGTCAGCCATCTGCGTGTGCCTTGCCTGCCAATGACGGCATCGTCCTGTACTACGACAAGGCCGCGGTCACGATCGCCCAGAACCCCATAACCTGCCCCGGCTATGCGCCGGCAACGCTGAACATCTCTATAGTGCTGAGCTACGACGGCATTACGCCGTCATGGGCGCCTGTCCAGCCCTGGCCCACCTGCAGCAACCCGAACGGCAACGGCAGCCCGCCCATTGCGGTCGGGGACATCAACTATACGGCAACATTGCCGGTCATCGGGACCATGAGCGGCAACGGCTATGCTGCGGCGAACGAGATCGACATCCAGGCCTACGCGACCCCGGCCATCACCACCGGGACGACCACATGGGGCCCGGACACGACCCTGAGCTTTACCGCGGCCGGCGTCGGCGTTTCGTCCGTGACCATGCCGGGGTTCTATGTGACCCTGATAACCTGGTCGTGCTCCATCTTCGGATGGGACCCGTGTTTGGACTATCTCGACCCATGGCTCAATGGCATGATATCCGGCATGGCGCAGGGCATGGTCCAGAGCGCCGTGACCAGCATGCTGAACGCCCAGCTTGCCAAGATGCTGAACTCCGCTATCGGTCTGCCCCTCGACCTGAATTCCAAGATAGGGAACCCCTTTACCCTCGGGACGAACTGCTATCTGCTGGGGCTATACCCGGAGCCGAACTGTACCAGTCAGCTCGGGTACAGCGGCATGTATGGAGACTGTTACGGCCTCAAAATAGCGCTCGACTTCGGTATGCTCCCGGCCATCTATACGCCGTATTATAATGCGGGCAACGCGTGCGACAACTCGTGCGTCGATACCACGAGCTTTAACCCGGTGAACGTGCTGCTGCAGAACCCGCCCACGACCGGCGTGAATGTCGCTGCGAACGTGTTCAATAACGATACCGTGCCCAGCGGCTCATACCTCTATGGCGGCACCTCCGTTCCGATTCCCTGGTCCGGCTACCCGTACGACCTCGGCATAGGTCTGTCTCAGGACGTGCTCAACGAGCTGTTATATGACCTGTATACCTCCGGGCTTACCTGTATCAACATCAATGTCAATTCGTTCCCGTCGCTCGCATCGATGCTCAACGTCAATGCCTTCAAGGCCATCGTTCCTGCGATTACGGACATAGCTGACCCGGGTACCTATGTCTCCATAGCGCTGGTGCCGAGGTCGTCCGGCTCGAACACCCCGCCGCCCATATACGCGCAGTTGGGGCATACCTTGTCCGTGAACTCGTTTGCCGCAGGCTCGACGTGGAGCTCCGGGACCGGGTATAATCAGTCGAACTCCCTGACCACGAGTATGATCTATGCCGACATACCGAACTACCAGATAGACTTCTATGCCACCGTGGGCGGCATACCGGAGCGGATGTTTACCCTGAACTGGAACCTGCAGGCCGGCGTCGACGTGAACTATCTTGTCCCCACGCCCTTGGGCGGCAACGGAGAGCCCACGACGTTCGGCGTGCTCCACCTGGGGGCCCTCCTTGTGCCGCAGATCAATGGCATCACCAACATATACCCGGGCATAACGCCGTACATGGCGCACGGCATCTCGCAGTTGATCCCGACCATCCTGTCCGCTGCGATAGGCACGACGATCAATATGCCTATCAACCTCGGGGCGCTCGGCATCAACGTGGGGTTCTGGTACATAGGCCCTGACCCGGAGGCAGTTGATGCGGACGGCAACGGCACGCCGGACTTCCTGTCGATGTATGCGTACGCGTACGGGAACCTGAACTGGAGCGCCATACTGCCCTCTTCACAGTATAATGCCCTGACGACACAGGGCGCGCCGCGTGCGTACATCGTGGTGCCCAACGGCAGCGACGTGGGCCTTGCCCCGGGTCCCCTTGCGCTGGGGACACTGAACGTCGACGGCAAGCAGTCCAAGCAGCTCGGTCTCCAGCCGCTCAACAGCACGATAAATTACGTGGGCTATGATCCCATGGACTACAATGCGCCCCTGGAATACACCTACCGGATCGACGGCGGGCTGTGGTCGCCCTTCACGGTGTCCACGCAGGCAGAACTGCCGTACCTGACCGAGGGTGTGCATACCTTCGAGGTGATGGCGAAGAACGAGGGCGGGTTCTCGAACCTGACGCCAGCATGCCTCACCTTCCGTGTGGACTCGGTCCCGCCGACGCTGTCGGTCAAGAACATGAAGAACGGGGCTGTGGTCGGTTCGGACGTGGAGATCGATACCAAGGCATGGGACTATCAGACCCCGGCAGACCAGATCGCGGTCAAGTACAGCCTTGATAACGGCGCGTTTAAGACCGTGAGCACGTCCGGCAGCGGCAGCTCGCGGATATTCCTCGATGAGCTTTCCATGGGACAGCACCAGGTGGTCATTACGGCCACGGACAGGAGCGGCAATACTTCGAAACTCGACCTCGCCTTCGTATCGAAGGCATCGAGCAGTATGGGGTGCGGCTGTGCAGGTACACGCCCGGCAGGCAAGGGCGACGACCTCGGCATGCTGCTTCTGGTGATGTCTTTTATGGCAGCGCTGATGCTGAAGAGAAGGCTTGCTTACCAGAAGCACGCGGCAAAATAAGCAAACAGGGAAGAGGCATGGTCGGGCAAGCGGCCGTTGAGGGAGTGCCCGGAGCAGGTAATGAACGGTACCGTATGGTGGACGCAGACCGACAGAAAGACCTGATTACCCGGCGCCTGCGTGCATCGTACTATCCCTATAAAACCGCGACATCCGAGTTCTTCCTTGGACATTTCCTCAAGCAGTTCAAGGGCATAGCATGCGTCTTCATGTACGGCTCGATGCTCAACCCGGGGCTCTCCACGCCCACCAGCTTCCCGGACTTTTATATCGTCGTGGACCGTTATGCAGGGTTCTACGGCTCGCGCGTGCACACGCTCCTGAACAGGTTCCTGCCCCCGAACTCCTATTTCCTGAGGCTGAGCGAGAACGGCACTCCCCGGCCGTCGAAGTATTGCGTGATCGATCGGCAGGACCTGTACCGGTATACCCACTACCCGCATATCAAGGACTTCTTTATCGCCGGCAGGCTCGCGAAGCGCATCGCCATACTCTATGCGAAGGACGATGAATTCCTGGCGGAGTTTATCGGCAGCATCTACCAGGCGATGCGCTTCAATGTCATGTTCGCCCTTTCGGAGCTGTCGTATGCCGGGGCGTACGCAGACGGCTTCTCGTTCGACGATTTTATGATCCGGCTGCTCGGTCTGAGCTACCGGGCCGAGATCAGGACCGAGACACACGACAAGATAACGAGCCTGTATACCGGCGAGAAGGAGTTTTACCGGGATATCTACAGCCAGTTCCTCGAGCAGGAGGTACAGGACCGGACCGTAGAGAGGACAGGCCGGGCCTACCGGACCATCAGGCCTTACTTTACGCCGGCATATATGGCAGGGTTTATCAGCAGGAGCAGGAGGAGGGCCGTGTACCGGTGGCCCAAGAGCATCTACACCTTCAGCAATTATGTCGACTATCTCGTCCTGAAGGTGGAGCGGACGACCGGGGAAGAGCTGCGGCTGTCGCACTGGGACCGCAGGCTGCCGCTCGTGTTCGGCTGGAGGCACCTGTTCCGTCTGCTCAGGAAGAAGGCCATTAAATAGCGGGACGCTTTACCGGGGCTTTCCCCGGGAGTGCAGGTAGCCGATCACGATGAACGCGATGACGAACGGCAGGGCGAGCACGAACAGGTATTCGAAGTCCTTTGCATACCTGAGGACCAGGTCGAAATCGCTTCCCATGATGTACGCCGGGACCACCCACAGGGGTACGGACAGGATCCCGGCGGCCGAGTCGACCAGCAGGAATTTCTTTACCCTGGTCCCCATGATGCCGGCGGACAGAAACACCGCGATCCGCAGGCCGCTGATGAACCGTGCTATGAATATCGCCTTGCTTCCGTGACTGCTGTAGAAGCGCGTCACCCTCTCGAGCCCGGCGTCGCCGACGAACCGCCGTATGATCGCGTGGTCGCGTATGCCCTTTGCCCACCTCCTGCCTATCGCGAACAGGATGAGGTCACCCCCTATGACACCGAGAAAATCGACGATGCCGGTTATATACAGGGAAGTGATGCCCTTGTAGGCCACGTAGCCCGATATGACGAGGAGCACCTCCTCCGGCACGGGCAGGCCGAGCCCGCACAGGATGAGGAACACGAACAGGGCAGCGTAGGTGAAATGCTCCGCATAGGCGGTCAGGAAGAGCTCCATGGTATCAACGTGCCGGCGTCCTGCTCCTGATGAGCTCGATGTGCTTCGAGACCGCTTCCTTGCCCCGGTGGATGAGCAGCGGCACCCTCTCGAAATCGAACGGCCCTATGTCGTGCACGTCCGGGGCGATGATGACATCCGCAAACCGCAGCCTCTCCATGCGCGTCTCATTCACGATCACCTGGATGCTCTTCGTTATGACGTCGAAGATGTTCGTCGGCTCCTTCTTGAGTTGTTCCTTGTTCACGAGCTCCACGCCTATGACGAAGTCGATCCCCCGGATCTTCAATATCTGGCAGGGCACATCCGTGAGCAGGGAGCCGTCCACATAGGTGTGGCCGTCTATCTTCATGGGTACGAAGATACCGGGTATGGCGCTGCTCGCCATGACCGCGTCCGCGACGCTCACGTGCTCGAACAGATGCGGCGCGGCTGTCGTCAGGTCCGTAGCAGGTATGTAGAGGGGGATAGGCGCATCCTCGATCTTCGCATCCCCGAGAAACTCGCGGACCAGCGCGCCGATGCCCTCGGTCGAGGCGAGCCCCATCCTCGGTACCCGCAGCTTCAATATGTCCGACATGCGGAGCTTCTCCGCGCGTGCCTTGATCCGCTCGAGGCTTATCCCGAAGGCGAACAGGGCCGCGACGATACTCCCGGCTGACGACCCGGCCACCGCGTCTATCGTAATGCCTTCCTGTGCGATAGCTTCGAGCACGCCGATGTGGGCAGTGCCCCATACGACGCCCCCGCCCAGGGCGATCCCTATGGTCTTCGCCCTTTCTTTCTTTATGAAGGATCTCAGCCTGTTCAGGATAGGGATTCTTCTCGATTTCCTTTCTTCCATGACAATCAGTACAGCTTCTCTATGCGGACGCCCGTATAGTAAAAATGGATGATCTGCCGGTAGGTGTAGCCTTTTCTCGCCATCCCGTACGCTCCCCACTGGCACATGCCCACGCCGTGACCAAAGCCCCTCCCCTTAAAAAACAGTGTCCCGTTCTTTGCGCGGACATGGAACAGGGTGCTCCTGAGCTTATCGTACCCTACCACCGAACGCAGGGTGGCACCGTCGAGATCGATGTTGCCGTGGTCCGTGACGACCCTTGCGACGGTGACCCGCTGCGTCCTGCTTCTCTTCATTACCCTGAAACCGTACACGTGGGACAGGGTATACCCCTTTACGATCAGTCTCCGGGCAAGCTGCTGAAGGGAGAGGGCGTATTTCCAGTTTAACCCTGGCGCCCCTTTGCAGAAGTTGCATTTGACCGATCGCAGGTACGGGTAACGGTAGCCAATAGCGTCCTCAGAATTCTCAGTCTCGCCGCCGCACTCGGAGTGGTACATAGCGAGGATCGGCTTGCCCTGGTAGGTGATGATCTGGCCCCGGGTAGCGTTGACGGCCTTCCAGCCCCTGCTGTCCTCGGAGCCGGCGCCGCTGTACACCTGGTCCATGAAGTCGGCCGCCATGTCGTAGTATTGGTTGAGGTGGCGCTCCTTCTGCCACAGCGCGTAGGTCCTCGCCACGACGGCCTGTGCTTCGAGAGCCTCCAGGGGCCAGTTGTGCGGCATCTCCGCATTGACGAGGCCTGCCACATAGGACTCGAGGTTGACGACGTCGATGACCACGAGGTGGCTGTTGTCTATGTTCGCTATCTCGAGGTGGCCCCGCAGGAGCCGGTCGTTTATCTTCACCACGCCGCCGGAGAACAACAGCGTCACCATGCGTGCGGGATACAGTTTCCGATCCACCACCAGGCCGTTGTTGCCCGCAGACAGGATGAGGTAGGAGTAGCCGGGGTTCCTGAACAGGGCGAGGTTCCGGTAGGTGTCGATGATCTGAATGCCTTTGCCCTCTATGTGCAGGGTGGATGCATCGCCGAATATCTCGACCCGTATCCCCGGTACCGTGCCATTCCCGGAGACCATGGACGGGGCAAGAAGCACGGCGGCGGCCAGGGCGCATGCCCGGACGATGGCTTTCCCGGTGATAGTCCTTCGCATGTCGCCCATTGTAGACAGAGATGGGGCCGTGTTGCAATATTTTATTGAATATTTTATCGTTCTGGTCTAAGAGGATCATACAGCTATGGCACCTTTTAGCGATTCAGGAAATGTTGGCAGCCCCCGGCTCGTTACGGTCTTGAACAACATCGCGACAAAGAGGCTCGAGGGCATCTTGCGGGTAGAATTGGGTAAGTTCAAGAAAGAACTCTACTTCAGGAACGGCCTGCTCGTGGGCGGCAGGTCTAACATTTTGAAAGAGACCTTCGGCAGGGTGCTGTACGAGAACGGGTTCATCAACCAGCAAGACTATAAGGACTCCCTGAAAGAGGTCATGGAAGAGCGGAAGAAACATGGGCTTGTGCTGCAGGAGCGCGGGCTGCTCCCGCTGAACATCAAGGACGCATTGAAGCTGCAGCTCCGCATGAGGTTCGTCTATACCTTCAGTATGGTGGAAGGGAATTTTCATTTCAGGGAGGCCCACGTCCCGGACAATCTCATAGTGCCGTGCTCGCTGCCGGTGATGGTCCTCGTCATGGAGGGCATCAAGATACACCTGCCGAAGAGCGCTGTGTCGGAGTACGTGAACAAAAGGATGGACCTGGTGTGTGCGAGAGGCGGCTCGCAGTATGATCCGTCTCAGGTGAGCCTGTCACAGGAGGAATTGAACCTGCTGACGATAGTTGCCTCCAATAGGCCGCTCAGGCAGTCCCTGGCGGGTGTACGGATGGATGCCGATGACGCGATGAGGCTCCTGTTCCTGTTCATCGGCATGGGGTTCGCCGTATTGAAGGACCTGCAGCGGGAGTCGCCCGAGAAGAAGGCGGTGCCGCTGTCGGAGGAGCACCGGAAACTGCTGGAAGGGTTCAGAGACAGGCTCGACGATATGAAAGAGAAGAACCATTACGAGGTCCTGGGTGTGGCCCAGGGTGCGGACAGGTCCGCCATAAAGAAATCATACTTTGCGCTTGCGAAGCAGTATCACCCTGATCACTTTTTCGATTATCCGGCGGAGGTCAGGGAGGCGGCGTCCGAGGTCTTCACACGCGTGACCACGGCATACGAGGGCTTAGCGGACGACGGCGAGCGGAGCAAATACGACGAGTACCTCAAGTCCGGCGAGAAGGAGATAAAGAACAACGAAGCGGAGAACATCGTGAATGCGGAGCTGCAATTCCAGAAGGGCATGATACTGCTCAAGGCGAACAACTTCAAGGACGCGTACCAGAGCCTCAAGTGGGCCGTGGATCTGAACCCCACCGAAGGAGAATACCTGTCGTATTTTGGATGGGTCATCTTCAGACTCGAGCCTGACTCCGACGCGGCACGGGCAAAGGGTATAGAGTATATCCAGAGGGGCCTGCAGTTGAACAAGGAGCAGGACACGGGCAACTATTTCCTCGGCAGGATACTCAAGGTCAAGGGCGAGGAGCAGAAGGCGCTGGAGGCCTTCAAGACTGCCTATGCGAAGAACCCGCAGAACATCGATGCCCTGAGGGAGATACGGGCGTACGAGCTCTCGCAGAGGAGCCAGAAAGGCATGTTCAAGAAATTCTTTAAATGACGGAGGCAGGAAGGGATGATTCAGAAGACGAAGTATATCTGGATGGACGGCAAGCTGGTAAAGTGGGATGACGCAAAGGTCCACGTACTGACGCATTCGCTCCACTACGGCGTGTCAGTGTTCGAGGGGATACGATCGTACCAGACGCAGGACGGCAGGTCTGCGGTGTTCAGGCTCGACCGGCATATCGAGCGTTTTTTCGATTCCGCCCATGTCATGATGATGGAGTACCCCTTCTCGGAGAAGGACATACAGAACGCTATCATGAACGTGCTCAGGGAGAACAGGCTGAAGGCAGGCTACATACGGCCGATCTCGTTCATCGGGTACGGCGATATGGGACTGTACGTGGAGCACAACCCGGTCCACATAGCCGTGGCCGCGTGGCCCTGGGGCGCGTACTTGGGGGAGGACGGCCTGGAGAGCGGCATACGGATAAAGATATCCTCCTTCGTACGGTACAACGTCAATGCGGCGATGAGCAAGGCGAAGATCAGCGGCCACTATGTGAATTCGATCCTCGCGAAGAGGGAATCGAAGCTGGGCGGCTATGACGAGACCATACTCCTCGACGAGGACGGGTACGTCGCCGAGGGCAGCGGCGAGAACGTCTTCATCGTCAGGAACGGCGTACTGAAGACACCGCCGCTGACGTCCATCCTGCCCGGCATAACGAGGGAGACGATCATTCAGCTTGCACGGGAGGGCGGGATACCCGTCGAAGAGGTCCGATTTACCCGGGATGAGCTCTACATAGCGGACGGCGCATTCCTTACCGGGACGGCAGCGGAGATCACGCCCATCAGGGAGGTCGATGACAGAAGGATAGGCAGCGGGAAGCCGGAGCCGATCACCAGACACCTCCAGAAGAAATTTTTCGATATCGTGAAAGGGAAAGACAGGAAGCACAGGAGCTGGCTCTTCTACTACAAGGTATGAAGTCGTACCAGAATATCTCCCGGTACCTCGTTGTCCTCGTGAGCATCCTTACTGTCGGTACCGTGGGCTTCATGTACATCGAGAAGTTCAGCTTCGTTGAGTCGCTCTACACCACGGTCGTTATCCTCAGTACGGTTGGCTACAGCGGCGGGGCGCGGGTGCTGGACCAGCGGGGCGAGCTGTTTGCGGTCTTCATGATAACGATCGGGATAGGCTTCGTTACCTACAGCGCCGGCGGCCTGTTCAGGGCGCTGATAGAGGGTGAGTTCAGGAAGTCCATAGGGAGGTTCAAGGTGACAAAGGCGATAGAAAATCTCAGGGACCATTATATCCTGTGCGGGCTCGGCAGGATCGGTACCACGGTCGCACAGAAGCTCAAGGCGAACGGCGTGTCCTTTATTGCTATAGACAAGGACCTGCAGGTCCTGCCGCTGATAGAGAAGAACGAGTACCTGTTCCTGCAGGGCGACGGGACAGACGAGGGGCTGCTGGAAAGGGCAGGCATAAAAAGGGCAAAGGGGCTCATCGCGGTGATGGCCAACGACGCGGACAACGTCTACACGGTCCTCACCGCGAGGGACTTAAACCCCTCCCTGTTCATCATCTCGAGGGCAGGGGATTCCGGCTCGATATCCAAGCTGTACAAGGCCGGTGCAAACCGGGTCATATCGCCGTATATCATCGGCGGGGAGAAGATTGCCCAGAGCATCATGAAGCCGAACGTGATAGATTTTATGGAACTCGCGACCGAGGAGACCAATCTCGATCTCAAGATAGAAGAGCTGACCATACAGGAGGGCTCGGAACTCGACGGGAAATCGGTCGAACAGTCGAAGATACGGCAGCTCCACGATGTCACGATCGTTGCCGTGCGGAGACCGGACGAAGGGTTCGTCTACAACCCCTCGCCGCAGTTCGTTCTGAACAGGAAGGACATTCTTATCGCGGTAGGCAGGTCGGAAGCGATAGAGAAGTTCGAGCGGTCGACCTCCCCGAGCAGAAGATAAGGCTTACGTAAGACTCTGCCGGAGAATCCGCTTGCCCTCTTCGACGCCGGGCTGATCGAATGGGTTTATATTGTACAGGTGCCCCATGAAGACGACCAGCAGCTCAAAAAACACGAAAAGCTCTCCCATGATCTTGGGGCTCAGTTCGGGCACGGACAGGGTCACGGACGGGCGCGATGAGTTGATGAGCGATGTCCTTGTCGCGTTCATCTCCGCGTGCAGCAGCTCTTCGAGGGTCTTGCTGAAGAGGTAGGAGAACTCCACGTCCACCGGCGGCACCGGCACGAGCTTCTTTCCCTTTGCGCCGGATTTGACTACCTCAATGAACGTGATGAGCTTGTCCGCCGGCCCCTCCTTGTAGAGCTGGAGCTGGGAATGCTGGTCTGTGACGCCGAGCGCCCGCACCGGCGTGCTGCCGGTGTACACCTCCCTGCCGTCCCGCGAGTGCTTTTTCCCCAGGCTCTCGGCCCAGAGCTGGGCGATCCATTCGCTGAAGTCCGACAGCAGGGACGAGTACGGCATGAATACCGCGATGTTCTTGTTCAGGTGCAGGTGCGTCAGGTGATAGATGACAGCGATCTCGCCGATGTTGTTGCCCCGGGACCGTACGAACGATTCCCGTACCTTCTTCCCGCCCTCTATCAGCTCCGCTATGTTGTCTACCATGAACGCTGCCGGAAACAAGCCTACCGGGGAGAGCACGGAGTACCTGCCGCCGACGTTTGCCGGGACCGGCAGGACCGGGATACCGTACTTCTGCGATAGCCCGTACAGCGACCCGGTGCCCCGGGTCGTTATGAACACGAAATGCCTGTCCAGCGACTTCGCGCCCACTGCCTTTTTGAATTCGTTGATGAGCAGGAAGAGCTGGGCCATGGTCTCGACCGTTTGTCCGGACTTGCTGATCGCGATGACCAGCGTCTTTTTCGGGTTCATACCCTGCAGGGCGAGCGAGAACTGGACCGGGTCTATGTTGTCCAGTATCCGCACGTTCTGCTTTGCGTCCTGCGCGAGCGCCTGCCGTACGGCACGCGCTCCCAGGGCGGAGCCGCCGATCCCGAGTACGATGACGTCTGTATACTTGCTCGAAGGGTACTGTCCTGCAAGTGCCTTTGTTTCTTTGAGGGTCTGGGCGTCGTCGAGCATGGTCAGAAAGCCGAGCCTGTTGCTCGCTATCGACTGCATCATGTCTTCCGCGGCAACGTTGAGCCTGTTCTGTACCTCCAGCAGGGCGTTCTGGGGGAGGCCGTCCCTGCCGGCCAGGTACTGGCTCATGGCGAAGTTCGTGTTTATGGAAAGATCAGCGACATTCATGACCGGACGCCCGTGAGCATGGTGGCCTCAATAAACCGAGAACAGCTTCGTGATGTGCGTCAGGAGCAATGGGTGCTTGAACAGGCCCTCGATCCTGAGCTTGCCCCGGAACAGCAGGGCGAGCACCTCCCGTCCGGTCCTGTCGAAGTAGTAGGGCAGACCTGCCTTGATCTTCAGGGTGCTGAGCTTCAGGATGTTGTCCGAGTTCGTCTCTATCCTCAGCTTGTACGGTGGTCTCTCGCCGTCGTACACCGTGATCCTTCCGTCCCGGCATGCGAGCGTGAGCCGAACATCGATGTCCGGCGCCGCGATGACGATGTTGCCGTCCAGTGCTGCCACGTCCTTCAGGCGCTCCGGGTGGTTAGCCATGTTCTGTGATAGGAGGTCCCGCAGCATGGCCGCGAGCCCGTTGTCCTGCGCGCCCCTGTCTGTCGCTATGACGTCCGTCATCCTCAGAATGCCTGCTTCAGTATCTTCAGGGTCTCTTCCGGATCGAAGATCGGCTTGGCGTTGTACACGATCGAGCCGTCCGATATGGCGTCTTCCGCGACCTGCCTGAGCCCCTCTTCCTTCACGCCGACCTCGTGCAGCTTCTGCGGCATGCCCACGCGTCTGGTGAATGCCCGCAGGGCCTCAGCGGCCTTATGTGAGGCGTCTTCGTCGCCCAACCCCCTGACATCCACGCCCAGGGCCTCTGCAGCCAGCCTGTACTTGTCTGCGACCGCATCGAGGTTGTACTCGATGCAGTAGGGCAGCAGGATACTGTTGGCGATGCCGTGCGGTACGCCGAACCTCCCTCCCACGCTGTGCGCAAGCGCATGGACGACCCCGACCTGTGCATTGCCGAACGCAACGCCGGCGACGTTCGCAGCTATCTGCATCTGCCCCCGTGCAAGGAGGTCCTTGCCGTTGTCCACCGCCTTGGGAAGATATGCCACGATAAGCCGTATGCCCTGGAGCGCGAGCCCGTCCGTTATGGGGTTTGCCTGCTGCGAGTGCAGTGCCTCGATGCAGTGGCTCATCGCGTCCATGCCCGTGCCGGCGGTCACCTTGGCCGGCATGCTCACGGTCATCGTGGGATCGAGTATGCCGACGTTGGGAATGATGTGGTTGTCCGCGTATATCAGCTTCCGGTGCTTTTCGTGGTCTTTGATGACCGCTGCGTACGTCACCTCGCTGCCCGTACCCGCGGTGGTCGGGATGACGATGTGCGGCGTTATGGGCGCGTCGAGGAAGTTGACGCCGGAGTGGTCTCCTATCCTGCCTCCGAGCGCAAGGACCACGGCTATGCCCTTTGCGGTATCGATGGAGCTGCCGCCGCCGACCGTTACGATGCAGTCCGCACCGATGGACCGTGCATAGTCTGCGCCCTTGTCAACGATGTGCGTGCCGGTGTCGGGCTCGATGTCGGAGAACATGCCAGCGCATTTGCCCCCGAGTGCCTTTTTAACCTTTTCCACCATCTCGCTCTTCTCGAGGAACTTGTCCGTTACCAGCAGTGCCTTCTTACCTTTCAGGCCGTTGACCTCTTCCTGTACCTCGCCTGCCGAGCCCTTGCCGAAGATGATCTTTGTCGGATTTCGGAATATAAAATTCAGGTCTGCGTCGTACATACCATGCTCCTCATTCATCAATAAACTTCGTGTCGACCATGGTGGCCGAGTCCACGAGGTCCTGTGCGGCCTTGACGAACCTCACGATGGTCGGCAAGTCGCCCTTGAGCTTCAGCTTGCCCTGCATCATGCCCTTGACCGGGTCGAGCTCCTTCTTCATCACGGACTTCCACCGCGGGTATTCGCCCTGTATCACGAACTTTGCCTTCTGTGCCTCCTCGGCCGATACCCGCTTCGCCTCTTTGCATACACCGTGATACAGATCGAGCCATACCCCTACCGCGGTCTCGCCGGCTTTCATCTGCTTGCTCAATACCGGATCTTTCTTCATCCGGTCGAGCATGTCCTGATCAAACTGCATGATGAGCGATATCGTTCCGTGTTCCCAGTTTGCTCCGGACTCTTTGTAGTTCGGGTTGGAATTGATCTTATCCTTAAATGCCACTATCCATTCTTCGCTTGGAAACGGAATACCCATGGTCCTTACCTCCTTTATTTCCGGAGCGGATCGGCCTCCGGCTGGAATTTTTCTATCACATCATTTAAAATAAACAAGCTATTTGTGCGTGAGCCGGGCGTCCTGCCGTTGACAGGTCTCCTGTCTCGCGTTATGCTGACAAAAGCATCGGACCTACGATCGAGGCTACGTATAGTCAAGACGCGTGGACAACGTCAAACAGTACCGGGGCAGCCGATCGGTGTTTCTTCGCCCGTACGTTTCTGGACGTAGCCTGAAGTCGTCATCCGGGAAAGGCAAGGAAAGGAGTCGTTCACATGATCATGATTGCATTGCTGGCCATTATGGCGCATATCCAATCGCCGTCCGTATCCGTTCGCCCGGCGCACCTGCACCCGGGGAGCCCTTTTGTCCTTACGATACGGGGACTTACTGCCGGCAGCACGTACGATGTCGAGCTCGACGGGCGCAAGCTTGGCTTCAGGGGCGGCATGGAAGTCACCCTCCTGCTCGGCATCGATCTCGGTCATCCGGCAGGTCCGGACAACATAACCGTGTACCGGCAGGGCATGGCTGCACCGGTGACGTCGGTTACGGTCCTGGTGCACCGCCACAGCTATCCGGCCCAATACCTGAAGCTGCCTCGGTATTTTGTATCGCTCACGCCTGTCGAGCTGAAGAGGGCTGAACGGGAGCAGGCCGAGCTGGAGCGGATCTTTGCAAGCGATACGACAAGACGGGAGTGGAGCGGCAGGTTCATCATGCCGGTCCGCGGTATGATAACCACGCCCTTCGGTGTCAGGAGGTTCCTGAACGGTGAGCCGCGCGCGCCGCATACCGGCATCGATATAGCGGCAAGGCCGGGTACGCCCGTCGTTGCGACCAACAGCGGTACCGTGTGTTTCGAGGGCAGTCTTTTTTTCGGAGGCGGGAGCATACTGATCAACCACGGACAGGGCATATATTCCATGTATTTCCATCTCAGGGGCTATGCGGTAAAGGACGGGGCCCGTGTCAGGAAGGGCCAGACGGTGGGCTATGTCGGAAGCACGGGCCGTGTCACCGGGCCGAGCCTGCACTTCGGCGTAAGGATAGTCGACAGCAAGATAGATCCCAGCCTTTTGTTCCGGCTCGTGCATTAGCCGTACCGCTGCGGCATGTAGCCGTTTCTACAAGTTCAGCTTGATTTTGTCTGCTGTTTGTAGATAAGGTATGAAAAACTATCATGCAAAGGAGTAGGGTATGGTATATTCACGGGCGCTTATCAGCGTGTCGGACAAAACAGGTATGGAAGAGCTCGGCCGGGGCCTGGCAGACCTCGGGATAGGGATCCTCTCGACCGGCGGAACCGCACGGCTCCTGAAAGAGAAGGGGGTGCCGGTGACCGATGTTGCCGACTACACGGGCTTTCCGGAGATGCTCGACGGCAGGGTCAAAACGCTGCATCCGAAGATACACGGCGGGATTCTCGCCATGAGGGGCAACAGCAGTCATATGAAGTCCCTGAAGGAGCATTCCATAGGCCTGATCGATATCGTCATCGTCAACCTGTACCCGTTCAGTGCGACGGCGAGAAAGAAGGACGTGGCGTTCGACGAGGTTGTCGAGATGATAGACATCGGCGGCCCGTCGATGGTGCGGGCTGCATCGAAAAACTTCAAGGACGTCGTCGTTATCGTTGACCCGTCCGACTATCCGTGGCTGCTGTCGCACCTCAAGAAAAACGATATAACCGCGGAGGACAGGTTGCGCCTTGCCGCGAAGGCCTTCAACCACACGGCTGCGTACGACAGCGTCATCGCCAACTGGCTCAACGCGAAGACCGCAAAGGACATGCCGGGGCAGATCCACGTCACGCTCGACAGAGTGCAGTCCATGAGATACGGAGAGAACCCGCACCAGCAGGCGGCACTGTACGCGACGTCCGGCCTTGATCAGCACCGTGACCTCAGGTTCGGCCAGCGCGGCGGCAAGGAGCTCTCCTATAACAATATCGTGGACATGAGCAGCGCGTATGAGCTTGTCCGGGAGTTCCGCCAGCCGGCGTGCATCATCATAAAACACACGAACCCGTGCGGTGCCGCGGTTGCGGGAAGCATCCCGAAGGCGTACGAGCTTGCCTTCGGTACGGACCCGTTATCGAGCTATGGGGGTATCTGCGGCTTCAATGGCGAGGTCGATGACGCAACTGCGCGGCTCATCGCGGACACCTTCTATGAGGTCATCGTCGCCCCGTCGTTCTCGCCCGCCGCGCTTGAGATGCTCTCGAAGAAGAAGAACCTGAGGCTCATTGAGGTCGACCGCGGCGCTGCGGACGCCCCCGGCGATGGCCAGCTCGAGCTCCACGATACCGCGTTCGGGGTACTCGTGCAGACGAGGGACACTCTGTCGGATGAGCTGAAGGGCAGCAAGGTCGTCACCAGGAGGACGCCCACGGAAGGCGAGATGAAGGACATGGACTTCGCCATGAAGGTTTGCAAACACACGAAGAGCAACACGATCATCGTTGCACGGTCCCTCCAGCTCATCGGCGTTGGTGCCGGGCAGATGAGCAGAGTGGACTCCGCGAAGATAGCGATCATGAAGTCTGTCCTCGGCACCAAGGGTGCCGTGGGGGCATCGGACGCTTTCTTCCCGTTCGCCGACGGGCTCAAGGTACTGGCGGACGCGGGCGTCACGGCTGTCGCACAGCCGGGCGGATCGATCCGGGACCAGGAGGTCATCCGTGCTGCGGACGAGGCCGGTATCGCCATGGTGTTTACCGGCGTACGACACTTCAAGCACTGAGGCTGGGGACAGACTATGAATGTACTGGTCATAGGCTCCGGAGGCAGGGAGCACGCCATCGTCCACAAGATGAAGCAGGACGGCATAAAAAATATCTACTGCGCGCCGGGTAACGCCGGCATCGAGGAGCTTGCTACCTGTGTGCCCCTGAAGGTCGATGATGTCAGAGGACTGGTGGACTTCGCTCTGGAGAAGAAGGTATACCTCACCGTCGTCGGACCTGAATCGGCGCTGCAGGCAGGCGTCGTGGACGCCTTTACGGCGAGCGGTCTGACCATATTCGGTCCCACGAGGCAGGCCGCGCTGCTCGAGACCTCCAAGTCCTTCGCGAAGACGCTGCTCAAGAAGTACGATATTCCTTCGCCGCATTTCGAGGTCTTTGACACCTCGGCCGACGCCCTCGACTATGCCGGGACGATAGCATATCCTGCCGTTATCAAGGCGGACGGTATTGCAGCGGGCAAGGGTGTTATCATCGTGGCGGACCGCTCGCAGGCGGCGGCCGCGATACGGGACATCATGGACAACAGGGTTTTCGGCGACGCCGGCAAGGTCGTGCTTATCGAGGAGTTTCTCAAGGGCGCCGAGTCGAGCTATTTCGTCGTGGCCAACGAGCGCGGTTTCGTACCGCTGGGGAGCGCGAGGGACTACAAGAGGCTGTGCGACCATGATGACGGTCCGAACACGGGCGGGATGGGGGCACTGTCCCCGTCGGACAAGCTCAGCCCGCAGCTCGAGGAAAAGGTCGTGAACAAAATCGTGTCCCCGCTCATGGGGGCACTCGAAAAGGAGGGCATCGTCTACCGGGGTGTGCTGTACGCCGGACTCATGATCGTCGGCGGCGAGCCGTACGTGCTGGAGTTCAACGCACGGTTCGGAGACCCGGAAACACAGGCGTTGCTTCCCCGGCTGGAAGGCGAGATGATCGGCATTCTGACCGACAGCGCCAAGGGCAGGACGTTCTCGGACAGGCTCAGCCTGAGACAGGACGTCTCCGTGTGTGTCGTCATGGCATCGAAGGGCTATCCGGCCGGTCCTCAGGCGAATACGGTCATCGAGGGACTGAAAGACGCCGTGGGCAAAGACATCTTTATATTCCATGCAGGGACGAAGAACGAGAGGGGCGTCATTAAGACGGCAGGAGGCAGGGTACTCGGGGTGACGGCCCTCGGGGAGAACGCGCACGGGGCACGGGAGCGGGTGTATAAGGCAATCAACAGCATCGTGTTCGATGGCGCCCAGTTCAGGAGCGATATAGGTCTCTGAAAGCTTTGGGGCTGCGGCTGATAGCCGCCGCAGCACACGGAACACGTGCTTCCTGAGAGCGGTTATCCTGCCTTCAGCACGATCTTGCCGAAGTTCTTCCGTTCAAGCATTTCCCGCTGTGCCCCTGCTGCATCTTTAAGGTCGAAGACCTTGTGCACCACCGGCCTGAGCCTGCCTGACTCGACGAATTTCAGTACCTCCAGCAGCTCCGCTTTTCTGCCCATATACGAGCCGAGCAGCGCGAGATGCCGCGAGAACACGTACCTTAGGTCGAAACTGACGGACGGGCCGCTCGTAGAGCCGCACGTCACGAGCCTTCCGTTCTTTGCGAGGCTTCTGACGCTCTTTTCCCACACCTCAGGGCCGATGTGATCGATGATGATGTCGACACCCCGTTTGCCAGTCAGAATCTTCACCTCTTCCTCGAAGTCCTGCTTCCGGTAGTTTATGACATTATCGGCCCCGAGTGCCTTTGCCTTTTCTATCTTATCGTCGCTGCCCACGGTCGTTATGACCTGCGCACCGAAGAGCTTCGCGATCTGGATGGCAGCGATGCCGACACCGCTGCCACCCGCCTGTACGAGCACGCTGTCACCAGGCCTTACACCTGCGCGGCCCACGAGCATGTGCCATGCTGTCAGGAAAACGAGGGGAACTGATGCCGCCTCTTCGAACGAGAGGTGCCCCGGCTTCGGAAGGACATTGACCTCGGGCACAGATACGAATTCCGCGTACCCGCCGTGGTTCCTGTATCCGAGGATGTCGTAGTGGCTGCACTGATTGTCGTCGCCGGCAAGACACTGCCCGCACTTCATACAGCTTATGCCCGGGGATACGATGACCTCGTCCCCCTTTTTAAGGTCTCCGGCCCCGGACCCGGCGTCCGCCACAATGCCCGAGACGTCCGCACCGGCTATGTGCGGGAGGGTGACCCCGGGTAGCCCCTTGCGCTGCCATATATCGAGATGGTTCAACGCGCATGCCTTAACCCGGACGATCACCTGCCCCGGCCTGACTTCCGGGTCCGGAAAGTCTGTGTACTGGAGTGTGTCTACGTCCCCGAATTTCCGAAATACGACTGCCTTCATCCATTCCTCCTTAAAGCATCTCGTTGCTGAGACGTGTAGCAGAAAACAGCGAACAAATGAATCTTTTGGAAAGACGGTTCTTTCCTTCAAGTCAAAGAGACACCCGTGAAGGACGCTATCGCCTTATCCGTCAAGGACCGTTGACTTACCGTCAACGTTCGGGTATAACCTGCATACGCTGAATAACGGGAAGGCCCAATGTGCTTGATAGCAAGCTGACGGTCGTGTTTAGCAGGGTGTATACAGGAGCATAGGATGAAAAAAGGTTCAAGAGCTGGTATTGCGGGCGTCGTTGCGGCCATGGCTTTGGGTCTGTTTGTCTGGTTTTCCGCAAGAGAAATGAGGAGAGGGCTGGGAAAGGGAGCAGTGCCCGCAGCGGTGCAGGGCGTTACTATAGTGGCTCAACCGCCGTCTCAGCCGACCGGGGACCCGCCAGGGCTGACCATAGGGAAAAGCCCGTATGAAGGCAAGAAAGACGCCCCTGTCATCATGATCGAATGTTCGGATTTCCAATGTCCGTTCTGTGCCAGATTCGCCCACGATGACCTCAGGCAGCTCAGAGAAAATGACATCAGGAAAGGTAAGGTCATGCTGGTATTCAAGAACTTCCCGCTGCCGTTCCATCGGTATGCCGAGAAAGCAGCAGAAGCAGCCGCATGTGCATACAAGCAAGGTAAATTCTGGCAGATGCACGACCGTATGTTCAGTGCGAGCGGTATGCTGGACGTCAACAGCCTGAAATCGTACGCAAAGGAAATAGGATTGAACGCACGGAAATTCGACCATTGTCTCGATTCCGGTGAAACAGCAGGCATGGTGCAAGCCGATAAATCGGCGTGTGCTGCGGCAGGGGTAACAGGCACGCCCACGTTCTTTCTCAACGGGAGGATGCTGGTCGGCGTCCAGCCGTATGAACGGTTCGAGAGTGCCATAGTGCAGGCTGAAAAATAGAACAGAGGAGGGCGCTTGTCATGTCCGGACGTTCTGTGTTACACGCAAAGCCATGCTTTCCAATCTTCTGATAGTACTGGCGAACATTATCGATGCCGTGCTCACGATCTATTACTGGCTCATCATCGTGAACGCCCTGCTGAGCTGGGTGAATCCTGACCCGTACAACCCTGCGGTGAGATTTTTAAACAGGGTCACCGAGCCGGTGCTTGCACCCGTGCGCAGGGTATTGCCGCTGGGCACGGGCTACGGGATCGACCTGTCTCCGCTGATTGCGATCTTTGCGATCTACGCGATCAAGGCGCTGATCGTGGGAGCATTGCTCAAGCTTGCGGCAAGACTCGCCCTGTCGTAGCCGCAAGGGGCCTGTATTTCGTCCGTGTAAAATCCGTGTAACTTACAATTTACTTGTCTGTATAGATCGCTAACGGTAGTCTGGGGCCATCATGAAGCTCGTGACCGGTGACAGGGCGATAAGGTTTATTGCGACGATATTCGCCTCCGTGATACTCGCGCTCATTGTGCTGATCGTGTACGAGCTCCTCAAGGGTTCGGTGCCGTCCATACATAAGTTCGGTCTGAAGTTCCTCGTTACCTCAACCTGGGACCCGGTGAGCGAGCACTTCGGCGCCCTGCCGTTCGTTTTCGGCACGATCGTCTCGTCCGTGATCGCGCTGGTTATCGCACTCCCGGTGAGCATCGGCATAGCCGTCTTTCTCTCGGAGCTTGCCCCGCGGCCCGTACGGCCCGCCGTGTCGCTCATGGTGGAGCTGCTCGCAGCTATCCCGAGCATCATCTACGGACTCTGGGGGCTGTTCGTGATGGTCCCGTTCCTCCAGATGTACGTCGAGCCGGCGCTTGGCAGATACTTCGGCTTCCTGCCGCTGTTCAGCGGTGCGCCCATCGGGGTGGGCATGCTGGCAGGTGGCATCATCCTATCTATCATGATTATCCCCACGATTGCCGCCGTATCCAGGGACATATTCAACACGGTGCCGATGCTGTACAAGGAGGCTGGCTTCGCCCTCGGCATGACGCGGTGGGAGGTGATAGAGAAAATTGTCTTCCCCCATGCACGATCCGGCCTGATCGGCGCTGTCATGCTCGGGTTCGGCAGGGCCCTCGGCGAGACGATGGCCGTGACGATGGTGATAGGCAATGCGCCGACGATAGCGGCATCCCTGTTCGCTCCCTCCTACACCATCGCGAGCGTACTGGCCAACGAGTTTACGGAAGCGACGACGAAGCTCTATCTTTCCTCCCTCATAGAACTCGCCCTCATTCTCTTCGTGATCTCCATGCTGTTCAACGCCGTGGCACGGCTGCTGGTGATCAGGGAGCGGACGGCAAAATGAGCTCCCTGAGCTATTTAAGGAGGCGTGCCATCAACGGGCTCATGCTTGTCCTGTCGTACGGCTCCGCGCTCCTCGGCGTGGCCATGCTGCTTCTGATACTCCTTTATACGGTAGGGAGGGGCGCGGCGGCGATAAACTGGGACTTCTTCGTCCGGCTGCCAAGGCCTCCCGGGGAGACCGGTGGCGGTATCGCGAACGCCATTGTCGGAAGCTTTATCGTGGTGGGGGTAGCATCGGCCATGGCCATACCGGTCGGCATCATGGCGGGGATATACCTGTCCGAGTTCGGAAGGGGAAGGTTCGCGTCTGTGGTACGGTATTTTGCGGACGTGCTGAACGGCATACCCTCCATCGTTGCAGGCATCGTGGCGTATGCGATCGTTGTCCTCCCGATGCACGGGTTCTCCGCGTTCTCCGGCGGCGTGGCGCTTGCCATACTCATGCTTCCCATCATCACCAGGACCAGCGAGGAGCTCCTGAAAACGGTGCCGGGCACGATACGGGAAGCGGCCCTTGCCCTCGGGATACCGCAGTGGAAGGTTACCATCTTCGTGGTCCTGAGGACTGCGCTGACCGGTATCATAACGGGTGTCATGCTCGCGGTCGCACGGGTCGGCGGGGAGACGGCCCCCCTGCTCTTCACGGCGTTCAACAACTCGTTCTTGAGCCTCAGGCTGGACCAGCCGATATCCACGATGACCGTGCTCATCTACAACTACGCGTCGTCCCCGTACCGGGACTGGAACGAGATAGCGTGGGGGGCAGCATTCGTCCTCATCGCCATCGTCCTCATCGTCAATGTGGTGTCGAAGCTATTTACAAAAACAAAATATGCTTTATAACTATAGGTATGGCGAAGAAGCTTGTCATTGAGCACCTGAACGCGTGGTTCGGCGCTGTCCAGGCTATCAGGGACATCACCATCGATATCGAGGAGAACGGCGTGACCGCGGTCATAGGGCCGTCCGGGTGCGGCAAAACGACGTTCGTGAGGTGTCTGAACAGAATCCACGAGGTGGTCGACAACGCGATGGTGAGCGGCAGGGTCATGCTCGACGGCGTGGACATCTACTCGAAGACGAGCGACCCGGTGCTCGTGCGCAGGCGCATCGGCATGGTGTTCCAGAAGCCGAACCCCTTCCCTACCATGAGCATCTTCGAGAACGTCGCCGCCGGCGTGAAGCTCAACGGCGTCAGGCGGAAGGACAGGATTGCGGACACGGTGGAGCGGAGCCTCAAGAGCGCTGCCCTGTGGGAAGAAGTCAAGGACAAGCTCCATAAGCCTGCCACGACCCTGTCGGGCGGTCAGCAGCAGAGGCTCTGTATAGCGAGGACCATCGCAATAGAGCCGGAGGTCGTGCTGATGGACGAGCCCGCGTCGGCGCTCGACCCGATCTCGACCGCGCGTATCGAGGAGCTCATCCAGCAGATAAAGGAACGGTACACGATCGTCATCGTGACGCACAACATGCAGCAGGCCGCGAGGGTCTCGGATTATACCGGGTTCTTCCTCCTCGGCGAGCTCATAGAGTTCGACAGGACGTCCGACATCTTTACAAATCCAAGGGACAAGCGTACGGAAGACTATATAACGGGCAGGTTCGGATAAAGGAGAATCGATGGAAAGAAAGTTTGACGAAGAGCTGAAGGAACTGTCGGGCATGCTGATGAAGATGGGCAGCCTCGCGCAGACCATGATTCACAAATCGGTCAAGGCGCTGACCGACAGGGACACGGTCATGCTCAACGAGGTCTATAAGCTCGAGGAGTCGGTCAATGCCATGCACGTCGAGATCGACGATTTCTGCCTCAAGCTCCTCGCCCTGCGGCAGCCCCAGGCCAGCGACCTGCGCATGATAACCGCAGCGATCAAGATTAATACCGACCTCGAGAGACTCGGTGATCAGGCCGTCAACATAGCGCAGAGGACCGAGTCCCTGCTCGAGAGGCCCGTGATCAAGCCGCTCGTGGACATACCGCGGGAGTCCGCTATAGCGCAGAAGATGGTGAGCGACAGCCTCGACGCCTTCATCAGGAAGGACGTCAAGCTCGCGGAGGACGTCCTCACGAGGGACGATACCATAGACGATATCAACAACCAGGTCTTCAGGGAGCTGCTCACCTATATGATGAGCGACCACGCGACCATCCCCACTGCCATCGATCTCATATTCGTATCGAAAAACCTCGAACGTATTGCGGACCACGCTACCAATATAGCAGAGGACGTCATATTCATGGTGATCGGCAAGGATATACGTCACCACATGGCGATAACATGAAGATCGGAAGATACAGGGCCCTGTCGTTCGTACTGGTAGCTCTCGTGGCCGGCTGTGCGACCGCGCCCGTAAAGGAACAGCCGGGCCCCCAGGGGTTCTACGACAAGGCGCTCAGCGAGCTCAAGGGCGGTTCGATATTCGGTACGGACTACGAGCAGGCCAGGGAGATCCTGAACCGGATCATCGATACGTATCCGTATTCGACCTATGCCCCGCTCGCCCAGCTCCGCATCGCGGACACCTACTTCAAGGAGGGCAGGTACCTTGAGTCAGCGGAGGGGTACGAGCACTTCATCAAGATGTACCCCAATGACAGCAACATCCCCTACGCCATCTTCATGGAGGGAAAATCGTACCTCGACAACCAGAAGACATGGCTTTTCAAGAGCATACCGTACGACATAGACCAGACCGGCATCCGTAATGCGCTCGACGAATTCAGGTACATCGTGGGCAACTACCCGTCGTCGCACTATGCCCCGAAGGCAAAGCAGTATGCTAAAAAGTGCGAGTACACGCTGGGGATGCACGATATGTATATAGCAGACTTCTACATACACGAGGGGCATTACGAGGCAGCCATCGGCAGGCTCAAGGAGGTCTACGACAAGTATCCGGAGGGCGGTCTCGGGGCAAGGGCGTTGTACAAGCTCGCCTCAGTCTACAAGAGTTTAGGAGCTTCGGAAGACTACCGGCAGGCCATGGAAATGCTGAAAGAGGCATACCCGGCAAGCAGCTATAACAAGTGATACCATGAGGGAGATATCGTGAGGTGGTCCGGATGGACATGAGCGACAGGGAGCATTACAAGCTGGGCAAGGAATTCTTTCTCCGGAACAGCTACGATATCGCCCTCCAGCACCTCCTCCTGTTCGAGGAGAGGAACAAGGGCTTTGCGGACGTGTACAACATGCTGGGGGTCATATGCCATGTAAACGGGAAGATCAAGGACGCCATACAGTCCTTCGAGGAAGCCCTCAGGATAAACCCGGGGTACATGGAGGCGGCCACCAACCTGGCAGTCACGTTCAACGACATAGGCCAGTACGAGAAGGCGAAGGGCGTTCTGGAGAACGCGAAAAAGTCGTCCCATGCCGGCAGTATCAAGGAGATGGAGAACCGGCTCGTCAAATCGAAGCTGTCGAACATGCACGCGGAGATAGGGGACCTTTACGTGGAAATAAACGATATCGATGCAGCGATAGAGGAGTACAAGAAGGCATTGAAGCTCCAGCCGGCATTCGTCGACATAAAGACAAAGCTCGCCGTCGCCCTCAGGGAGAAGGGCATGATCGCGCAGGCGATCAAGGAACTGGAAGATGCGAAGTTCATCAATGCCGACTACCTGCCGGCACGTGCCAACCTCGGTATCATGTACTACCTCATGAGCAGGCTCGACGATGCCGTGGCAGAATGGGAGAACGTCCTGAAGCATGACCCCGGTAACGGCATAGCCAGGATGTACCTGAATGCAGCGAGGAAGGAAAAGGAGAAGTCGTGAAGCGCGGGAAGAAGCATAGTTTGCGTCGCTCCATCGCGTACGCTGTCGTGGCGGGCATCGCGGCTGTTCTGGCGGGCTGTGTTACCAGGATGGTCAACTATCAGGGCGTACACATGAGCGCGAGCAGGGCGATCGATCTCGTGGAACAGAAGGCAGAGCGGCGGGAAGCCCGCAAGGACTACCGGGGTGCCGTCGAACTCTATGCATCGATACCGTCTATCGATACCAGGAGCTCGCGGGCGCCGTACGGTCTGCTGAAGGCCGCTGACCTCGCCTTGCACATGGACGCGTACGGGCAGGCATCCTCGTACTACCGTGCTGTAATCGACAGCTATGCCGGAAGCGACTACGCGGACGATGCGAGGATAGGCGTGAACGTGGTGGCCATGAGGGAAAAAAAGTTTACGGATGCCATCGCCGGCTTCAACGCCATCGTGCACGGGCTGAGCGGCGAGCGTAAGGGCAGGGCGTACTTCCTGCTGGGAGAGTCCTGCTACGATACCGGGGCGTACCGGGACGCCTTCGAGGCGCTGGCGCACGCATCGGCCCATTTCGAGAGTGATAAGGAAAAGGAACTCGCGCGACTCCTGCTCAGAAAGGTGGTCAGGGAGCGCCTGGCAGAAGCCGACCTGCAGCAACTGCTGCAGGGCAGCTATGGGACGTACGTGATGTCGCTCCTGAGGCTCAAGCTTGCGCAGGACCTGTTTTCGTCGAACAAGTACCGGCAGGCACTGGATCTCGTCAATGCCGTAATCGCGTCCGGTATCAGCGCACCGGACGTCATGAACAGCGCTGTGTCCCTGAGACGGGAGATAGCCGACATAACGCAGGTCGATATGACCAGCGTGGGTTGTATCCTGCCGCTCAGCGGAGACTTCGGTCCCTACGGACAACAGGTATTGAACGGCATCGAGCTTGCGCTCGGGTTGTTCAGCTCCACTGCCTCGCGGTACACCCTCTATATCATGGACTCCAGAGGCATACCGGAGCTGGCAGCCAGGGAGGCCAGCGAGCTTGTCAAAAAGGACCATGTAGCTGCAGTTATCGGTCCCCTGCTCAACAGCACGGCCCAGGAGGCTGCCTATAAGCTCCAGGGTTACGGTGTCCCGATGGTCAGTCTGAGCCAGAAGTCCGACATAACGGCGACCGGTGACTACATTTTTCAGGACAGCCTTACGCCGGAGGACCAAGCGCAGAACATCGTGAGCTACGCGATGGTGAGTCTCGGGATCAAGCAGTTTGCGGTCCTCTATCCGGAGAGTACGTACGGCGAAGACATGATGAGGGCATTCGTAAAGCAGGTGATCGGGCACGGCGGCATGATCACCGCGCTCGAAGGATATTCACCCGCGGAGACCGACTTCAAAACACAGATAAAAAAACTGGTGGGTACCTACTATCTCGACCTCAGGAAGCAGGACATCAAGAAGCTTCCCGCGGACCAGAAGGACCATCCACCGCCCCTTATCGATTTTTCCGCTATCTTCATACCCGACTATTATGAAAAGGTCGCCATGATAGCGCCCCAGCTCCTCTACTATGATATCAACAACGTCCAGCTTCTCGGGGGCAACGGCTGGAGCGGAGAAGGGCTCATCCGGATGGGCGGCCGGTATGTGGACGGTGCCGTTTACACGGACGGGTTCTTCACACAGGGCACGGCCGGGAACACCGGGCCTTTCGTCGATGCGTACCGGTCCCTGTTCCACAGCGATCCGAACATACTCTCCGCTCTCGGGTACGACACGGCGAGGATAGTCACCGGGGCCCTGTATGACGCAGTGAACAGGATGGACATCAGGAACAATCTGCTCGGGATAAAGGACTTCCGGGGAGTTACCGGGGTGACCTCGTACAGCGGAAGCAGGGTGCCCGTCAAAAGGCTTTACTTGTTGAAGGTACATGGTAAGAAGATAGTCGAGGTACCACGCTGAGGTCGTACGACGAAATTGAAGGATTTAAGGAAAACCATGCAAGGGATGGACTTCACGGACTTTACCATCAAAACGATTGAGAGCTGGCTCGAAGAGGACGTGAGCGTCCCCGTCATAAAGAGCGACATCTACGAGAAAAACAGGGAACTCGTCATAGAGATGGACATCCCGGGCATCGACACGGACAGCATGGAGTGCTTCATCCAGAGTAGTATTATCTATGTCCGGGGAATAAAGGCCGAGACGGTAGCGCCGGACGTCGTGCGATACGACCAGATCGAGAGATCGTTCGGCAATTTCACCAAGGCGATACCGATACCGATCACGTGCGATACCAGGGACGTGAGGGCCGTTTTGAAGAACGGGGTGTTGAAGATTATCTTAAAGAAGATAGAGGAGCGAAGGCACGCGAAGGCGCACATAAAAGTAGAGAGAGGATAACCCATGGCTGAAGAAGTAGAAATAAAACAGACGAACGAGCAGTCCCAGGAAAAGCTCAAGATACCGTCGGAGCTGCCGCTTGTCCCGATACGGGACATTGTGCTCTTCCCGAACATGATCCTTCCTCTCTTCGTGGGGAGGGAGGCGTCCATCTCCGCGATAGACTTCGCGCTTACGAAGGAGCGGCTCGTCGCCTTCTCGGTGCAGAAGGACATGAACGAAGAGGCCCCGGCGCCGGACGGCATATTCCCTATCGGCACGGTGGGCTCCATTACCAGAATGCTCAAGTTGCCTGACGGAAGGGTCAAGATACTCATCCAGGGCCTGTCCAGGATACGCATAAAGGAGTACAAGCAGATCCAGCCGTTCTTCTCCGTTTCCGTAGACATCATCCAGGACGATCCGGTCAGCGAGACCGTGGAGGTGCAGGCACTCACGAGGACGGTAAAAGAGCAGGTCGAGAAGGTTGTCTCGATGGGCAAGGCGATACAGCCGGACGCGCTCATCCTGATAGAGAACATAGGCGACGCGGGCAAGATAGCCGACATCATCGTGACAAACTACGGCCTGAAGACCGTTGACCTCCAGGCGTTCCTCGAGATCGTAGACCCGGTCGAGCGGCTCAAAAAGGTCATCGACATGCAGAACAAGGAGATCGAGCTCCTGACCGTGCAGGCCAAGATACAATCCCAGGCGAGAGAGGAGATGGGCAAGGTCCAGAGGGAATACTTCCTGCGGGAGCAGTTGAAGGCCATCAAGGGCGAGCTCGGAGAGATAGACGAGAAAGAGAAAGACATCCAGGACTTCAAGAACAAGATAAAGAAGTCCAACATGCCCAGGGAGGTAGAGGAAGAGGCGAACAGCCAGCTCAACAGGCTCGAGATGATGCACCCGGACTCCGCAGAGGCATCGATCGTGCGGACGTACCTCGAATGGCTCGTGGACATCCCCTGGACGAAGCAGACGAAGGAGAATATCGATATCAACCATGCGCGGAAAGTCCTCGACGAGGACCACTATGATCTCGAGAAGGTCAAGGATCGCATCCTCGAGTACCTCTCCGTCAGGAGGCTGAAGCAGAAAATTAAAGGACCGATCCTGTGCTTTGTCGGCCCCCCCGGCGTGGGCAAGACGTCGTTGGGCAGGTCGATCGCGCGGGCCCTGAACAGAAAGTTCGTGAGGATGTCTCTCGGCGGCATACGGGACGAGGCCGAGATACGGGGACACCGGAGGACATACATCGGCGCGATGCCGGGCAGGATCATCCAGGGCATCAAGCAGGCAGGCACGAATAACCCGGTATTCATGCTCGACGAGATCGACAAGGTGGGCACGGACTTCAGGGGCGATCCCTCGTCCGCGCTTCTCGAGGTGCTCGACCCGGAGCAGAATTATACCTTCTCAGACAACTATCTGAACGTGCCCTATGACCTCAGCAACGTCCTCTTCATAACGACCGCCAACGTCATGGACCCCATACCGCCCGCCCTGCGGGACAGGATGGAGGTCATTACCCTGTCAGGTTACACCGACGAGGAGAAGCTCCGCATCGCGAAGAAATTCATCGTACCGAGGCAGGAGGAGGAGACCGGCGTCGGAAAGGACAAGGTGTCCTTCGATGACGAGGCCCTGCTCTTCATCACCAACAGCTACACGAGGGAGGCCGGGCTGAGGAACCTCGAGAGGGAGGTCTCGTCCGTCTTCAGGAAAATCGCCCAGAAGATCGCGGAGGGCGAGAAGCCGCCGTTCAAGGTCACCAGAGACCTCGTCAGGAAGTTCCTCGGTGTGCCCAAGACGGCCCCGGAAGAGCTGATGACGAAAGACGAGGTCGGCATAGCGACCGGGCTGGCGTGGACGCCCTATGGAGGGGACGTGCTCTACATAGAGGTCACGACCATGAAGGGCAAGGGCAGACTGACCCTCACGGGCCAGCTCGGGGACGTCATGAAGGAATCGGCGATGGCGGCGGTGAGCTATCTCAGGGCGAACGCGGGCAAGCTTGGTATGGACGCCTCCAGGTTCGATACGCTCGATATTCACATTCATATTCCTGCAGGAGCCATCCCCAAGGATGGTCCCTCGGCCGGCATCACGATGGCCGTAGCGACCGCGTCGGCGCTGACCGGCGAAAAAGTGAGAAAAGACTTTGCGATGACCGGAGAGATTACCCTCAGGGGCAACGTCCTCCCCATCGGGGGGCTCAAGGAAAAGTCACTCGCCGCGCTCAGGGCAAAGATATACAAAGTCATCATACCGGAGGCCAATAAGCCGGATCTCGAAGAGTTGCCGGACTATATCAAGGAAAAGATCGAGTTTATTCCGGTCACCCACATCAGGGAAGTCCTGTCACAACTGCTCGTCAACGGTACTGCGGATGTCAAGAGGACAAGGGGCAGGCGCAACGATAGTGAAAGGTTGGGAAGAGCTAAAGCTGATACAAGGCATACGCGCTCGCGCCGGTAGTGCCGGGCACGGAGTGCTGCTCGGTATCGGCGACGATACCGCTGTGGTAAAGACACCGGCGGGCGGTAGGCTACTCTGCACGGTCGACAGCATCGTCGACGGCGTCCACTTCCTCGGCGATCTCAACAGATGGGACTCTGCCGGCAGGAGGGCGCTCGGCGCAGCAGTCAGCGACATCGCCGCCATGGGGGGGGTGCCGCTCTACGTGATGCTCTCCCTGTTCCTGCCGGGCGGTTTCCCGGCGCGGCGCGTCGACAGGTTCATGGACGGCTTTATGTCACGTGCGCGCGAGTACGGGATACGTCTCATCGGAGGCAACATCGCGGCCACACACGGCAGCTTTGCAGCGGACACCGTCATCATAGGGAAAGCCTACCGGGGCAGGTTCGTCAGGAGGAGCGGGGCCCGGGAGGGCGATGCGATCTGCATCGCGGGCACGACCGGCGAAGCCATGGCCGGACTGGATCTGATTCGGCTGAAGGACACCAGGTCGTACCCCGTGCTGATCAGAAGGTACCTCGAGCCTTCCCCGATGCTGAACGAGGGCACCCGCATCGTTGACACGGTAGCTCCGACCTCGATGATAGATGTATCGGACGGGCTGCTGCAGGATCTGTCCCATATACTCGAAGAGAGCGGGAGGGGCGCACGGATAGATCTCGACCGTGTGCCAGTAACGGAGGGTGTGAAATACGCAGCTAGGCTGCTCGGGAAATCGCCCTATGCTTATGTTTTGACAGGCGGTGACGACTATGTTCTACTCTTTACCGTTCCGGCGGAAAGGTACAGGAGGAGGATTAGCGGCACCGAGATATACCGTATCGGAGAGATCGTAAAGCGCAGCGGCATCGCGTTCTACGAGTACGGCAGGAAGGTGTCCCTGAATCTTGATACGACCGGGTACGTGCATCAGGGTTAGGCAGGGGGACCATGATGGAGAAGGACAAGCTCAGAAAGCTGCTGACCGAGGTGCAGGAGGGTACGCGGGGAGTGGACGATGCGGTCAGGATAATGAGGCACCTGCCCTTCATCGACATCGGCTTTGCAAAGTACGATACCCATCGGTCCCTCAGACAAGGCTTCCCGGAAGTCATCTTCGGACAGGGAAAGACGGACACACAGATAGTGAAGCTGTGCAGGGTTGCCCGGAGCACGGGTAACAGGGTGATGGTAACGCGGATCGGTGCTGCTGCGGCGCGCCGCGTGGAGCGCGCAATACCGGGGTTCAGGTATCACCGCAGTGCACGGATGCTCACCCACGGGAAAGTGAAGGAAGAGAGGAGAGGAGAGGAGAGGAATCTTGATCGTCACGGCAGGGACTACCGACATACCCGCTGCTGAGGAAGCGAAGGTCACAGCCCAGATGTTCGGTAATATCGTCGAAACCGCATACGACGTCGGCGTTGCCGGGCTCCAGAGGCTGCTTGCCCAGCTCGATATGCTGACGGGCGCGCGGGTCGTGATTGTCGCAGCAGGCATGGACGGGGTGCTCCCGAGCGTTGTCGGCGGGCTCGTGGAAAGGCCGGTCATCGCGGTCCCGGTAAGCTCCGGATACGGTGCCAGCTTCAACGGCCTCTCGAGTCTCCTCACCATGCTGAACAGTTGCTCGCCCACCGTGTCCGTCGTCAACATCGATAACGGCTTCGGCGAAGGGGTCGTAGCGTCTCTCATCAACAGGACGTAGCGTGGCGGGCATGGTCAGGGGCATACCGGTATCGACGGGCGACCTATCAGCGGAGGACATGCTGAGGGAGCTCTCGTTTATCTACCGACGGATGACGGGCGTGGCTTCGTACAGGGACATCCTCGGTATATTCTCGGAGTCGCTCAAGAAAAGACTGGGCCTGTTCGAGGTGAGCATCATGATGTTCGCGGACGAGAAGAAGGACAGGATAGAGGTCCTTGCGAGCAGCGAGATCAACGATGACAGGACGGTCGTGGTGGCATTGGACAAGTACCCCGAGATACTTGCCGCTGTACGGAAGAAAGAGGCCATGATCATCGAGGACGTCATCAACAGCCCGCTGCTGGACAGCGCGCAAAAGGAGCTTATTCTCAAGAAAGATATACAATCCATGTTTATCGTACCGATACTCGACATCAACGACGTCATGGGCGTTATCTTCATTAAGGCAAGGAAGGCAATCAAGCTGTCGCCGTTCCTCCAGAGGTACTACTTCATACAGGCGAACATGCTCGCAAGCGCCGTACTGAACATAGCGAAGATGAAGGTGCTTGAGGAATCGATGAAGGAAGCCTACGAGCTCCTCACGATGAACAAAGAGTACGAGTTTCTTTTCAACAATGCTCTGGAGGGCATGCTCCTCGTGGACCGGGAAGGCAGGGCCAGGAACGTCAACGATACCTTCCTGAAGCTCACCGGCTATTCAAGGAGAGAGATTATCGGGGCGCACTACTCGATCGGCATAGCCGACACCTCGAGCCGGCAGGCTGCAGACGCCGTCTTTGTGAAGTACCTCCAGGGTGACTTCGTGAACAAGTTCGAGCTCAACATCAAAACAAAAAACGGTACGGCGAAAGCCATCTCCGTGCGGGCGACACCCCTGCCGGGAAGAAAGGACGTCTCACTCATCTCGATACGGGACGTTACCGAGGAGAAGCTGCTCAGCAGGGAGCTCCTCAAGACGACCGACCTGCTCCTGAAGACGATCAGCAGCTCGCCGGACTCGATCATCGCCGTCGATACGAGAGGGAAGCTCCTCTTCTTCAACGAGGAGGCCGCGAGGCTCTTCGGCTATCCGCGGGAGGAGGCAATACAGCACATCCATGTCACCCAGCTCTACCCGGAGAATGTGGCCAAAGAAGTCATGAGGATGCTCCGTCAGAGCCCGACGAAGCACATCATGAACTACCCGGTCGAGGTGCGGGCGCGCAACGGAGAGCTGATCCCGGTCACCCTGTCCGGGGCCATCGTGTACAGTGAGAAGGGAGAAGAGCAGATGACCGTGGGCTACCTTAGGGACGAGCGGGAGAAGATCAGGATGGAAAAGTCCCTCGACGAGGCTCTGTCGAAGCTGATAGACGCCGAGAAAAACGATGCAATGACCAGCCTGGCCGGTGCCGCCGCCCATAATCTGAACCAGCCCCTGTCTGCCATCCAGGGCTACTCGGAACTGCTCGTCAACAAGCTCCGCGACAAGGACCCCACGACCGTGGACTATGCGACGAAAATCATCAGCGAAGTGGCGAAGATGGCGGACATCATAAAACAGATCAGCAAGATAACCAGGTTCGAGATACGGCCGTATGCAGGGAAGGGCAGGATCGTCGAGCTCATGGAGAAGAAGACGAAGTCCTGACGTTCGGCTCCCTGCCCGAGGTCATCCAGTCTCCGGCTCCGCGGCGTTCCCGGTTTTCGACTGTCCTGTTCTGCTCCGGCCAAAAGGTGACTGAGAAAAGCCTTGACACGCATTCAATACGACAGCTATTCATAATAGTGCGTGACACGATGGACAACGGATATGCATGAAAGGAAGCGTTCCTCCACGAGGCTGACGGTAATGATGGCGATGACACTGCTGAGTCTGACCAACTGCATGGGCTCGGCAGGCACGGTCCTCAACGCCCTTTCGCTGTACCATCAGTCGGGCAGGCAAATCGGAAGATACAGGGTATCGGGAATGGACACTGTTCTCGCTGACGTGGATGATGATCCAAGCGGCTGCGACACAATCAGCGACTCCAGCCCCATGACCGGTCCGGCGTTCTGCAGCACAAAACCGGTAGTTCCCCTGCTTACCCCGGCGAGGTTACCGATCGGTACAAAAAAAAGCCGTTGTCATTTTCTCAAAAGAAGGGTCATACGGTGTTAGGAGTCATTCGTACGGTCGTATCGACCGCTTTACCTGCCTGTGTCAGTTCCCGTGAGTGCATGCTCATTAAAAAAATCTATGTGTCCGACTATCTATCGAAACAAACTCTGTATGGTACCATGGACATGAAGACCGGACCGTTCCCCCCCTGTATTTCACCGAAAAAGGAGATCCAGATGATGAAACTCACTCTCTATGATAGCTCGGTCAGCGATCCGATACGGCTGAAGTCCCTGATAAAGATACTCAACACAATCGCCTCATCACGGTCGCGGCGGCGGTATCGTCATGGCGTTCGGGTGGGGATCTATGCCGCTATCATCGCCGATGCCGTCGGCATGACGAAGCAGAGCAGCAGTTATGTTCGGATGGCCGGCCTGGTACATGACGTCGGGCTTTCTGCCGTAAACGACGCCATACTCGACAAGCCCTCCAGACTGACGGCGGACGAGTACAGGATCGTCAAGGCCCATCCGGAGATCGGTGCAAAGATGCTGGATTTCGTCAATCTGCCCGACGAGATCGTAAAAGCGGTCGCACAGCACCACGAGACATTCGACGGGGCTGGCTATCCGCTCGGCCTGAAGGGAGAGCAGATCAGCCTTCCGGGGAGGATTGTCCATCTCGCGGAAGCCTTCGATATGATGACAAACGATACGCCGTACAGGAGGGCCTCTACCGTAGATGCCGCGATAGATATGATCCAAGGCCTCGCCGGCAGGAACTTCGATCCCCTGTTAGTCGACGCCCTTCTGAACTCCGAGGATATAACCAGCTTCTATATGCGAAAAGACATGGTACCTCTCGATATGACGCTGCTGGCCTTCGATTTCCGCACTATGTGGACCTTGAAGTAAAGGCGCACCATGCCCGGGAGTCAGCCTGTTTCGTCAAAACCAGGGTTCTATTTCAGTCTCGTCTCCACTGACGTCCAGTCTATGTTCTTGAAGAAGGCCTCGATATAGTCAGCCCTCTTCAGTCCATAGTCGAGTAGAAAGGCGTGCTCAAACACATCCATGATAAGGAGGGGAGTGCAGCCCGATGGATGACCGGTATCGTGCTCATTGATCCAGAAATTTATAAGGCTGCCGTTGGTATTGTCTTGATAGAGTATGGCCCATCCTATACCCCTCATCGCGCCGACCGCCCTGAAGTCTTTTTCCCAGTTTTCTATGCTCCCGAAACTCTCTGTCAGCTTCTTGCCGATCTTGCCAGCCTTGTTGATGGGCTCCTTACCGCCCAGGTTCTCGAAGTATAGCTCGTGGAGCCTCATGCCGTTGAACTCCCACCCGAGCCTCCTCTTGAGCTCGGCATACTCCGGCGCAGCGGACTTGCCGTCTTTAAACAGCGCGCCGAGAGAATCGATGACTTTGTTGGTGTTCGCCACATAGCCCTGATAAAGGGTAAAATGATTTTTCAGAAGCTGCTCGCTGAACCCCTTCATCCCTATCAACCTGCCGTAGTCCTTTGCGTTGTACGCCATTTCACTTACCTCCTTTGTTATATAATGCAATTCGCGTGCCAAAAAAACAGGTGAAGTTTTTCATTTTAAAATCGATGCCTTACAAGAGGAGTGCTTATTTAAGCTATTATAAATAGCGGCCAATTCTGGCCGATGGATCCATAACAACCCCTCTCGGGAAGGAAAACCGATCATTTATGTCCTGTTATTTGCTCTGCACCTTCTTGTAGACGTTGCCTACCATGGCCTCGTCCGGCTTCAGGGTCTTTGCCCCGGGCTTCCATTTTGCAGGGCATACCTCCTCCGGGTGCTCTCTCACATAGATGAATGCGTTCACCTTTCTCACGAGCTCGTCGGCGTTCCTTCCCACATTGTTGAGGTTGACCTCGGTGCTGACAATGTTCCCGTCCGGGCTTACGATAAAGGTGCCCCTGAACGCAAGTCCGCTGTTCTCGTCGTACACGCCGAACATCCTCGACAGGGAGCCGTTCGGGTCTGCGCCCATATGATACTTTACCCTGTCCAGCAGCTTCTCCTGGAGCTGCCACGCGAGGTGGACGAACTTGGTGTCCGTGCTCACGGACACGACCTCGCACCCTATCGCTTTGAACTCTTCCTGCCTGTCCGCGAGGTCCGACAGCTCGGTCGGGCAGACGAAGGTAAAGTCCGCGGGATAGAACACGAGTATCGTCCAGTGCTTCTTCGCTATGGCGTCCCTCAACGTAAACCTGCCGTACCTGCCTTCCTGTGGCTCGTAGGTGTCCAGCTCGAACTCCGGAACCTTTTGACCTATCTTTAAAGCTTCCATACCGTCCCTCCTTTCTCAATCATTGCCTCAGTCCTTGTCCTTCCCTCTGCACTGCGCGCATACCCCGTAGAACTCTATATGATTGCCCATCATGGTAAATCCGGCCAGCTTGTCTTCCGGTACGCCGATCGAAAAGTCCATGTCCAGGTCTATTATCTTCCTGCACTTTATGCACACGAGGTGGTGGTGGGTGCTCATGTAGGGATCGAACCTCTTCTTGTCGGGATCGATGGAGATCTCCTTTACCACGTTGTGCTTGACCAGGGTATTGAGCACGTTGTAGACGGTCGCGTACGACATCGACGGGAAGCGTCTCGATACGTACTTGAATATCTGCTCGACGGAGGGGTGCATCTTGTTCCCCTCGAGGTAGTTGAGTATGGCAAGCCGCTGGGGCGTCAGCTTGATCTTCAGCGATTTGTACTTCTTGATCCTATTTTCCATTTTATAAATATTATAATCTAATAAAACATATTGTCAAGTAATTTGTTTTGTAGTGACACACGGGAGTGTTTGTCTTGTGCCGCAGATTTTGTATACTACCGGTATGTCCGGTACCGAGCACATAAAACAGATAACCGTCAACAGGGCGGCGTCCCATAACTACGAGCTCTACGACCGTTACGAGGCAGGGATCGTGCTGAAGGGCTACGAGGTCAAGTCGCTCAGGGCCGGCGCCATGAACATACGGGACGGCTACGTCGTCATAAAGAACAACGAGGCCTTCCTCGTGGGCGCCCACATACCGCCCTACAGCCATATGACGTCGGAGAGGTACGATCCCACGCGCACGAGGAAGCTCCTGCTGAACCGTTCGGAGATCGACAGGCTGATAGGCAGAGTAAAGGAGAAGGGCTTTACTTTGGTGCCGGTACGTGCATATTTTAAGAAGGGGCTTGCAAAGCTCGAGTTCGCCGTTGCAAAAGGCAGGAAGGCCTTTGACAAGAGAGAGCAGATCAAGAAAAAGGACATCGAAAGAGAGCAGCGGCGTGGGCTCTCATAATCGGGGGCGAAGGGTTTCGACACGGCTACGATAGCCTCTTGGTGCATGCCGAGGTCCCATCTACTCGTTAAAAGGATGGAAACAGATAGTCGCAAACGACTACGCACTCGCTGCTTAATTAAAAGCAGCTGAGTTGAGACGGCCACCCTGCGGGCTGCTTCAACAACAAAAGCGTGAGCAGGGCGAGTCCGGGAATTTATTCCGTTTTACCCGGGGTCGCACCCCAAACGGAATAGCTGTCCGGGCCTTGCCCGTAAGGCGAAGGCAGCGAATGTTCTGGTACGGGACAAGCATGTAGTGCCGGGGGTGAAAATGGCTGTGGACGCGGGTTCAACTCCCGCCGCCTCCATTATGTATAGGGGTCTGGTTTGTAGGGTTAATTCTCTGCAAACCCTTATTTAGACTGCGTTAATGTCCTCTTCGGGGATGGTTGAAATCCCTCGCCTTTAGGCGAAGAGAAGAATGTGCTAATGTGGTTGCATGCGACAATATCGTACAGGGACGCACACGAAATACGATATCAAGGTACATCTG
>JAJYLN010000032.1 GCA_021787665.1 bacterium
GTTACAATCGAGGTAACAGTTCCATTCGGTAATGGGTGTACCAGAAGTACACATGTTTGCCCATTCACAATAGCCGCAATTGCTGTCAAATCCTGGAAGCGTTGTCTGCCAGGCAGGCGGTGGTGCCAATAGCCTACAATATAATCGGCAAAAGTAATACCGGGCTTGATAAATATGACGAGAAAGAGCGAAAAAAGGTAAAGACTTATCGTCCGTAGGCTGAATACGCCTCTTGACTGCTTCATAAACTCCCCCCTTTGTTCAATTGTCTATCTTGTCCCGCCCACTCAAGGGCCTTTAACAATCAATCTCCGGAGTTGATAAAGTCTACGCTGCGTTTCTCTGAACTATATATATCCAAAAGGGAGAGTAGATGTCAAGAAGAATATGGTACGGTAACTCCCCCATCCCCTCTTAGCCTAAGAGGGGTGAAACATGGAACGATTGACTCGTGGTAGGCACGGTAAAACTGAGGAGCGCTCAGGGCCTCAGTAAGAGGGAAGCGCCTTCTTTCGAGAACGCTTCCCTCTTACTACTGGGGACGCTTGCTGTACCTCTGGTATATCTCCAACCTGAGCAGCGCCCTCTTCAGGGCCGCCTCGATGGCCTCGTACTGTGCATCGGTTATGGTGTTGATCTTCTTGAGCTCTTCCTCCGCCCGCTGCTTCGCCGCAAGTGCGCGCTTGTAATCGATGTCCTGATCGAATTCCGCGGTCTCCACGAGCACCGTCACCTTCGTCTGGTTGATCTCTGCAAATCCCCAGTTTAAGGCAAGGTGTTTCTCCTCCGCGCCGGCCTTATAGATGAACTCACCGATCCTCAGCAGGGTTATGAACCGCGCGTGTCCGGGGAGCACGCCGAACTCGCCGAGCCAGCCAGGGGCGATGACCTCGTCGACGTCCCTGTCCAGTATTACCTTCTCAGGCGTTATGATCGTCAGCCGCAGAGACATAGCTATGCCGTAAGGCCCTTGGCCTTCTCCAGCGCCTCTTCCATCGTGCCGACCATGTAGAAGGCCTGCTCCGGGACAGCATCGTGTTTGCCCTCTGTGATCTCCTTGAAGCCTTTGATGGTATCCGCAAGCTTCACATACTTCCCGGGCGAATTCGTAAACTGCTCTGCGACGAAGAATGGCTGCGAGAGGAACCGCTGGATCTTCCTCGCCCTCGAGACGATAAGCTTGTCGTCTTCCGAGAGCTCATCGATACCGAGGATTGCTATAATGTCCAACAAGTCCTTGTATTTCTGGAGTATCCGCTGGACCTCACGCGCGACCCTGTAGTGGTCCTCGCCTATGATCAGCGGGTCGAGTATCCGCGATGTGGAGTCGAGCGGGTCAACTGCCGGGTATATGCCGATCTCCACCAAAGCCCTCGAGAGGACCGTGGTCGCGTCGAGGTGTGCGAACGTGGTCGCAGGCGCCGGGTCCGTCAGATCGTCCGCAGGCACATAGATCGCCTGGACCGATGTAATAGACCCCTTCTTCGTCGATGTAATCCTCTCTTCGAGCTCACCGAGATCCGTGGAGAGGGTCGGCTGGTAGCCGACCGCGGAGGGAATCCTTCCGAGCAGTGCCGAGACCTCTGAGTTTGCTTGTGTGAACCTGAATATGTTGTCTATAAAGAGGAGCACGTCCTGGTGCTCCTCGTCCCTGAAGTATTCCGCCACCGTCAGTGCAGACAGACCTACCCTGGCCCTCGCGCCAGGAGGCTCGTTCATCTGCCCGTAGACAAGCGACGTCTTGTTGATGACGCCGGACTCCTTCATCTCGGTCCACAGGTCGTTTCCTTCCCTTGTCCGCTCGCCGACCCCTCCGAACACCGAGAAGCCGCCGTGCTGCATGGCAACGTTGTGGATCAGTTCCATAATGATGACCGTCTTTCCCACGCCGGCGCCGCCGAACAAGCCTATCTTACCGCCCTTTTGGTAGGGTGCAAGCAGGTCGACCACTTTTATGCCTGTCTCGAACATCTCTATGCCGGTAGCCTGCTCCTCGAAATCCGGATGCATCCTGTGGATAGGGTACCTCTTCGCAGCCTTGATCTCTCCCATCTCGTCCACGGGCTCGCCGATAACATTCAGTATCCTGCCAAGGACCTCTTTGCCGACAGGTATCGTGATAACGTCGCCCGTGTCCATGACCGGCATGCCCCTTACCAGTCCATCGGTAGAATCCATAGCGACACAGCGCACCGTGTTCTCGCCGAGCTGCTGCGCGACCTCGAGCGTAAGATTCCACTCTTTGTCTGAGATGGCCTTGTTGGTCGTCTTCAGGGCCGAAAAGATCTTCGGCACGCCCGATTCGAACTCCACGTCCACGACCGCACCGATCACCTGTTTTATCCTGCCATTGTTTGACATTGCTGTCCTCCTCTATCAGCGCATTGCCTCTGCGCCGTTCACTATGTCCATAAGCTCTTTCGTTATAGCGCTCTGTCGCGCCCTGTTCATTACCAGAGTCAGGTGATCGATCATGTCCTTAGCGTTGTTCGTCGCAGAGTCCATGGACGTCATCCGTGCCGCGTGCTCGCTCGCCGCAGACTCGATCAGGGTATGATAGATCCTACTCTCGATCATCCTCGGCAAGAGGCTCGACAGTATCTCGCCGATCGACGGCTCGTAGATGACCTTGACGCCCGCAGTCTCTTCTTCGGCCCCGGGCATACCGACCCTGTTCAACGGCAGCACCGTCTCCACGGTCGGTTTCTGCGTAAGCACCGATACAAACCGATTGTATATAAAAGAAACTTCGTCGTACATGCCGTTCGAGAAACCGTCGATGACGATATTCGCTATCTCCACCACCTCGCTGTAGTCCGGGCTGCCCGATGATCCGCTGAGATCGATCTTCGGGGTTATACCGAACCTCCTCAAGGAGTCCCTGCCCTTCCTTCCGACGGTGATGAATTCGAGACCCCTGCCCTCCTTCCGCGCGTCCGCTATCGCCTGCACGGCCAGTCTGACAACATTGCTGTTGAACCCACCGCACAGTCCCCTGTCCGACGTCGCGAGTATGACGACGCCCTTCTTTATCTCTTCGGGCCTCCTCATGAGCGGGTGAACGATCGTGTCTAATCTCGCGGTGATCTCCTGAACCATCTCCTCTATCTTTCTCGAGTAAGCCCGCGCATTGACCGCCTGCTGCTGCATCTTGCGCAGCTTCACCGCGGCGATCATCTTCATCGCCTTGGTGATCTTGACCGTGCTACCGACGGTCTTGATACGCTTTCTGATGACTGCGAGCGTCGGCATCGCTATACCTTCGCGTCAAACTCCGACTTGAACTTATCCAGAGCTTCCTGCATCGATTTTCTGAGCGTGTCATCGAGGGACTTCTTGTCCGCGATCGTCTTCAGGATAGCGGGATACTTCGCCCGTACAAAGGCAAGCATCTCTTTCTCATACCTGCCGACTATTCCGACCGGATAATCATCGAGGTAGCCGTTCGTGCCGGCAAATATGCTCAGTATTTGCTCCTCGACCGCAACAGGCAGGTACTGTGATTGCTTGAGGAGCTCGGTAAGCCTCGCGCCGCGGTTGAGCTGCATTTGGGTGGCCTTGTCGAGGTCTGACGCAAACTGCGAGAATGACGCCATCTCCCTGTACTGCGCGAGTTCGAGCCTCAGCTTTCCGGCGACCTGCTTCATGGCCTTGACCTGCGCATCGCCGCCGACCCTGGACACGGATATACCGACGTTGACCGCCGGACGTATGCCCGCATAGAAGAGGTCCGTCTCGAGGAATATCTGTCCGTCCGTTATGGAGATCACGTTCGTCGGTATGTAGGCCGAGACATCGCCGGCCTGCGTCTCGATGATAGGTATCGCCGTCAACGATCCCCCCCCTCTCTTGTCGGAGAGCTTCGCGGCCCTCTCGAGAAGCCTCGAGTGGAGATAGAACACATCTCCCGGGAACGCCTCCCTGCCCGGCGGCCTTCTCAGCAACAGCGACAATTGCCGGTACGCTACGGCGTGCTTCGAGAGGTCATCGTAGAATATGACGGCGTGCCTGCCGCTGTCCCTGTAATACTCGCCGATGGTACACCCGGCGTACGGCGCTATATACTGGAGAGGAGCAGGCTCGCTCGCTGTTGCCGCGACGACAATCGTGAAGTCCATCGCGCCGTACTGCGTGAGCTTGTCCACCACCTGAGCAACCGTGGACTGCTTCTGGCCTATCGCAACATAAATACAGACCATATTCTTGCCCTTCTGGTTGATGATCGTATCGAGGACGACCGCGGTCTTGCCGGTCTGCCGGTCACCGATGATCAGCTCCCGCTGTCCCCTTCCTATGGGGATCATCGAGTCTATGGCCTTTATGCCTGTCTGGAGAGGCTCCTTGACACGCTGTCGCATAACGATACCCGGCGCCTTAATTTCGACCTTCCTCTGCTCCTTCGCCCTGATGGGGCCCTTCCCGTCGATAGGCTCGCCGAGCGGGTTGATGACCCTGCCGATCATCTCGTCGCCGACAGGTACCTCCATGATTCTCGAAAGCCTCTTGACGGTCTGGCCTTCCTTGATGCCCGTTATTTCTCCCATCACCGATATGCCGACGCTCTCCTCCTCGAGGTTGAGGACGAGGCCCTTTGTGCCGTCTTCGAACCCGACCAGCTCGCCGGCCATGACCTTTTCGAGACCATAGGCCCTTACGATGCCGTCTCCTACGGATATCACCGTGCCTATCTCGGCCTTCTCAACCTTGTAGTCGTACCCTTCGAGCCGCTCTTTTATGATGCTCGTTATCTCGTCATACCGTATTCCCAAAGCCATGATTATCTCCTTCTATCGACGATCGTCTATATCTTTATCGAGTCCGTAAAGCCCAGCAGGTTCGTCCTGATGGTCCCGTCGTACACCGTCCAGCCCACTCTCAGCTTCATGCCGCCGATGACCGAGCTGTCCTTGTTTATCGTCAGTATCGGCTCCTTGTTGAAAAGAGCCTTTATCCGCCCCTTCAGGGCCTCCACCTCTCCGGTCGTCATGTCATAGGCGCTATACACCTCAGCCTTTATCAGGCCCTTGTAGTCGTAGTACATCTGTTCGTACGCCGCAACGATGTCCTCCAGGTTCTGCTCCCTGCCCCCATCTATCAGAAGGATGAGCAGGTTTTTCACCTCTTTCGAGAGCGAGAGCTTATCGTACACATCGGCCAGGACCTTGATCTTCTTTGCCGTGTCCATCAACTGGTCATAGAAGACGTTCCTGATCCATTCGTTCTCGATAAACAACTGTTTCACATCGATCAACTCCTGCATGAGCTGATCGATTTTCTGTTGCCGCTCCGCCAACTGGAAAAGCGCCTTTGCGTACCGTATCCCTATATTCATTTGAGCTTCCTGATAAAATTGTCCGACACGCTCTTCTGTGCGTCGCTGTCCATCGCCCTTTCTATCTGCGCCTTCGAAAGCTCGTACAGCGTGCCCTGCACGTGCTCGCCGATCAGGTCTTTCGCCTTCTGTACTTCGGCATCGACGATACGCTGGCCTTCCTTCTTTATCCTCTCGATCATCTCCTGTCCCTCGTCGAGGATAGCGCGCTTCTCCTGCTCGGTCCGTGCGTTCATGTCATCGATGATCTGCTGGCGCGATCGGTCGAAAGCATCCATCTGGCCCACAATATCGTCGTGCCGCTGGAGTGCCTTGTGCTTGACGTCCATAGCTTCGCCGATCAGCTTTTCGATGTTGGCCTTCCGCGTCTGAAAGAATTTTTCTCCGTGGAACCGCCTGTACAGGTATACGAAGCCCACGACGAGGATGACGAAATTCACGATGGACCATACGAGATTCATGGTGAAAAAGCCCTGTTCGCTCGCCTGGGCCACGGCGGGTATCGAAACCAGATACAGTACCATGGCTAACATTCTTTTCATCTGAGCATCATCTTTTTCGAGATCGCAGGTATGAACTGCCTTATATCCGAGTCCAACCTGCGCAGCATCTCGGTCTTTTCCTTCTCGATATCGGCCATCATGGATTTTAACTTCCCCTGCATAGCTTCGCTGGCCTGCCGCAGCATATCCTCGCGCCGCTTCTTCGCCGCCTCGACACCGGCCAGCCTGATACCATCTGCCACCCTGACGGCCTCGTTTATCTTCGCGCTCAACGCTCCTTCCAGGTCTTCGGACTCCTTGTTCAGCAGCCTTGCCTCTTCGATCGCCCTGACCGTCATTGCATTCCGCTTTTCGTAGACCCTGGCGTAGGACCGGAAGAAAAGCCTGTTCAAGAAATACCAGATCGACCAGAAGATGATCGCCTGTTCAAGAACGTTGAGCGGTAGTATGTTGAACTGCGTCAGCGGTGTGTTCAGCCCGCGCCATAAACTGACAAGTATCGGTACATTTGTTATGTTCATTTTGTTAACTTTTTTAACAGCCCTGCTCCCTTCTCCTTCGAATAGGGGTCGAGAGGTAGTTACATTTTGTTTGCTTTCTGTATCCTGTTACAGAGGAGAAGAATACTTGTCAAGATTTTTTATAACCGGAGTTTCTGCACAAGCGGCTACGCACTGTCGAGCAGAGAACGCGGATAAGGACCGGCTGCACCCCGGTCCGGCTAATGTCCGCAGGTACCGCAGGTGCCCGAGGAGCAGGATCCGCACGAGCCGCCGTGGGAATGGGCCGGCTCATAGGACGGGAAATCAGCCCCAGACAGCCCCATCGCAAAAGCCGCAACGATCTGACGCGTGTCCGCGGAATTGCATTTCGTACACAGAGGTCGCAGCCCTTTTTCTTTTTCTGCTAACGACGCTCTTACTTCAAATACGGAGCTACAAGCTCTGCACTGAAATTCGTAAATCATATTCCCTACCTTTCCTGTCAGTAATTATCTATACACATCATAGCACAACACTATCTTCTGTCAATACAACAGATTCCCTTGCTACACAGGGTGTTTCATGGCTCCGGCAGCCAACGGAATTTATCGTAAACCTTCGTTTATTTCGGCCAAGGTCCGTGCAGGATCGCTACTCTCCGTTACGGGTCGTCCTATCACGATGTAGTCTGCACCTGATGCGAAGGCCTGCTGCGGTGTAACGACCCTCTTCTGATCGTCTGAACCGGTCCCGTACTCAGACGGCCTTACACCCGGTACAACAAGGACCGGGCCGCTACCGAATTCCTTCCTCAACCGCGGCCCTTCCTGTCCGGATGCAACGAGCCCGTGCAGCCCGGCTCCCAGGGCAAGAGCCGCCAGCCTGCCCACGATTTCATGAACATCTCCCCTGAGCCCTACGGCCCCGGCTTGCTCCGCGTCCATGCTCGTCAGTAGTGTCACCCCGAGCAGCATTGCTCTATTATCTGACGCCTCGACCGACCTTTCCATCATTTCCCGGCCGCCGAGCGTGTGAAGCGTGATCATCTTGACGCCGAGCGATACTGCCTGCCTCACGGCCTTGGAAACCGTATGCGGTATATCGAGGTATTTGAGGTCGAGAAATACGTCCTTGCCGGATGCACGTACCTCTTGTATCAGCCCGGGGCCCAGCGCCGTGAATGCAATACTGCCGATCTTGTACGTCGTTATAAACGGCGAGGTCGCTGCGATAAGTCGCCGTATCCTGTCGATGGACGTGTCGTCGATCGCCAAAATGATTTTGTCGGAAAGCGTGCCTTCAGCCTTCACTTTGGCTTGCCCTTATCTCTTTGTTGATCGTTTCGAACGCTTCCGGCTGCAGAAGGTTCTTTGCTATAAATATCTCATAGTTCAGAAACTCATTCATGCCTTCGAGCATGAGCTGTGAGAGGAGCAGACCAGCCAGTCCCACCACCCTGTTCAGGGAATCGGATTCCGTGAGCTTCATCGCATCGATGTTCATGAGGAGCTTCGTCTCGTCGAGCTCGCCTGCCACGCTTATGTCCACGTTCTCATACAGCTTCTTCAGTCTTTCCGACAGCTCGGAGATGAAGTTATCGAGCAGCTCGTTGTGATCGAACTTCGGGTTGGTGGACTTGATGACATGGAACAGCTTTTTGAACATACCGTTGTACTTCCGGATCAGCGTCAGTGTCTTCACCGTGGTCTCGTCGACGACCTGCTCCCGCTTCTGCACACCCACGATCTCGATGAACCCGGTGTTCAGGAGCGCGTACAGGATTTTATAGGTGTTGAACCTGCCGAGCTGGCTCTGCCGTATTACTTCCGCAATGGGCATATCGTCCTTTATTATCGTCACGACTGTCTGCATGTTCTGGGTGAGCTCCACATTCGGCATATTTACCGCAAGCCGTACCAGGGCGTCGTCGGACGGTATCTTGTCATTGATGAGCTTCCATTCATCGAGCCTTCTATAGCCTTCCATGAGCATATTCTGGGTGTTCAGGGAGAACCGCACGAGATCTTCCTCCGGTATCGCGCCCTCGATAAAGAAGAACTCCCCCTGCGAGATGGCAAAGATGCTATAAATGATTTCCTCTATCTGGTACTTCACGCCCCACCACAAGTTCTTCGGGGATATGAGTTCGTTCTTGAGGAGCACCGTACCGAACCTGGTATTCGGGGCCATCTTCTTTTCGGCATCCGCCCACTGTTCCTTGGTGAGCTTGCCCGTCTTATAGAGAAGGTGCCCGAGCCGGTCCTCGGGCTGATTCGACGAGGCGAAGGTGATCTCTCCTTTCATAAAATAGACGCTCTTCACCTTACCGCTGGACTTGATGATGAGCATGCCTGTCTTCTGAAGCATGTTCAGCATCGAAAAGACGTCTGCAATGTTGAGATAGTTGAGGTTGCCCATGAACACAGGCTTAATAGAATTCTCCGCATTGTCCGCAGTTTTCTTGATGATAATAAAAGCATTGCGGAAGCTCGTGATATCGATACGCGTGTGGCTCTCGAGCTCGAAATCAGACTTCTGCCTCAGGAAACCCTCGAAGTTTATGTTGTTTACCGTTTTTATGAAATTTTCCAGGCTGTGCTTCGTTGCCATACTCACCCCATGGCGGCAGTGATGTCTTCGAGCTCTGCCGTCTGATCCTTTGAAAGATAGTTCTTGATCTCGAAGAGCTCGAACTGTATGAGCTCCCTGACGAAAGCGACCAACTCGTCGTACGGGGAGAGGAGCTGTGAGCCCTTGTACACGGAGGTGAGCTTGCCAACATCGAAACAGCCCTTCTCGTTGAGCGTGCAGTCGCTGAACACGCTGTCAGAAAGCCTGATATAGTTTCCTACCTGCGTCTTAAAGTCGATGTGCGACGCCTTCTTGCTCATGATCTCCGTAATGCTCGCCATGATCGCATTGGTGAGAGTAAGCAGCTCTTCAAACTTTACGTCCTCCGCTTTGTTCTCCGCTTTGCTCGATCGATTCTTTATGACCAGTATACCCGTATAGAGCAGTGGTTTCAATGTATTTATTATGGTCCGGACGTCCACCCCCATGTCTGCCGCCATTTTCGATACCGTCGCATTGCTGGACGTGAGGAGCTGCTTTATGACGGCGCGCTCGAGAGGATTGAAGACGGTGACCGAGTTGGTCAGATAGCTCAGGGAGACCGCGTCATCCTCCTGTACCTCCGCAACGGCGGCCGTACCGCCTGTCCCAAGCCTCTCTCTCAGGAACTCGAACAGGCTATCGAGCATATTACTGGTGGGCTTCACCACATTCGAGTCATCTATGCTGCACTCCATGACATGGAACCACGGCCTGCCGCCATGATCCTGCCGCAACACATAGCTGCCCCATATCTCGAATATCTGTCTCCTTACCCCGAGCCATAAGTCCCTCGACGTGATTCGTCCGCTCTCCGTAAGAACCTTCCCGAGCCTCCTGCTCGGGGTGATCTCTTTGGAAGCCTTATCGAGTTCCTCGACGGTCAGCTTGCCCATCCTACACAGGGTCTCGCCGAGTCTCTCGTCGTTGATGCTCGACCTCGCAAAGACAACCTCGCCGTTCTTTATATACACAACCTTTTGGGCATCAGCCAGATCGAAAAGGATGATGCCGGTAAACCCTCTCAGGAGTAGTCCTTCGACCGCACGCACGAAGCCAGGCGGGTCGAACGCGCCGGACTGGAGCAACACGGCGACATCCGCATCGTTTATGTATGTCCTGAGCTTCTGCCTGTTTACATCGATAAGTACTACCGTGCGGGGGGTATGTTCCATACGAGATTTTCCTGCCTGCGACCTTGAAGGCCCCTATACCATGCCTTCCGTATGACCTCACCCTTTCTTGACGACGAGCGTGTCCGCAAGGCTATCTCCGATACGCATGCCTTCCAGGTCGGTATAGAGGAAATAGGCCTCGATTCCTATCACGCCGAGACCGATAACGACAAACAAAAACATGCCCATCACCGGCACAATGAACATCAGGAGAGCAAAGCCGAACGGAATGTTCCTGAGCACAGACTTGTTGATGGAGCACGGCTTGAGGGTATCTCGGTCGATGACCTTTATGCCTACAAGGAGCTTCCCCAAGGACCTACCCTCCAGTATTCCATCAGCGATAAGGCTGTACACGAGGCCCGCCACCGGCCCTATCGGCGACATGATGCTTGCAAGTATGAGCGCAAACGTCCCGTCGATGAACTTCGCCGACGCTCTCTCGAGAAAGGTTGCCCGGGTCATCCTGCGGCTTCCGCCTCACGGACGAATATTATAAAGGCCATCGATGGCCTCTTCTGGCTCTCTCTCATAGCATAGGTTATTCTTTCCAACTCCCACCCCTTTTTACTCCACTCGTTGAGGGCCGCCTCTATCTCCGTGTCTGTTACCGTGCTTACCTCGATGACCTTGTATTCGGGACTACCCATCCTGGACCTGCGTGACGCTCAGCCCCCTGCGGCGGCCTTCACGCCCTTGACGCCGGATACCGCCGTATACCCTTGCGGGACATAGATGCAATAGGGCTCCTCATCGAGATAATTACCCGTCTCATAGTATGCCCTTGCCCTGCAGCCGGCACATACGGCCCGGTACTCGCACGCACCACACTTGTCCTTGAGCAGGGACGGATCCCTCATGTCCTGGAAGACCGTCGAGTGCTCCCACACGTCCTCGAAGGTCTGGACCTTCAGGTTGCCGGCAGCGACCGGCAGATAGCCGCAGGGTTGCACGACACCCAGTCTCGATATGAACGCAACCGCGCTACCCGCAAGGCAGCCCTTCGTCATCGCAGCCATGCCGTGCGTCTCGAAGCTCAGCTTTATGCCGTCCTGTTGCGCCCGCTGTCGTATGATCCGGTAATAATGCGGCGCGCACGTGGCTTTGAGCTCGATCTCCTTGTGGGCCCTGAACTGGTCGTACATCCAGTTGAGCACATCTTCGTATTGCTGCGCCGGTAGCATCTCGCTGTCCGCGATCATCACGCCGCACCCCACCGGCACGAGCATGAAATAGTGCACCGCGTTCGCCTTCATGTCCAGCGCGAGCCTGAATATATCGGCAACCTGGTGTACATTGTGCCGGGCTATCGTGCTGTTTATCTGAATCTCGACGCCGGCCTTCTGTAGCAGCCGCAGCCCGTTGAGTGCGGCATCGAAAGACCCGGGGATGGCCCTGAAACTGTCGTGGACCTTCGCGTCGCCGCCATCGATGCTAATCGCGACCCGCAAAACACCCGCGTCCTTTATCCGACTCGCCATCCGCTCGTCGATCAGGGTCCCGTTCGTGGCAAGTGCGACCCGAAGGCCCCTCGATACGGCATGCGAAGCGATAGCGAAAATGTCCTCCCGGTACAGCGGTTCTCCGCCCGTCAGGACAAGGATGGGTTTGTAGAACCTCGCTATATCGTCTACTATCCCGAAGACCTCGCTGGTCGTCAACTCGCCCTTCATCTTCTCCGGCATCGCAACCGCCCTGCAGTGGACGCACTTCAGATTGCACTGGGCAGTCAGCTCCCAGAATATCAGTCGCGGTACATGCGTTCTTTCCATAGTCTTTTCCCTTATTTGCATTGCATTCCGCATAAAATTCACACCGAACAAATCTCTTTATTCAATACCACAAAGCTTCACATCATTGCAACGTCTATTTTCCGAGCTCTTTCGCGGCCTGCTTTGCGAAGTACGTCAATATCATGTCGGCCCCTGCCCTCTTTATCGAGTACAGTACCTCCATCATGGCCGACTTCTCATCGAGCCACCCGAGCCGGGAAGCGGCCTTTATCATAGAATACTCACCGCTCACGTTGTAGGCGGCGACGGGCAGGCCGGTCGCCTGCCTGACCCTGTAGATGACATCGAGGTAGCTCAGGGCCGGCTTTACCATGACGATATCGGCGCCTTCCTCGGCGTCGGTCATGGCCTCACGTACGGCTTCCCGTGCATTCCTGTAGTCCATCTGGTACGAGCGCCTGTCTCCGAACTGCGGACTCGACTCGGCGGCGTCCCTGAACGGCCCGTAAAAGCTGCTCGCGTACTTCGACGAGTAGCTCATGATCGGTATGTCGGCAAAGTCGCCCCTGTCCAGTGCCTTGCGTATCGCCTGAACCATGCCGTCCATCATACCGGAGGGCGCCACGATGTCCACGCCGGCCTTTGCCTGGGCGACCGCTATCTGACCAAGGTATCCGAGAGTCTTGTCGTTGTCCACCTCGCCGCCCTCTACGATGCCGCAGTGTCCGTGGGAAGTGTACTCGCACATGCACAGGTCCGCGATGACCAGGATGTCACTGACCCTCTTCTTTATCTCCCTGATAGCCTCCTGCACGACACCCGTCTCGCCATAGGCGTCCGAGCCCGTGGCGTCCTTGGTCTTCGGTATGCCGAACAGTATCACCGCAGGTATGCCGAGCGACTTCGCCTCCTCGGCGTCTGCCACGATATAATCGATGGATTCCTGATAGCACCCCGGCATCGACGGGATTTCCTTCTGGAGGTGCTTCTCATGCGTGACGAAGAGAGGGTATATGAGGTCGCCCGGAGCGAGTTGCGTCTCTGCCACGAGACTGCGGACCTGTTTCGACGATCGTATCCTTCTGCCTCTGTGTATAGGGTATACGGCCATAGGATGGACTCCTTTGATAGGAATATAATACCCTTTCTATAAAAAAGACAACAGATTTACGGTTCTCTGTGATACCCACGTGAAAATGTCAGTACTAACTGCCACGTGAAAATGTCAGTAGACACTGGTGTCCAATAAAAAATATCTGGCCAACAATAACATTATGATATTCCTCATTAAATCACGGTTTTCGTTCGGGAACGATTTGAATTCCAGCACATGGTATACTCCTCCAAAATCGGAGGTGA
>JAJYLN010000033.1 GCA_021787665.1 bacterium
CCTGACCGGGCGGTATGAAGGGCCGCGGGGCCGGGGGCTGCTCGATCTTACGCGCCTGACCGGGCGGTATGAAGGGCCGCGGGGCCGGGGGCTGCTCGATCTTACGCGCCTGACCGGGCGGTATGAAGGGCCGCGGGGCCGGGGGCTGCTCGATCTTACGCGCCTGACCGGGCGGTATGAAAGGCCGCGGGGCCGGGGGCTGCTCGATCTTACGTGCCTGACCGGGCGGTATGAAGGACCGCGGGGCTGGGGGCTGCGGATGCGTGTACACCGGCGGCTGCTGATACACTGGGGGCTGCGGATGCGTGTACACCGGCGGCTGCTGATACACTGGGGGCTGCGGATGCGTGTATACCGGCGGCTGCTGATACACTGGAGGCTGCGGATGCGTGTACACCGGCGGCTGCTGATACACTGGAGGCTGCGGATGCACATACACGGGCGGCCCAGATCGCTCATACACCGGTGGTTGAGATTGTTGATATACCGGCGGGTGGTAGATAGGCCGTGTCTGCTCATATACGGGAGGTCCGGGCCGCACGTATATACGCGGCTGTGGCTGCTCGTATACAGGCTGTGGGGGTGGTGGAGCGATATACTCGCCCCGGGGGACCGGACTCATGGTCGCATAGCAACCGGCGATAAAAGCCGCTGCAGCTATAATACCCGTAAGCTTGGCAGATTGAATCAGTATTTCTTTTTTCATGTTTACCTCTCCTGACGACTTTTTTATACAATAAAGCAGGTAATTGCAAGCGATTATTTTGTATTTGCTGACAATTCCTATGCTGACAATTCCTATTGCCTTTGTTGAAGATACATATTATACTATAAGTTGACCATGAAAAAGCAGGGGTGGCGCAGTACGGTCGGCCACCAATGAAAGGAGATACGATGTCGGGCTCAAAAAAGATACAGGGCGCAGGGAGATAATTTTATGGGAAAGAGAAAAGACGAATTGGAACGGTTGAAGCGGGAGGCCCCTGAAAAGCTCACGCTGGGACAAAGAATCAGGCTCCTACGGGGCGAGAGGACGCAGGCGGAGTTTTCCAAGCTGTTGGACAAGTCCCAGGACATCCTGAGCATGTACGAAGTCGATAAGGTCCTGCCGTCCATAGACGTGCTTTCTGTAATCGCAGACATGAGCAACGTTACCCTGGACTGGCTGGTGCACGGGCGGTCCGACAAATCCCACAAGAGCGGTGCCGTTGTCTTCAAGGGCTACATCATAAAGCCGAAGACCCTCGAGTGGCAGATCCTTGAGATGCTGACAGGCCTGCGGAGCAACAAGGTGAGGCAGAAGGCCGCCGAGCTCGTGGGCAGCTTCATCAACATTGCGAGGAAAAAATAGTATCGAGAAAATGGGTGAGCAAGGCCTGTGCGGAACTTAGCAACTCTTTAGTGTTCCCTTCCGGCATGAGTAGAGCCCTTCGCGTGCCGGGTGCGTCTCTTGCAAGAGATAAAAGCTCTACTGACCATGATTCGTCACTGCCCCGATTCTTTTAGTCCACCTTGTCCCTGAGAGACTTCTTGTAGTACAGCCTTACTCTCAGATCCACGCCGTGTTCCCGCGCAACGGCCCTTGTCTTCTCTACGTCGATGTTCGGCAGGCTGACCATGGTGGCGGTAACGTACCTAAACCTCTGCTTTGCCGCCTGTAAGAACTCCCTCACCGCGCTATATGCCGCCTCGCCATAGGGGCTGGGGCACATCCTCGCGTAGGTCTGGGCGTCCGGCGCATTCAGGCTCACGGAGACCGCGTCGATATACTCCGCGAGTTGCGGCGTGATGTCTCTGTTATAGAGCAGGTTACCGAGCCCGTCCGTGTCGAGCCTCACGAGTCGTACGCCGTGCTCCTTGAGCCACCGGGCCACCCGGATGACAACATCAAGACGTTGGGTAGGCTCACCGAAGCCGACGAACACGACCTCGTCGTATCCGGACGGGTCCCTGATAGCGCCGATGATCTCGTCGTACGAAGGCTCTGTTTTGAACAGCTTCAGATTGAAGTCTGTAACGTAGTAGTCGTTGCCGAACTTGGGACAGAACGCGCAGGCGTTCGTGCACCTGTTCGTGATATTGAGGTACAGGTTGTTGCGCAGCACGTAAGCTATGATCCGGTCCGCGCCGATACCGAACGCCTTCTCCGCATTGTCGAGGAGTATCTCCGAGAGCCTCTCCTCTCCGATTTGCTTTATCCGGGCGATCTCCCCCAGGACATACGCCGTGTACGCCGGCTCGTTGCGCTTGCCCCGGTGCGGTACCGGTGACAGGAACGGGCAGTCCGTCTCGATGAGCAGCCGCTCGACCGGCAGTGTGGCCACAGCGTCCCGCAATGCCTGCGCGTTCTTGAAGGTCACGATACCATTTATCGAGAGATAGAAACCGAGTTCGAGGGCCACCGCAGCCTGCTCCCTGTCACCGCTATAGCTATGTATCACACCGGCGACGTCGCCCGCTTTCTGCTCCTTCAGCATCTCCATGACCTCCCTGTTCGCATCCCTGCTGTGAATGACGAGTGGCAGGTGCTTTTTCCGTGCGGTCCCGATGAACGCCCTGAAGGCCTTGACCTGAGCTTCCCTGGGCGAGTGCATGTAATGGTAGTCCAGCCCTACCTCGCCGATGGCGATGACCTTCGGGTTGTCTGCCATGCTCTCGATCTCTTTCAGCACCTCTTCGCTGAATAACGATGCTTCATGGGGATGGAGACCCACGGTCGCATATATTTTCTCGTGCGCGTTCGCGATACCGACCGCGTCGTAGTTCCCCTTCATACCCATACCGGACCCAATGTTGACGATAAACTCAGCGCCGGTATCGAACGCGCGCCGGATGACCTCTTCCCGGTCCCCGTCGTAGTCCGGAAAATTCAGGTGCGCGTGCGCGTCGTAGAGCTTTGTCATTGCTCCAGCCTCATCATCTCGGGCCGGTACGTGCCAAAAACCGTTGGTTTGTAAGCTTTGAGCCTGTCCGTATAGGCGACGAAATCGTCCTGTCGCACGATGGGTATCAGCGGCAGCTCATCATGGAGGATCTGCTGTATCTTTTTATAGAATATTTTCCTTTTTTTTATCGAGTATTCCTCGTCGCCTTTTGCCATAAGCTGGTCTATCTCTGCTTCCCATGCTGTCGCCGGCTCCCTTTCCCGGGGATCCCATAGGTGCAGCATACCGCTTGACAACAAGACATTTGCGCTATCGTGAGGCTCATAGCCACCGCTCAGGGCGATGAGTACACAGTCCCAGTCGAAGTTCGAGGTGAGCTTCTCCACGAGGGTATTAAAATCGAGCGGCTTGTAATTGACCTTCATGCCGAGCCTTGTCAGGTCCGAGAGTATCATGGTTGCTATCCTCTCCCTCTGATCGTTGCCGGAGTTCGTGAATAAATCGAACTCCACCTTGTTTCCGGTGCTGTCGTACAGCACGCCGTCCTTCCAGTGGAAACCGCCTTTCCGGAGCAGGGCGCGCGCCTCGCCAAGGTCGTAGCCATAGTCCTGCATGCGCAGGTGGTACACCGGGACGTTGCGCGGTATGAAAGATACTGCAGGCTCTCCATAGCCCCTGTAGACATCGTCGATGATGCCCTGCTTGTCGATGCTGTGCGCAACGGCCTTCAGGAAATCGAGGTTTGTAAACCACCGGTATTTCGGGGACGTCTTTCCGCTCTTTGTATAATGTGCCTTGTTCCTGTTGAAGGACAGGAACATGATTCCTGGATCCAGACCTATTTCCCTGACGGTGAAATGCTTTTTTGCGCTCATGGCCTCGAGCGGTGCGATCTCCGGAGGCCGTGGATCATAGATGTCAGTCTCTCCGGAAATGAATTTCACATACAGGGAGTCCTGGTTTTGTACAATAAGTATTGCCCGGCGCTTGATGAACGGGAGCTGCTGCCCCTTACTGCCCTTCTTGTAATAGTACGGGTTTGCCTTGAGCAGTACATATTGGCTCGGCACGTACGAGGTCATCATATAGGGGCCCAACCCGACGATCTTCGCCGGCGGGGTCATGATGTTCCATGTCCTCTCGAACATGTTGTCGAGCAGGGGCTTCCGGAGGACATGCTCCGGCAGGATCGGTATGTTTAAGGATTCAAGGAACGGATAGAATGGGGCAGGGAGTATAAAGCGTACCGTATAATCGTTCAGCTTTTCGACCTTTATTTGCTTGCCGTTGATGGTAAGGAGATCGCGCAGCGAGGTTAATACCGTTGGGCTATAGATTACCTTAAAGGTAAATACCACGTCGTTGGCCGTCAGCGGCTTGCCGTCGCTGAAATACACCTGTTTTCTAAGGAACATCGTTATGACTTTTTTATCTTTGCTGATGGTCCATGATTTTGCAAGTCCTGGCTCCACTTCGAATGTCAATGGATTGACCCTCGTAAGGCCCGAGAATAGGGGATCAAGAATATCGTCGGAGCTCGATTCGTTTGCAATGATCGGGTTGAATGTTTTCGGGTCCGACATGACCGCAGTGACGAGCATGTTCCTGGGCAGACCCTCGAGCTTTTTGAAGTTACACCCCTGCAGCACGACAAGCAGCAGACCTATCAATACCAACACCCTTCTCATGCACCTACCCGCTGCCCTCATTCCTGGCCCGTCTTTTTGCCAGTGCTGCATAGCCTCTTTGTGTCTGTCAACGCAGGATCCACAGGGACGTTCAGCTTCACCTCCCTGTAATGGATGAAAACCCTTGTCTCGCTGCTTCGGCAGGCGACGCGTATCGGCAGGACCGTCCCATCGAGGGTACCATGGTACCGGTAGGTGCAGAGCACCTGGTTGTTCCCGCCTTGTTGCACGGTCATGGAAACAACATGCAGGTCGCCATCGAGCTCGGCAGTCCATCGTAGGCCGTCTGCCATGCCCACGAGCGTGGTCCCGTCTCCTGTGCCGGACATTTTGTCAGGGATTCCCGGAAGTCTTGCCGTGATGAGCTTCCCGAGGAGCGCAGGCCCGGCATCGATCCGGGTGTACCGCCTCAGTATGCCAGCCGGGGATATGCTGCACGCCCCTGTTCCCACATCCATTACGGCAACCGTATCATTGTACACGATGATCAGGATGGGCTGGTAGAAGATGTTCAGTGTCTCGAGCCGCAGGTCAGTACCGCTGAGAACAATGCCTTCCGGAAATTCAGCGCCCCTGCCGTCGACCTCTATGCTGACCGAGGCGAGGGCCTTCATGCTGGTCAAGTAGCCGTTTTTTTTTGACACGGCCTGCATGAGCGCCGGGATAGTACTATAGACCGAACGGTTGATACCGTACATGCAGCCGGTAACCGAGGCGAGCACGACGAGCGCCAGGGGCATCACCGGACCATGTAAAAAAAGAGGAAGGAGCCTTTGGTAAAAACTCCTTCCTCGGTATGTCCGCACAGCAGATTGATCCCTCACTTTACTCCCAGCTCCAGCAGCTTCGCCTGTAACTTCTTTCTGAGCTTCTTGTCCTTGAGCTGCTTGCTGATGATGGCCTTCCGGTATGTCTTAATGGCGTACGCCTTGTCTCCTGCCTTCAGGTATGCGTCTCCGAGATGCTCGAGTATCTGCGGGTCGCCCTTCGACAGCTTCACCGCCCTTCTCAGGGTGGCGATCGCCTCCTTCAAGTGGCCCTTCTTATAATAGACCCACCCGAGGCTGTCCGTAATGAAACCGTCGTTCGGCCGTATCTTCAGGGCCTTTTTTATCATGGTCTCCGCGGCATCGAGCTTTATGCCCTTGTCTGCGTAGGTATACCCTATGTAGTTGAGGGCATCCGCATTCTTTCGGTTGATCTTCAGGATCTGCTCCATGACGCTTATCGCGTCCTTCGCATCTCCCCACTGATCATAGACGACCCCGAGGTGGTACAGCAGGGACTGGCTGTCCGTAAATTTGTTCAACGCCTTGTTCAGTACGCCGACGGCCTGCTTGTAATCCTTGTCCTGTGCAAAGAACGAGGCGTAGAGGTTGTACAGATCGACCGTCGGGTTTGTTTTCAGGACCGGCAGCAGTGTGTTCTCCGCCTCCTTTGACTTCTTCTGGTTGCTGTAGATGATTGCCACCTGGACCATGGCGTCCGGGTAGATCACGTTTTCGGGGGGTATCTTCCTGAATGCCTCGATGGCCCGGACGTCCTTCTTGTTTTCCGCGAGCAGGATGCCGTAGTAGTAATAGGCCCTGTAGAACGACGGGTTCGAAGCGATGATCGTCTTGAACACGGCCTCGGCTGCCTTGTACTGCTTCAGCTCTATATACACCATGCCGACCTTGAGCTGGAGGGCGAGAGAGGACACATAAATCTGCGCCTTCCTGTAGCTTTCGAGGGCGCTGGTATACTGTTTTGCCGTAAGGTACAGATCCCCTATCTTCTCGTACAGGTCGTATTCGTCCGGGTTGTTCTGCAGGATGCTGTTATAGACCGCCACGGCCTTGTCGTACTCTTTTAAAAAGGCATAGATGTCGGCCTCCTCGTAGAGGGCCGTAGAAAAAGCCGGCGAGGCCTTAACCGCGTCCTGATAGTACGCGATGGCTTCCTTGTACTTCTTCTGGTCCACCGCGATCTTGGCGAGGTAGTAGTATGGGTATGGTGACGAGGGGATATGGAGAATCATCGAGTTCAGGGTGTCTTTCGCGCCCGTCGTGTCGTTGGCATGGTACTGGGTAAGCGCGAGCGCTATGTACGCGTTCTCAGAGACCGGCGACAGCGTTACCACCTGCTTTAGCGTGGCTATCGCCTGCGCCGTCTTTCCGGTTTTCGACTCGATGTCGGCCCTGTCGTAGAGTGCGGGGATATAGTAAGGATCTATCTTCAGGGCCGCGTCTATCTGGGCGAGAGCATCGCCGTAGGCCCTGCCTTCGGCATAGAGCTTTGCGAGCGAGAGGTACAGGTAGGGTGATGAGTGGTCGTACGATACGGCCTTTTTCATCGCGTTTAGCGCGCTCTTCACATCGCCGTCCTGCTCGTGCATCTGCGCTATCATATAGTACGTTTCCGCGCACTCGGTGTTCGAGGAACACCTGTTCGATACCGTGTGCCCCTCCAGGGAAGGTTGAGCGGAATGTGACCAAAGGAAATGTGAGCAGCCCGATGCTGTCAGCACGAGGGTAAGGGCAAAAACCAATTTTTTCATAGTATAGCTAAGGATAATGCTTTTTTACAGATATTTCAACGGGTATTGAAGAAGCAGGGACAGCGGCCCAGGGGTCGCTGTCCCCGATCTATCCGACACTTTCCGCTATGGTCCTGTAATGCTCAATCGCAGGCGTTCAGCGTAATGGGCTTACCGTTCAGGTCCGCCGCACCGCACTGGCCCGGTAGATAGGTGAGCGTATAGGTGCCGATAGTGCTGTTGTCCGAGTCCCTGGTAAGTACGAGGGTGATCGAGCCGTCCACCGGGTGGCAACAGCCCTGCATGACCGTGACATTGTTCAGTGTCGCGGTCGCGAGGACCTTTTTCAATAGGTGGTCGACGCTTCCGGTCCCGTTGATGATGCGCTTGGTGATGTTTGGCCACACACCGGTATTTGCCATCGTGAGATTGAGGGCAACGTTATGGTCAAGGATGAGCTTGCCACCGGCATCAAGGACGTTCTGGCTGACGTTAACGTTTATTGCCCTGGATACGACGCCTCCTCCCACACCGCTCGTCGTTTTCATGATGTTTGTCGTACCCGTCAGGTACAGGGATGTCCCGTCGGTCCTTGTCCTCACCAGATTGTCGGTGGACGCATCGATGGCCTCCGCCGTAATTGTGCCCGCTGTTGTATCAGAGAACAGCGTTACCGTCGCCGTGACCGCGCCGCCTGTCATGACGCCGCTGAAGTAATTTTGCGGTATGCACCCGTTGCCGAAGTTTGCGGTTAGCAGATACACGGAAGGGTAAACGCCTGGGGCCGTCTCGTGCACCTTGGTTACCACCGGACAGGATGAGCTGCCCGATACCGACTCATACCCCATGATGCCAAGGCTCAGATTATCGCTCACGCTCGACAGCGCTATCGCATCGTTCGTGGACGAGCTTATGGACGCCTCCGACGATTGATTGACCGCCACGGTGTTCAGGCCCGTTGTCTGCGTACCGCAGCCTGTTATCCAGAAACCAGCTAACCATAGTGTCGCGAAAATCGTTATTATCTTTTTAACCATGTTACCTCCTCCTTGTTTTTTATCTATATAAACAGTCTGCACGGCAAAAGGTTTCGGTCGACTTGAAAAGGAGTTACGTATGGCCCTGTTATCCCGGTAACGTGTCTGTGATCACACGGCCGGTACCCGTGTATACCTCACCGTCTGTGGAAGGACTTCTCGATCTCTGCAAGGGGCAGGACGAACACGAAGGGCCTGCCGTGGGGGCAGCTCAGCGGGATGCCGAGCTCGTCGAGCTGCATGAACAGCGCCCGTATCTTTTCGACCGGTATGAACTCCCCGGCCCTTACCGCACCTTTACACGCCACGTCGGCCATTATCCGATAGAGCGGATCGGTCTTCTGGTCCCCGGTAAGCTCAGTATGGCTCGCGTCGTTGCCGTCCTTGATGGAGTCCAGGAGCTCTATGAACGATAGCGGCGTGAACGCCGTCCCGGGCGGCACGGCTTTCACGAGGACGCGGTCGTTCCCGATCGCAAGCCCGTACCCTGTCGTGCTCAGTGCGACCTGTGCCTCGTTCAGGATACTCATTCTGCCTTCGTTCAGGAACAGCTCCTCCGGCGTTATCAGGAGCTGCGACTGTCTGCGGCGCAGCTGCGAGTCCCTCATGAGCCGCTCGAACAGGATCCGCTCGTGCATGGCATGCTGGTCTATGAGCACCATGCCGTCCGGCGAAGACGCTACGATATAGGTCGCATGGAACTGCCCATGGATGTCGAGGGAAGAGAACGCGCCTTTTTGTACAAGCTCCTGCTGTGGCAGCAGGCGGGCTGTGCCGCCGGCCTGGCTCCGACCTCTTTCGTAGCGCCCCGGGTCCGGGACATCGGCCCGCCGTCCGCGCACTGCGTACGCTGCGGAAGCTTCTTTTATCTCGTCGATGGAGGTGCCCCTGTTTGTACCAGGGGCGCTGTAGACGCTGGTCCTCCGGTTGACGGCGTCCCGTACCGCACTGCCGACCGCATCGTACACCATGGCCTTGTCTGCGAACTTTACTGCGGTCTTCGTCGGATTGACGTTCACGTCGACGAAATGGAGGGGCAGGGACAGGTCTATGATGGCGACCGGATACCTCCCTCTCCCGAGCGAGGCCGAGTACGCACCGGTCACTGTGAAGAGGAGCGGCCGGTCCACGACGTACCGCCGGTTGACGAACAGGTAGACGGACCTCGAAGATCCCGTCGTGTAATCCGGATCGGACACGAACCCATGGACCCCTGCGATGCCGTTGTCGTAGGCCACGCTGTACAGTCTGCCTTTCAGTTTCTGGTCTATTCTCAGGACAGCCCGCGCGTCCGCCGGCGCGGGCTGCAAATTAAAGATCTCCTTTGCGTTGTGTACGAGCCGTATGCCTATGTCGCTGTTGCCGAACACGAATCTGTCGATGACTTCGAGGCACGCCCTGTATTCGGCCTGCGCGGAGCCCATGAACTTCTTCCGCGCCGGCGTACTGAAGAAGAGGCCTGCTACCGTTACCGCCGTGCCCCTGTCGTGTGCCACGATGGCCCTTTCCGTTACGCGGCCGCCCCGGATACTCAGACGCGTGCCCATGGCCTCGCTCGCGTGCCGCGTCACGATCTCGAGTTCTGCTACGCCCCCTATACTGCAGAGGGCCTCGCCCCTGAAGCCGAGCGTCGCTATCTCGTACAGGTCGCGCTCGCTGCGGAGCTTGCTCGTCGTGTGTCTCTGGACGGCGAGCTCTGCGTCATCCGACAGGATCCCGCTCCCGTCGTCCCGTACCCTGATGGAGTCGATGCCCCCGTTCTTCAGCTCGACATCGATCGAGTGTGCGCCGGCGTCTATGGAGTTCTCCATGAGCTCCTTGACGATGGACGCAGGCCGCTCGATCACCTCGCCGGCGGCTATCTTGCTCGCGAGCTCGTCCGACAGTCTGACTATGGTGCCCATCTTCAGTTCGGCTCGACGCTCGACACGAAGGTTAGCGCGAACATCTCCAGGGCGATGCTATCCGGGGATAGTGTCAGCGTTGACTTTCTGTAGGGCTGGTCCTTCGTGATGTTATACAGCCCGGGCTCCCGTACCGGCACATAGCTGCCGTCATCGTCGAAGAGGACGTCTTTCCCGCATGAGCGCCCGTCGACCGGTATCCCGTCGATCAGAACGTACACCTTGATCGTGTGATCGCCGGGCGAAGCCATGACCGCATCTATACCCGCGGTACGGCAGGTGAGTGTTATGCACGAAGGCACCGTGGTTGCTATGGCGCTCTCTTCCGTTGCAGCCCATGTGCCCTGGAGGTACACGGTGTCTTCCTGGGGCTGCTCGGGCAGCGTGTAGACGACGGGCTCGCTGTCCCGGTTGTAGCCTCCGGCGTTCCCTATCTTCCCTCTGACGAAACCGAAGTGCAGGGCAGGCGTGATCGGATAGCTCCTCGTACCCGGCACATCCGTGTCCCGTACCGGCTCCATGATGCCGGGCAGCGGGAGCCCCGGGCTCGACTCAAGCAGCGCGTGCTGTATCTTTGACTCGAGGTCCGCGTAGCCGCCCTCCCCGGCCTGGTCGTACACTATCTCGAGCCTGGAATTGAACAGGACCTTTCGCGGCCAGTACTCGTTGTGGAACGCCGTCCAGAAGCCGTAGTCATTGTCCATCACGACCGGGTATGCTATGCCGAGCTTCCTGATTGCGTGCTCGAGGCTTTTCCTGTCCGATGTCACGCTGAACTCCGGGGTGTGCACGCCTATGATGACGAGTCCCTTGTCTGCGTACCGCCGGTGCCACTCGTTCAGGTACGGTATGGTCCGTATGCAGTTGGTGCAGGTGTACTCCCAGAAGTCAATGAGCAGGGGCTTGTCCGTCAACGACCTGTTAATGACGTAAATAGAGTTGTTTCTTTCCCTGTCGCCAGTCGATACGATGAGCGGCTCGGAATTGATCCACCGCGACCTCAGTATGCCCATAATCCCGTCTCTTGTCTTCAGATCCGACACGTGCACTGCCCTCTTCCGATAGTGTACAGATTATTTCCGAAAATTCAAGCAGGGCGGGGAAGACCTTGCCTGTTGACATTGTGCGCGGCGGAGCATTATTTTATCAGTATCATGGGGCAGTTCCAGTTAGTTTCCAGCTATACGCCGAGCGGTGATCAGCCTGGCGCGATCCGCGATCTCGTGCAGGGCCTGTTGAGGGGCGAGCAGTACCAGACCCTGCTCGGTGTGACCGGCTCCGGCAAGACCTTTACCATGGCCAACGTGATCCAGCAGGTACAGCTCCCCACCCTCGTCATGGCGCCCAACAAGACCCTCGCCGCACAGCTCTATACAGAGATGCGCGACTTATTCCCGCATAACGCGGTAGAATATTTCGTGAGCTACTACGATTACTATCAGCCGGAGGCATACAAGCCGGAGACCGATACGTACATCGAGAAGGACGCCTCCATCAACGACGAAATAGACAAGCTTCGACATGCCGCGACGCACTCCCTGCTCGAGAGAGAAGACGTGATCATCGTCGCGAGCGTTTCGTGCATCTACGGCCTGGGATCGCCGGAGGCGTACAGGGGCATGCTCGCCTATGCGGAGACCGGCAGGAAGCTGGACAGGGACGAGTTCATCCGCAGTCTCGTCAGGATACAGTACAGCAGGAACAATTACGATTTCTACCGGGGTGTCTTCAGGGTTATGGGAGACATCGTTGAGGTGTTCCCGGCCTACGAGAGCGACCTCGCACTCCACATAGAGTTTTTCGGGGACACCGTGGAGGCGATCTACGCATTCGACCCGGTGCGGGGCGTGAAGAAGGACATGCTCAGGCGGGTCGTCATCTACCCGGCAAGCCATTATGTTACCGAGGAGAGCGCGCTCCGGCGTGCGATAGAGGCCATAAAGCAGGAGCTCGCAGACCGCCTGAGCCAGTTGCGGAAGGCAGACCGGCCGCTCGAGGCCGAGCGCTTGCAGCGGAAGACGTTGTACGATCTCGAAATGCTCGAAGAGATGGGGTACTGCACAGGTATAGAGAACTACTCGAGGCACCTCAGCGGCAGGGCTCAGGGAGAGCCGCCTCCTACGCTGCTCGATTACTTCCCGAAGGACTTCCTCTTGTTCATCGACGAAAGCCACATTACCGTCCCCCAGATAGGCGGCATGTACGAGGGTGACCGCAGCCGCAAGAAGACGCTGGTCGAGTACGGGTTCAGACTGCCCTCCGCGCTGGACAACAGGCCGCTGAGGTTCCAGGAGTTCGAGCAGAGGGTGCGGAGGGCCGTGTACGTCTCGGCGACCCCCGGCGACTACGAGCTGGCCAGGTCGCGGGGGAGCGTGGTGGAGCAGATCATCAGGCCCACCGGGCTCGCGGATCCGGAGATCGTCATCAAGAGTGCTGCGAACCAGGTAGACACCCTGCTCGCCGAGATACGGGAACGTATCGGAAACAAGGAGCGGGTGCTCGTGACGACCCTGACCAAGCGCATGGCCGAGGAGCTTGCCGAGTACTACGCCGGGCTCGGTATCAGGGTGAAGTACATGCACTCGGACATCGAGACGCTCGAGCGGGTAGACATCATACGGGACCTCAGGCTGGGCAAGTTCGACGTGCTGGTGG
>JAJYLN010000034.1 GCA_021787665.1 bacterium
TCACCTCCGATTTTGGAGGAGTATACCATGTGCTGGAATTCAAATCGTTCCCGAACGAAAACCGTGATTTAATGAGGAATATCATAATGTTATTGTTGGCCAGATATTTTTTATTGGACACCAGTGATGGCGAATATAAGAAGAGTTGCGGAATGTCTGTTCTTCATCATAAAACCTCCTTAAATAACCTTATCGTCTTTCTACCGATTTCATTTGCTCTTCGCGATAAGCCCCTTGAACTGCTCGTACGGCTGGGCACCGATAAGCATCTTCCCATTGATAAAGAAGGTCGGTGTACCTTGTACCCCTGCTGCCGCACACTGTGCTCTGTCTGTCTGCACTATGCCTGCCATTTCTCCGCTATCGAGGCAATGGTCGAACTCCTTTGTGTTAAGCCCGATCTGCTTTGCATAGGATTTAAGACTGTCTACATCCAGTCTCCCGTTTGAATTGAACAAAAGGTCGTGCATCTGCCAGAATTTGCCCTGCCTGTTCGCGCACTCTGCCGCCTCTGCTGCCTTCTCGGCAAATTGGTGGAAAGGCAGTGGGAAGTTCTTGAATACAAGCCTGACCTTGCCTTTCTTGATTTCGTTTGCTCTCAACTGCTTGAGTGTATCATTGGCGAATCTCGCACAGAATGGACATTGAAAATCCGAACATTCTATAATTGTTATAGGGGCGTTCTTTCTCCCTTCATAAGGACTTCCTACAATATTAAGTTTGGAAACATCCCCTGTTGGCTGGGGCGGTGGCTGTGGCATTGTTGGAGAGGGTGGTACAGGATTCGGTTGGTTGACTGCCTGTGCTACCCTTTGTGCCGATCCCCTTTCCAGTCCTATCCTTATTTGTTTCGCGGAAAACCATAGTGACAGACCTATGACCACAGCTACGATGATACGCGTGATACCGGCTACGGAACTGTCTTTCATTACGTCCTCCTTCGAATAACGGGATTCTCATTCATATGTAATAAAAGGGAAAATCCCGGTCAATAGCCATTCGGCTATTTCTCGTTACTAAAGTATCAAAACGACAGCATCTATAAGGTTTCTTGTCGTTAGAATTATGGTTATACAATATTTTCCAACACACGGTTCCTTTCTACACATAAAGTAAAAAATGTCTATAAAAAATCCCCCTTCATCCTTTTGGAATGAAGGGGGATTCTCCTGAAGCTCCATGGCGTCCGATTGCGCCCTGACCTTACTCGACGTCCACGCTAATCTGCTTCGGCTTTGCGGACTCGGTCTTCGGTATCGTGACCTCGAGCACCCCGTCCTTGAACTTTGCTTTCACCTTGTCCTTGTCTACCGCAGTCGGAAGGGTGAAAGATCTGGTGAAAGAGCCATATGCCCTCTCCATTCTGTAATAGTTATCTTCCTTCGTCTCTTTCTCGCACTTCCTCTCGCCTTTGAGCGTCAGGAGGTTATCCTTTACCTCTATGGAAAAGTCTTTCTTTTCGAGGCCCGGCAGCTCGGCCTTGAGCACGACGCTGTCCTTGGTCTCAAAAATATCGACCGCCGGACTCCAGGAGCCTGCCGAAAGCTCTATGTCAGGGAACCTGACCTTCCCAATGTTCTCATCGAACACCCTGTTAATCCGTTCCTGGATGGTCGTAAGCTCCTTGAACGGATCCCACTTTGCCATTGCCATACGCCTTCACACCTCCTTTATTTTTTTTCCTCGAATTCCGCATCTATCACATCCTCTTTCTTCTCGCCCTCGCTCGCCTCGCCGCCGTTACTTTGCGTACGGGCATCCGCGCCGCCCTTACCGCCCGTCGACGCTTTCTTGTACATCTCTTCCGCAAGATGGTGTGACGCTTTGGTGAGCTGTTCTATGGACGCTTTCATCTTTTCTATATCCCTTTCCTCGAGCACCGCCTTCGCCTTTTCCAGGCTGTCTTCCAGGCTCCTGACTTCGTCCGCGGCCAGCTTCTCCTTATTGTCGTTCACGAGCTTCCGGATGCCATAGATGAGATTGTCGAGATTGTTGGCAACTTCGATCTTCTCTTTGTTCTTCTTGTCATCGTCAGCGTGTCTTTCAGCCTCCTTGACCATCTTATCGACCTCGTCCTTTGCAAGCCCACTCGACGCCGTAATGACGATCTTCTGCTCCTTCGCTGTCGCAAGGTCTTTCGCAGAGACATTCAGTATTCCATTGGCGTCTATATCGAAGGTGACCTCTATCTGGGGTATGCCTCTCGGTGCCGGTGGCAGGCCGACGAGCTGGAATCTACCGAGGGTCCTATTGTCGGAGGACATCTCCCTCTCACCCTGCAAGATGTGTATCTCGACACTCGTCTGGTTATCCGCAGCGGTCGTGAAGATCTCGCTCTTCCGGGTCGGTATGGTGGTGTTCCGGTTGATGAGCTTGGTCATGACACCGCCGAGCGTCTCGATACCGAGGGAGAGCGGTGTGACATCGAGCAGGAGCACGTCCTTGACCTCTCCCGATAGCACGGCGCCCTGGATCGCAGCCCCTACAGCCACGACTTCGTCCGGATTGACCCCTTTGTGCGGCTCCTTGCCGAAGAATTCCCGGACCATCTCCTGTATCTTGGGCATCCTTGTCTGTCCGCCGACGAGCACGACCTCGTCGATTCCCGAGGGCTTCAGACCGGCATCCTTCAATGCCTGCTTCATCGGCTCAAAACTCAGCTCCAGCAGGTCCATGCAGATCTGCTCCAGCTTCGCCCTGCTCAGCTTCAGGACCAGGTGCTTCGGACCCGATGCGTCCGCAGTGATAAACGGAAGGTTGATTTCGGACTCCATCGTGGACGACAGCTCAATCTTGGCCTTCTCGGCCGCCTCCTTGAGGCGCTGGATGGCCATGATATCCTTGCTGAGATCGATGCCCTGATCTTTCCTAAACTCGCCGATGATCCACTCTATGATGCGCTGGTCGATATTGTCGCCGCCGAGATGGGTGTTTCCGTTGGTGGACTTCACCTCGACGATGCTCTCCCCTACTTCGAGAATCGAGATATCGAACGTGCCTCCGCCGAAGTCGTAGACCGCTATGACCTCTTCCTTCTTCTTGTCGAGCCCGTACGCGAGCGCTGCCGCGGTCGGCTCATTGATTATCCTCTTCACGTCGAGCCCTGCTATCTTCCCCGCGTCCTTGGTCGCCTGGCGCTGACTATCGTTGAAATATGCCGGGACGGTAATAACCGCTTCGGTAACTTTTTCGCCCAGATACGCCTCTGCAGCCTTCTTAAGCTTCTGAAGTATCATGGCCGAGATCTCCGGAGGTGAATACAGCTTTCCTTTTATATTGACCCTCACGTCCTGATTGTCAGCGGACACGACCTTGTAGGGCACCATCTTCATTTCCTGCGTTACTTCGCCGTACCGTCTTCCCATGAACCTCTTTATAGAATATACCGTATTCTCTGCGTTCGTTACTGCCTGACGCTTTGCCACCTGACCTACCAGAATCTCTCCCTCTTTGGTAAACCCCACAACAGACGGCGTTAGCCTGCTACCTTCCTCGTTGGGAATGACGATGGGCTCCCCCCTCTCAACAAAGGCGACGACGGAGTTAGTAGTACCCAGATCTATGCCTATTACTTTTCCCATGATTTTTCTCCTTTATCCTAAAAAATAATCACTTATAGCCCATCGTCAATATTGGTCAGCGGTATCATGCCATTTTCAGACATTTGTCTGGAACGGTCATTCTGTATTATTAACTGACCCCTTAAACACGAATGATTCTTTCATTGCAGAAACGCTGCAGATGGCGTATACGTAAATCTGGCTATAATGAATACAAAAAACACGACACCGGAAACGACCATATTATCGGAGATGGAGAAGCTCATACGATTGTTCTCCTTTTATCCGGAGGGGCACTCCTACCTCGCCGTGGCATCGACCCGTATCTTCAACACCATTCAGCAGCAGCTCGGGGGCGTCAATACCGCCATATACTCGGTCGATAGAAGAAACATATCCATAGGCAGCGTTGTGCTCGATGGGTTCGGCAAGCTCTCAAAACTGCTGTTTTACAAAAGGATAAAGGCCCTCATTATCCATAACACCGTCAAGCTCCAGGAATTGATCACATTCGTACAGCTGGTATCGAGAGGAGACCTCATACTCCCCAGAGACAAGAGCATGAAGCAGCTTTTACTCGGCGGCAATATCTCGGGTATAGAGGTGGAAGAAGTCGACTATGATACGATCCGCGAAGAGCTTGAGGAGGAGTCAGATCAGCAGGTGGAGACGCCCGAAGATACCGTTGAGCTCGAAAACGTCGTACAGGACCTTTCGGACGACGAGCAGGAGGCGATCAGGTTTATAAATCTTATCGATAAGGAGGCCAATCCTTTGCGGTATGCCGAACTATCCGATGCGCTCATCGTGATCATACAGAGACTCGTGGACATAGAGAAATACGAGATACCCCTCATTGCAATAAGGACCTATACGCAGCACGCCTACCAGAACAAAAGGGGCCAGACGATCGTGGCGATGGCAGGAAAACAGGTCGGACTCATTGCGCTGGAGAAGGGTATGCTCCAGCAGGTCACCGCGCCGATAGCAATGGGTAATCCCTATTATTACGACTCATCCATCGCTATCGCAACGATAGTCGGGGAGCCTGCTATGCAGGAGCTCTCGGAAATCATGATAAAGACAGAGACCATGCAATCGCTGAAGTTCATTGCAAGGGCGCTCTCGGTCTTCGGGAAAGATGCGTCCCATCACTTGGAAAAGATCATGCTCTCCGGCAATTACAGAGCTGCATCCGTGGCCATCGACACGGCGGCAGGCATGAAACCCGCTCCGGAGCACACCGTGGCCCACGGCCTGAAGAGCAGCGATGTCAGGATAAAGAAACGGTCGCTGCAGGCGTTGTTCGATCTGAACACAACTACGGGCAACAGTATAATCGACAAGCTCATTGCCGGGGCCCCGGAACAGAGGATGATAAGCCTGACCATAAGCATGATAGGCAAATATAAGAGAACAGCATTCGTGCCCCGGCTCCAGCACTTATTGTCCGATGAGGCCATCCCCTATTCCATCAAGCATGATGCTCTGCTCGTGCTGGGTGAGATCGGAGGAAGGGATGCAGTCAATGTTATCATTACTTCCATCTTCGGTTCCGCGGCGCTCCTGCCAAAGCAATACCCCGAAATAAAGCTCGCGGGGATAAAGGCCCTCGCCCTCACGATGAACGAGGTCGCCCTTGCCAACCTTGTAAAATTGTTGGAGAACAAGGACGCGCACATACGGGGAACAGCATGGAGCACGCTCTACGAGGTCGGGAAAAGAATAAATGTCTGACAACAGTCAATTCGGCACGCTGGTGACCCTGATGACAGGAATCGTAAAAAACCTGTCACTCTATCCAAAGACGCACCCCACAATAAAAACAGCGGTCCGCGGTATCAACGAGACCCTTCATAAACTGCTTGAAACGCGCAGGGAGCTGGTTATCGCTATCGTAAAGAACACACTCCTCGTCGACAGAACCCCCCTCTATACGACGACGAAAGGAGTTGAGGAGTTCATAGACAGGCTCATCAGTCTCGAAGTCAACGGGATCGTCTTCTTCAGGACGATAAACGAGAAAGAGATACTCATCCTGCTGGAGAGCCTGACGGTACCTATGGAAGAGCTGAAGAAGCAGAAAGGGCTGCCGGAAAGGCTCAAGAACATGGGGGTCAGGGGCGTGGAGATAAGGAAGATAGAGGATGACGTCAAGATCGAGATCTTTAAAACCTACACGGCGGCAAGAGACGAGGTCGTCAATATGATGGGCGAGTTGAGGCTCGGTCATCTCCCCGAGAAAACAAAGATACAAGAGATGATCAGCGATTTAAACGAAGCCATGCTGAAGGATAAGAATACGCTCCTCTGCCTTACCATGCTCCAGGATTATGACGAGTATACGTTCAACCATTCTGTGAACGTCGGGATCCTTTCCCTATCGCTCGCCCAGGAGCTCGGCTTGCAAGGTGACGACCTGCTGTTCGTAGGACTATCCGGTATTCTGCATGACATTGGAAAGACAAGAATTAATCGAGGGATCATACTTAAACCATCAGCATTGAGTGATTATGAGTGGGACGAGATGAAGAAACACCCTGTTTACGGCAGGGATATTATCAAGGAAATAGGCGGCATAAGCGATGCGACTGCCCATTTTGTTCTCTATCACCATCTCAGATACAACCTTTCCGGCTACCCGCGGCCTGACGGCATCATGTCCCAGCCGCATGGCTCGAAGATCATTGCGATAGCCGATACCTATGACTCGATGACGACCCTGAGGCCGTACCAGAGGAGGTTCGATCCAAAAGAGTCCATGGAGTTGCTGAGCAGCCGGGCACATGAAGATTTCGATGCGGACTACGTCAAGGCTTTCATCAAGAATCTCGGTATATATCCCATCGGCTCGGTGGTAAGGCTCGATACCAACGAGGTAGGCGTGGTCACCAAAACAAACGACACTGTACCCCAGAGGCCCTATCTGAAGCTCATCCTCGACGCAGCAGGCAACACGATGGAGCAGGCAGAGGAGATATCGCTCGAAGAGAAGGACGCCACGACCCATCGTTACCGGAAGACCATCGTAGCCACGGTGGGCAGCGCCCAGCAGGGCCTCATAGACCTCAATAAGTACCTCAAGTAAAACAGGAAGGAAGCGCTCTGCGTGCCCCGACACGCTTACCTTCAGGAACCCAGTCTTCAGCCTCGAAGGGGATTCAATTGATGGAATACTTTTCGATGCTGGATAGTACTGATCTTATAGCCATAGAGAAAGCCCCCATTAGATACCACGTAGATCTTATTACCTGCAATTACCGGTCCGGCGGATATGCCGGAAACAATGGAAAGCCGTTGGAGCATCGTGCCGTCGTCCGGATCCAGCACGACAATTCCCTTGTTATGTCCCTCTGCGACGCCTACGATGAGAAGATTGTTTACCTTATAAGGAGTAAAGAGATTTACCTGCTTTCCAAGGCTGGCCTTCCAGATCGTGTCTCCGGTCCTCAGGTCAAGCCTGTACAGCTCCCCGGTTGAGCGTGTTACATAAACTGCATTGCCGGTACTGTATAACCCGAGCGGCCTTTTCAGATCGTTGCGTTCCCACACCATGGTCCCATCATGCTTGTTCAGACATGATACCCCATTATCGTAACTGCCAAAGACAACCGCATCGTGATTGCCGGCCGGGGAAGCTACCATGTCCTGTAACTGCCTCAGCACGGTCGGTTTTTTCTCCCATATCAGCTTACCAGTCCTCGCATCGAGAGCGACCGCAGCACCATTCGAAAATCCGGTAAAAATAATACCATGGGAAATGTATGGCGTAGGGGTCGAATAAATGGTCAAACCGCCCAATACGTTTTTTGACGTGAATTGCCATAGCAGAGAGCCATCCTTTAAGCTAAACGCATACAATGTATCAAGCGTCGTTTGAATATACAGCATGGAGTCATAAGCCCTGATCCCGGACCGTATTTGTTTTTGTGTGTTGTAGCTCCATAGCAGCTTGCCTGTCTTACCGTTCAGGGCATATACAAGACCCTTTAAAGTTGTCACGACCATAGTGTCATGGTAAAGAAAGGTGCTTGTAGGGCTCTCATTACCCTTGAATTGCCATAATACTCTTTGATTTTCAATATCCTGGGAAAGGATAGTACCGTTATGTAATCCCTGATAAAGGACATTACCTTTTATAATTGGCGCACAAAGCTCATTATGGTTTAGTCGTAGGCTGGTGTGTAATATCAAATAGTTAGCAGGTGTGATTCGATAAGAAAAAAGCGGCTGGACTGCAGATATCGATATACTTGCAAGTAAGAGGCTTCGTGCTATAATTATTCTCATAGAGCAATCGTATTGTATGCTTTATCAAAACTTTCTTGTTTTAAAGTTTATGATATTATTCTGCCCATTCGCCTTCACGTACGTAATCAAATCTGTAAGTTGTGGTTCAATCACTTTATTGTCTTTGTACTTTTTAAGGCCTTCCTTCAACAAATCTATGGCACTGCCGGGCTGTTTCATTTGTAAATAACAATCGACTGCATGCACATAGGTCAACAGCAGAAACGCATTGTTACGATCGTTCAGCAAGGTACGTATCAAAGGTATGGCAGTCTTGCAGTCGTTCTTTGCAATATCTGCCTGTACAATGCCGTTATTTGCTATTGCGGAGAGATAGCCCTGTTTTCCCCCTAAATCCGAGACCAATGTTTTATAGTCAATAATGGCCTTGTCATAGTCGCCGAGCATATACTCGCAGTTCCCCATATACAGGGATGCAAGCCTCGAGATGCTGAGAAGATTAAACCTTGTTTTGAACGCCTCAAATGCATGCAGTGCAGTCATGATGTCTTTCTTGTCCTGGGTCTTCTGTGCAACCTCGTACAACTGCAGGTCTCTGAAATACTCCAGGCTGCCCTTCTTGGAGTAGTCTTTGTAGTAATAGAAACCTACGGAAGCGAAGATAGCAGTAAACAACAGTATGATACCGGCAACAATGAGGTACGATCTGTTTAATGCTGCTACCTTCAACACTTTTTCCAGTGTTGTCAGAAACTCATCCTTCTGCTTCAGTTTTTTCCTTGTTAGCCTCTTGGACATGTATCCTCCCTTTCATTCATCTGCTGCAAACGACGCAACGATCAGACCATCGTTTTCACATACCGAGGTATGCCATTTTTATCCTCTCATTGTCCTTCAATACCTCCGATGGTCCGGACAAATTCATATGTCCGAGCTCGAGTACGTAGGTCCTGTCGGTAAACTCGAGTGCGATATTGGCGTTCTGCTCGACAATGAGGATTGAAACACCGGAATGGTTTATTTCGTCAACAATTTTGAATACCCTGGACACCATGATAGGAGAGAGCCCGAGTGAAGGCTCGTCGAGCAACATGAGTTTCGGGCTACCCATGAGTCCCCTTGCGATCGCCAGCATCTGCTGCTCCCCACCGCTCAGTGTACCGGCCATTTGCCTCCTCCTGTCCTTCAAAAGAGGAAACATCGTGTACATTCGTTCGAGCTGTTCGCCCAGCCTATCGCGCCGGTCCGCCATCAGGAACCCGCCGATGAGGATATTCTCTTCCACCGTGAGTCTGGTAAAGACGTGCCTGCCTTCCGGGATGAGCACTATCCCTTTTCTTACAGCGTTGTACGTTTCTATGTTCGTGATGTCCTGCTTGTCGAAGGTGATCACGCCGGATTTTTCCTTCGCAATACCGACGATGCTCGCGAGCGTCGTCGTCTTGCCAGCGCCGTTTGCACCAAGCAACGCGACCTTCTCGCCCCTTGCTATCTTCATGCTTATGCCATGAAGCACTTCTATGCCGTTATAGCTGGTATGTAAGTTTTCGATCGTCAGCATGATCTATCCGTTTGCCCGGGGATATCCGCAGCAAGATCGTGAATATCTTTTGAACTCCAGAACTCTTTAACTCTATCACTTCTGAATTAACTCTCTATACCTGTTCGTTATGGGCATCCTTCTGTCCTTACCGAGCGCCTTCTTGGTTATTTTGACCCCCGGCGGGGACTGCCTCCGCTTATACTCGCTCGCGTCTATGAGGTGTTGGACTTTCAAAACGGTGCGCCTATCACTGCCCGAGGATATCGCCTCCTCGACGCTCATGTCCTCCTCGATGAGCATGGCGAGTATCGGGTCGAGTGTTGGATACGGCGGCAGGGAGTCCTCATCCTTCTGTCCGGGTCTGAGCTCGGCGGTCGGAGGCTTCGAAAAGACCCTTGCCGGTATTGGTTCGCCGGGCCTCGCCCCGTTCCTGTATCCGGCCAGCTTGTACACGAGCATCTTTGAGACGTCCTTTATGACGGCGTAGCCGCCGGCCATGTCACCGTAGAGCGTGGCATACCCGGTGCTCATCTCGGACTTGTTGCCCGTAGTAAGAACGAGCCAGCCGAATTCGTTGGAAAGTCCCATCAGAAGGTTTCCCCGTATGCGTGCCTGGATATTCTCTACGGTTATGTTGCCGCCACTGCCCTTGAACGAATGCTTGCCCGATCCAGTTTCGCTGTTTACCGTGTGATTATGCAAGTGCGGTGCAAGCGTCTTCAGGTAGGCGTAATAGACGTCCGCTATGGGGATCACCTTCAATTCTATACCGAGGTTCTCAGCAAGCTCGGACGCATCTTCCTTGCTTTCTTTGGAGCTAAACATGGAAGGCATAAACACGCCGACGACATTGTCCTTTCCCACAGCGTCTACCGCAATACAGGCAACGAGGGACGAGTCGATGCCTCCACTCAGCCCTATCACGGTCTTCTTGAAGCCATTCTTTACGATATAGTCCCTTGTACCGGTGACCAGTGCTCTATACAGCTCTTCCTCGTGCGCGTACAGGTCATGCACCGTGTTCTTGATCCTTGCCCTGCGGCCTTTGTCCTCGGATCCCCGGCCTACCACGTATTCTCTGACCATTGCATCCGATTCAAAGGTCAGCTTGTCCTCCCTCCTCCTCGGATCGTGCAGCCGAGCTCTGAGCACAGCATCGACATCGATATCCGCTACCAGCAGCTCTTCATCGAACTGTTTCGCTCTTGCAACAAGCTGCCCGGACTCAGAGAAGATGACGCTTCCACCATCGAACACGAGCTCGTCCTGTCCACCGACCATGTTTACAGATACTACAGCCACGACGTTGTCCTGTGCCCGTGTGGCGAGCATTCGCTCCCGGGTCATCTGCTTGCCTGCATGGTACGGTGAGGCATTGATGTTGATGATGACCTCTGCATCGCCGCCCAGCGCCTGACCGAGTATGGGGCCGTCAGGATACCAGATGTCTTCGCAGATGTTCACGCCGACGATGATGTCGCCTATTTTGTAGACCGGCGAGGATGTCCCTCTCTGAAAATAGCGGAACTCATCGAATACGCCGTAGTTCGGCAGGAAGACCTTCCGTGCCGTACCAACGAGTTTCCGGTCGTGAATGAACGCCGCTGCGTTGTAGAGGTCAGCATCGAGCTCGACGAAGCCCACTATCGCGTTCATCCCGGCCGTAGCCTTCACAATAGTGCCCAAAGCATGCAGGCTTGCCTTGATGAACCCCGGCTTCAGGAGCAGGTCCTCCGGGGGGTAGCCGGTTAGTGCCAACTCCGGGAAGACCACGATGTCGGCCTTCTGCCTTCTGGCATCCGCAATGAAGCGTTTTATCTTTTCCGCATTCCTGTCCAGAGCTCCAACCTGACTGTTGATCTGAGCAAGTGCGACCCTCAATAGGTTCATGGAACGAGTACACCTCTTTTGACCATATATAACAACTCAACACCCATATCAAGACAATTACCAATCAATCTGTTTCAGGAGATAGTCATCGGTGATGATTCTCTATTGATTGTCATAGTAGCAAAATACTCAGTAGTGTCATGATAAATTTTATAGTAATATTTTACGATACGAATACCCATTTCTTTCCTCAACGGCCCGAAGCTTATATCCGGACAATAAAAGTGGGCAAGTCCTTCTCCACCCATAGCTTGCAGGATGGCCGTCCGTCATGTTATGGTACCGCAGAATAACCGGAGGTCTTATGACAGGATTCTATCAATTTTACCCGAATGTCGTGACGCTGATTGGATCGAGGCACGGAGGCAGGACGAACCTCATGCCTGCCGTGTGGCAGACGGGCATATCGAAAAACCCCATGGTATACATCGTGTCCATCTCGCAGAAGAGGTTCACGCACGGGCTGATCAAGGCGTCCGGGGTGTTCTCCGCAAACTTCGTGGACTTTCGCTATCTAAGGACCGTCGTCAGGCTCGGGGGCTGCAGCGGAAGAGACGTGGACAAGATCAGGGAGTTCGGCATCGAGCTCGGGCAGCACATCCAGCTCGATGTCCCCATCGTGAAGCTCGCGTACGCGTCCTTCGAGTGCAGCGTACAGGAAATAATCCCGTCCGGCGACCACGACCTGTTCGTGGGCAGGATCGCCCATGTCCACGAGGCAGAAGGGCTGAAGGGCGGGTCCGAGACCATCGACTGCAGCGCGGTAAAGCCGATCCTGTACCTCGGCAAGGACACGTATCTGACCGTGGACACGGGCAGCCTCATCACGACTGAATGACTACCGCCTTGAAGGCGGTAGGTTCGGAGACCCGTCAATTTGAAATTGACTGTCATCGGCAACCTGCTCCCCTTCCTGCTGCTTGATATATTCCTGTATCGCTTCATCGGTGATCGT